>CAYXIM010000007.1:0-35565 GCA_964465385.1 uncultured Oscillospiraceae bacterium
AGCTGCGGGGCGTTTTGGATGGCGGCTGACAGCAAAAAAACCACCCGCACCGGTGACGCCACGGCCCGGGCAAGGGCTTTTTCATCCCGGACGGCCGCAACCACCGGGTGCTCAATCATGGTATCCAGCAAGGCTTGTGTCATGGATGCTCCTTTGGGTGAACCGCATCCCCATTATGCCTCGCCCGGCCGGCCCGGGCAAGGGCGTTCAGGTAACGCGCGAGTGGCCACCACATGGACACCGCTGCCTAAAATATTCTCAAACACCTGATCTCCCGCTTGGAAGGTGCCGTTCAAGCGCTGGCGGCCCAGCCATTTCAAACAAGGGTCAATCAGCTGGACCGGCATGGCGCGGTCGGTTTTGACGCTGAGAGGCACCTCAAAACCCGCCACTCGCACCAAGGCGGTCACCACCCGGCGTGGATCTTGTGTTTCCTGACGGGCATAGCGCGCACCCAGGGCACACTGGTGGCCGGTCACCACCAGGTTTTCGCCGTTGGTTTGCACGTCCAAGAGACAGCCCAGGGGGCAATGGATGCAGCGCAGCTGCTTGTTGTGTGCCGCTTTAGGGTCAGCCATGGCCTTCAACCACCTCAATCTGATAGCAAGCCTGTTGGCCGCTGAACACGTCCGCCGGGACAAGCAGGCTTTCTTCCTGGCCAGGGGTCAACACCTGCTTGCGCCGGCTTAAACACACCTGTCCATCTGCCAGCAGCCGGACGGTCGCGGGCCGGGTGACCTGGCTGGGCCTGTAAAACAATGTCACCTTGTCCTGATACAAGGGCTGGCTGATCCGCTGAGGAACCACCGCCCGGACACCGGGTCCTGCTTGCAGCACATCAAAGGCCTGATTTTCCTTTGCCTGTTGGCGCTGTAACCAGCGCACGGCAGACCGGCCGGCCCGGCCGGCTTCTTCTGACACAGCATCGACCAGGTCATGGACATGCAGGACGTTCCCGCAGGCAAACAGGCCCGGCACCGACGTGTGCAGGTCCTGGTCCACCAGCGGCCCGCCGGTCTCTTCAGCCAAGCGCACCCCGGCCTGGCGCGACAACTCGTTTTCTGGAATCAGGCCGACGGACAGCAGCAAGGTGTCACAGGCCACCTGCTCTTGTGTGTGTGCGAGGGGCTCACCTGTGTCGGGGTCAACTGCCGCCACAGTCACTGCTTCAATGCGATCCTGGCCATGGATGGCAACCACTGTGTGGTTAAGCAAGAGGGGGATGCCAAAGTCATCCAGGCACTGAGCCACATTTCTGGGCAAGCCGCTGGAAAAAGGCATTTTTTCAAGGCAGGCAACCACCTCGGCCCCCACACAGGCCATGCGCCTGGCCATGATCAGACCGATATCTCCCGAGCCCAGGATCAACACCCGTTGCCCCACAATGAGCCCATGCAGGTTAAGCAGCCTTTGGGCTGTTCCAGCTGTCAGGATACCTGAACCGTTGCTGCCCGGAATGGCCAGGGCACCCCGTGTCCGTTCCCGGCAACCCATGGCCAGGATGACTGCTTTGGCCTGAATATGCTGCAGGCCCTTGTGGGGGCTGACCACATACAGCTGGCGATCTGCCGTCAGTGACAAGACGGTGGTCTGGCACTGAACCGCAATGGCACGCGCCTGAACCTGGTCAATCCAGCGGTCTGCATATTCGGTGCCTGTCAAAGAGGTGCCGTAGAGCTGCAAGCCAAAGCCCGGATGAATACACTGTTGCAAGATGCCCCCCAGGCGCTCGTCCCGTTCCAAGACCAGCAGGTCACGGCAGCCAGCATCCCAGGCGCTGACCGCCGCAGCCAGACCGGCCGGTCCCCCGCCGATGATAACCAGATCAATCTCTTGTGGTGGTTTCATGGCGTCCCCTCCTCCGGCCGGCCGGACCCCGGCCCGGTCTGGGGCCAGGCCCCAGTCACCAGCTTGGCCTTGTGGCCAAACTTGGCCAGGTCCGACATGGGCGTGCCCAGTTCCCGGTGGAGGATGGCCATGACACGGGACAGGCAAAACCCGCCCTGGCAACGGCCCATGCCAGCCCGGGTCCGGCGCTTGATGCCGTCGACCGTCCGGGCGCCGACCGGCCGGTGGATGGCGGCAACCACTTCCGCCTCGGTCACGTCTTCACAACGGCAGATGATGTGCCCATAGGCGCTGTCACGGCTGATCGCCTCTCGCTGCTGCGCCCGGGTCATCAGACGAAAGGGCGTTGCTTTGGCTTGAGGCGGATGCATGTGTTGTTTGGGATCAACCTGACAATAGACCGCCAGCTGCTGGGCCAAGTCAAGCGCGATGGCCGGCGCTGCTGTCAGCCCCGGTGAGTCGATCCCGCAGGCCAGAAAGAGGCCGGCAACATCTTCTGAAGGGCCAACAATGAAATCACCCCGGTCGCTGCTGGCGCGAATGCCGGAAAAAGCCGTTAAAAACTGCTGCGTCGGCAGGTCTGGCCAGGACAAGGTCGCAGCCTGCAAGATCTTTCGAAAACCTGAGGCGCTGGTCACCGTGGCATGGCGCTCATCGATGTCTTCAGCAGTCGGCCCCAAAAGCACCGTCTGCTCAACCGTTGGCGCGATCAAGACGCCTTTGCCCCGGTCCGTGGGCAGTTGGAAAAGGGTTGACTGAAAGGCCCTGCCACCTTCTTTGGTCAGCATCAGGTACTCACCACGCCGAGGCCGGATGGCGAACTGGTCCTGACTCAACTGGTTGTTGAGCCAGTCCGCTTCAACCCCGGCCGCATTCACCAGGGTTCGGCAGGCGAAGCTGCCCTGGTTGGTTTGGCAGATGAAGTGATTCTTTTCGCGGATGACCGACTGGACGTGGGTGTCGCAATGGATGCTGGCACCGTTTAAAAGGGCATGTGCCGCCAGCTCCAGTGTCAGCTCATAGGGCGAGGTGATGGCGGCAGTCGGGGCATAAAGGGCCCAGCACGCCTGTGGGTTGATCTTCGGTTCCAAGGCCTGCAGGCCCTGCCTGTCCAGCAGTTCCAGACCAGATACCCCATTTTTGCGGCCCTGGTCGGCCAAATGCGCCAGGGCGGGGCGGTCTGTGTCATCAAAGCCGACCACCAGAGACCCGTTCATGTGGTAAGGCACCGACAGCTCCTGGCACCAGGCTTTAAATAGCTTGTGGCCGTCCCGGTTGTACCGGGCCTTCAGGCTGCCTGGCCTGGCATCGTAGCCGGCATGCACGATGGCGCTGTTGGCTTTGGTCGCCCCTTCGGCCAGGTCCAGGTGTTGTTCCAGCAGCGCCACCGACAAGGGGTAGCGTGTGCATTCCCGTGCGATCGCGGCACCGATCACACCGCCTCCAATGATACAGACATCAACCATGACAGATCCCCGTCAAAAAAACCGGAACACACCTGTCAGGGCGGTCCGGCTCTCTTCTCTCAGCCAAGCTACACATGATACAGCCCGATTGTACAAGGGCAAAGGCGCTTTGTCAAAGTAGAAAAAAAGGTGCTTTGCCGATATGTTCTTGTCTATTGTTCATAACCTGATACAATGAATGCACCGTCCCTTGATTCGATCTGATTCATCCGCCGACCGGTATGACTGATGGACTGGACACAACTTTACGCAAAAATCAGCCTAAACGTGGTTGCTGTTTTGGTGCTCTTGATCCTGTTCTTTGCCAACATCCGGCAGCAGGACAGCCGCGAACGTTCATCTGACCTGCTCTACCGCCTGCTGCTGCTGGTCAACATGGTGCTGGCCATTTTTGATTCGCTGGCCTGGCTCTTGGAAGGCCGGACTGGACTGTGGTCTTTTGCTTTTAACGACCTGACCAACCGCCTGCTTTTTTTGTTTTCACCCCTGCCGGCCATGCTGTGGCTGATTTACGTTCACTACCAGCTGTTTTCCAGCAAACGGTCGGTGATCAAGCTCAGCCGCTGGTTGCTGCTGCCCCTGCTGCTCAACAGCTTGCTGGTCTTGCTCAACGGCAAAAGTGGCCTGCTCTTCACGTTGTCAGACAGCAACCACTACCAGCGCGGCCCCCTCTTTGCCGTCAGTGTCGGTTTATCCTACCTGTTTTTAGCCGCCAGCTACATCCTGATCATTAAAAACCGTTCTTTGCTTCATCCGCAACATTTTGTCGCCCTGTGTTTGTTTGTCCTGCTTCCCTTGTCTGGCAACATCATCCAAAACCTGGTCTACGGCCTTTCGCTGAGCTGGATATGTCTGGCTTTGGGCAACCTGATCTTGTTTGTCTGGATCCAAAACAGATCCATTAACATGGATCCACTGACCGGGGCCTTTAACCGCAGGCATTTCGACCGCGTCTTTGGTGGTAAGATCAACCGCGGCAAAAAGCCTTTTGCCCTCATCATTGCGGACCTCGATTCGTTCAAGCGCATCAACGATGTGTTCGGCCACCAGATGGGTGATGCCGCGCTGATCGAAACGGTCAGGCTGCTTAAAAGTGTTGTGCGTGAAGAAGACCACCTGGCCCGCATCGGAGGCGATGAATTTTACCTGTTGATGGATCTGTTCGAACAAGCACAACTGGACCGGGTGCTTCAGGATATCCGGTCGGTCTTTGAAGCCCGCCTGCAGCGGCCTGATCAGCCCTACACCCTCTCGATCAGCCTGGGCGGGGCCCTCTACCGGCCTGGCGAAAAAGGCTCAGCTGATGCCTTTATCCGCAAGGTCGACCGCCTGATGTATGATGATAAAACCTCACGGGCTAAAACGATCTGACTGCGCTTCTGAACGAACAGGGTTTTTCAGCACACCGATACCTTCCACGCTGATGTCCACCACATCCCCTGCCCGCAGCGGGCCCACACCGGCTGGTGTTCCCGTTGCCACGACATCGCCCGGCATCAAGGTCATCGCCTGCGAGATGAAGGCGATCAAGTCCGGTACGGACCAGATCAGCTGGCTGGTTGAGCTGTCTTGTTTGAGTTGGCCATTGACCCGTGTGCGCAGGGCCAGCCCGCCCGGATCAACCTCATCGGTGACCAGCGGTCCCAGGGGTGCAAACGTGTCAAAGCCTTTGGCCCGGGTCCACTGGCCGTCCTGCTGCTGGATGTCTCGAGCCGTCACATCGTTGAAGCAGGTGTAGCCTAAAACACAGCTGGCAGCTTCCTGTGCGCTGACCTTTCGGGCCCGGCGGCTGATGACAACCGCCAGCTCCCCTTCAAAGTCAACACGGCTGCTCAGAGATGGGTCCGGCAAAACGATGGCCTGGCCCGGTCCGATGAGAGCCGACGTGGGCTTGAGAAACAAAATCGGTGTCTGGGGCGGCTGGCCGCCCATTTCAGCAATGTGATCCCGGTAGTTTTTACCCACTGCGACAATTTTGCCCGGCTCGCATGGAGCCAGCAAACGCGCCCCGGGAAGGGGCACCGGTGCCCCCTGAGGCAGGCCGCCCAGGTAAGGGGCTGCTGTCAGGGGCTGGATCAGCTCATCGCTGAGTAAAAGCCCCCACCTGGCCTGATCGGCCCATTCATACCGCACATAACGCATGTTGCTTATCCTCCTGTTCCCTGTGGATCGTCGGGGGGCTGCGCCTGGCCCTGCTTGTGGGTCAGGCGTTTGTGAATGGCTGCAGCCGCTTGTTTCCCGGCGCCCATGGCCTGAATAACCGTTGCTGCGCCTGTGACCACATCCCCGCCGGCGAAAACACCCGGAATGCTGGTTTCAAGCGTGTCCGGATCCACGATGATCCCACCCCAGTCCTGTGTGACCAGCTGTGGCGTCGCGGCCTTGATCAGGGGGTTGGGGCTTTGACCGATGGCAACGATCACCGTGTCTGCCACCACATCAAAGTCCTGCCCAGCCAGGGGAATGGGGCGCCTTCTACCCGATGCATCTGGTTCTCCCAGGGTCATGGTCGAACAGGTCACCGCCCGAACCCAGCCGCTATCGGTTCCCAGCATGCGAACTGGGTTAACCAGGGTGCGAAAGCGGATGCCTTCTTCCTTGGCATGGGCCACTTCTTCTTCCCGGGCAGGCATTTCAGCCTCTGATCGCCTATAGAGGATGGTCACAGTCTGCGCACCCAGCCGTTTGGCGCTTCGGGCAGCATCCATGGCGACGTTTCCACCGCCGACCACACACACCTGACGGCCCATGGCCACCGGTGTATCCACGTCCGGAAAACGATAGGCTTGCATCAGGTTGACACGGGTTAAAAATTCGTTGGCTGTGTAGACCCCGTTAAGGTTTTCGCCCTCGATGCCCAGGAAACGTGGCAGGCCGGCTCCGCTGCCGATGAAGACGGCCTCAAACCCTTGCTCAAAAAGATCATCAAGGGTGTAGGTTTTCCCAATGACCTGGTTGGTCATCAAGGTCACGCCGCTTTGGCGCAACTGATCAATTTCACGGGCCACCAGCCCTTTGGGCAGCCTGAATTCCGGAATGCCATAGACCAGCACGCCGCCTGCTACGTGGAAGGCTTCAAAAAGGGTCACATCATGGCCCAGGCCAGCTAAATCTCCAGCGCAGGCCAGGCCGGCCGGGCCGGATCCAACCACGGCCACCCGGTGGCCGGTCGCCTGCACCTCACGAGGCTCGTAGGTGCTGTTGGCCAAAGCCCAGTCAGCCACAAAGCGCTCCAAACGGCCGATGGCAACCGATTCGCCTTGCTTGGTTCGGACACAGCGTTGCTCACACTGGACCTCCTGGGGGCAGACCCGGCCACAGATGGCTGGCAGGCGGTTGGTGGCCATGATGACCTCATATGCCTCCTGAAAATGGCCTGCCGCCACCAGCGCAATAAACTCAGGAATGTGCACCTGAACAGGACAACCGGCCACACAGGGTTTGTGGCGGCACTGCAAGCAGCGGCGTGCCTCCTCCATAGCCTGTTCGGGGGTGTAACCCAGGGCCACCTCCTGAAAATGGCGCACCCGGCTCTTGGGGTCTCGTTCAGGCATGTCAACTTTTGTTTTCGAGCGGTTAACCATGGGCTTTTTCTCCGGTCAGCCGGCAGGGGTGACCGGCAGAAGCTGCTTGTTCATCCGAGCGGAAAATCTGCTGCCGCCGGATGGCTTCATCAAAATCCACCTCATGGCCGTCAAAATCAGGTCCGTCCACACAGGCAAAACGGGTCTGGCCGCCAACGGTCACCCGGCAGCCGCCACACATCCCGGTTCCGTCCACCATGACGGGGTTGAGGCTGACGATGGTCTTGATGCCATAGGGGCGGGTCAGCTCACTGACCGCTTTCATCATAACCAGCGGCCCCAGGGCGACCACCAGGTCGTAGGGGGCGCCTTGCTCCAGCTGAGCTTTCAAGACATCGGTTACAAAACCCTTTCGTCCATTGGAACCATCATCAGTTGTGATCCATAAGCGATCCGACACAGCCTGGAAGGTTTGTTCCAGGATGATCAGGTCCTTGCTTCTAAAACCCAGGATGACATCAACCTGGGCACCCAGGCCATGCAGGGCCCTGGCCTGCGGTATGGCAATGGCGGTGCCCAGGCCACCAGCCACCACCACCGCCCGCTTGTAACCCGACAGTTGTGTGGCATTGCCCAGGGGGCCAACAAAATCAAGGATGGCCTGCCCTTGCTCCAGCTGTGACAACAGCTGGGTCGTTTTTCCCACAACCTGGAAAATAATGGTCACGGTTCCCCGCTCCCGGTCAAAATCAGCGATGGTCAGGGGGATGCGTTCCCCACCCTCACGGACGCGCAAAATGATGAACTGGCCCGGTTGGGCTTTTCGGGCAACAGCCGGCGCTTGAACCGCCATGCGAATGATGCTGTCGCTGAGCCTTTCTTTTTCTAAAATGGGGTACACCACATAAGCCTCCCTTGGTCGATTTCCTTTATTATAAAGGACCGGTCGATAATAGCAATGGATGCACGGGTCCTGAATCGAGAGGCATCCTTTTTCAGCCTCTTTTTTTCCGTCTGGCACACCATCAACTCCTTTTTCTAACCGATCCAGCGCACGGGCCAGATGCCATCCGGGTTAAAAATGTGTATAATGTCAAGTGCAACGCGTTTTTTGAATCTGTCTGATCCGTTGCCGATTACTGATGAAGAGGTGAAAGAAATGACTGAAAACAAGCAGCTTGATCAACTGGCTATTAATGCCATTCGCATTTTGTCGGTTGAGAGCATTCAAAAGGCCAATTCCGGTCACCCCGGGTTGCCCATGGGCGCTGCTGCGATGACCTATGAACTGTGGCGCCATCACATGAACTTTAACCCTGATGATCCCCAATGGATCAACCGGGACCGCTTTGTGCTCAGTGCTGGCCACGCTTCCATGCTCCTGTACAGCCTTTTGCACCTGTTCCATTACGACCTGTCCATGGATGATTTAAAAAACTTCAGGCAGTGGGACAGCAAGACACCAGGTCACCCTGAACACGGACACACCGTTGGCGTTGAAGCCACAACCGGTCCACTCGGCCAAGGCATTTCCATGGCCGTGGGCATGGCCATGGCTCAGGCCCACCTGGCCGCCCGTTTTAACGAAGCAGATTACCCGCTCTTCGATCACCACATTTATGTGCTGGCCGGCGACGGCTGCATGATGGAGGGCATCAGCAGTGAGGCTGCCTCACTGGCCGGCACCCTCAAGCTCGACAAGCTGATTGTTCTGTATGACGACAACAGCATCACCATCGAAGGCAGCACAGACATCGCCTTCACCGAAGACGTGGGCAAGCGCCATGAAGCCTATGGCTGGCAGGTCCTCTACATCGACGATGGCAACGACACCCAGGCCATTGCCCGGGCTTTGCAAGCGGCCAAAGCTGAAACCGGCAAGCCGACCTTGATCGTTGCCAAAACCCAGATCGGCTACGGCTCACCTCTGGTTGGCAGTGCGGACACACATGGTGCACCACTGGGTGCTGACAACGTGGCCAAAACCAGGGCGGCATTGAACTGGCCCGGCGAGGAACCGTTCGATGTCCCGGCTGAACTTTACGACTACCTCAAAGCAGTTTCAAATGAAAAAGCTGCCGTCCAGGCCGCCTGGACCCGCTTGTGGGAAGGTTACCAACAGGCCTTCCCCGACAAAGCAGCAGAACTCAAGCGCTGCTTGGACATGGAGCTGCCTGATCTGTTAAATGACGAGGCCTACTGGGCTTTTGAGGGTTCCCAGGCCACCCGTTCCACCAGCGGCGTTTGCCTCAACCGCCTGTATGACCGCTTGCCCAACCTGATTGGCGGCAGCGCAGACCTGGCTCCCTCCACCAAAACTGTCCTGGACCAGTCCGGCTGGTTTTCAGCCGACCACTACCAGGGTGCCAACATCCATTTTGGCGTCCGCGAGCACGCCATGGCGGCCGCAGCCAACGGCATGGCCCTGTATGGTGGCCTGCGCCCCTACTGCGCCACCTTCTTCGTTTTCAGCGACTACCTCAAAGCGGCCCTGCGCATGAGTGCCCTTCAGAACCTGCCGGTGATTTACGTTTTGACCCATGACAGCATCGGTGTTGGCGAAGATGGCCCCACCCATGAACCTGTTGAGCACCTGGCAGCCTTGCGCGCCATGCCCAACGTGACCGTTTACCGGCCGGCAGATGGCAAAGAGACAGCTGCGGCTTACGCCTATGCCCTCCAGAGTGATGGCCCAACCTGCATGGTGCTCAGCCGCCAGAACCTGCCCACCTTTGAAAAAACCGGCCCAGAAGCCTTAAAAGGTGCTTACGTGCTCGAAGATGCGGAAACGATCGACCTGATCATGCTGGCCAGCGGGTCAGAAGTCGAACTGGCCATGAAAGCTGCCCAGACGCTCAAAGCTGAAGGCATCGGTGTGCGTGTGGTTTCCATGCCCAGCATGGAAGTCTTTGAGCGCCAGTCTGACGCCTACCGTGAATCCGTTCTGCCGCAGGCCATGCGCAAGCGGATGGCCGTCGAAGCCGGCGTATCCATGCCCTGGTACCGCTACGTGGGCCTGGATGGCACCGTGATCGGTATGAACCGCTATGGTGCATCGGCACCCGGTGATGTGTTGTATGAAAAATTTGGTTTCACAGAAGCAGAGCTGGTCAAGCAGGCACGGGCCTATCTGGACCGCTAACAAAAACCGTGGGGCCGGCCGTACGGCCGGCCCTCATGCTCAAGAGGAGATTGAAAGCATGGAACAAACGAACGTTCGCTTCAAAGGGATCATGAGTGCCCTGATCACACCCATTGATGCCGATGGCCACTTGATGGAAGACAGCGCCCGCCGCCTCATGGACTGGCATTTGGATGAAGGGTTCACAGGTTTTTACCTGTGCGGTGCAACCGGCGAAGGGCCGGTTGTTCAAGTTGAAGACCGCATGCGGCTGGCAGAACTGGCCAAAGAACACGTCGGCGATCGCGGCCACTTGATTTCACATGTGGGCGCCGTAGACCTGGTTTCCGCGGTCCGCCTGGCCAAGCATGCCGGGGCAATCGGCCTGGATGCCATCTCATCTGTGCCGCCTTTCTTTTTCCACTACGGGGAGAAAGAAATCAAGCAGTATTACATGGCTCTGTCGGAAGCGTCAGGCCTGCCCGTCCTCATGTACGCCTCTCCGCTGTCAGGCACCCAGATCACCTGGGATATGGTGGACCGGATGATGGCCGTGCCCAACATGATTGGCCTCAAATGGACTGATTACAACTACTTCACCATGCACCGGATCAAGGAACTGCGCGGTGGCAACATCAACGTCATCAACGGGCCCGATGAGACACTCTTGTGTGGGCTGATGATGGGGGCAGACGGCGGCATCGGCGCCACCTACAACATCATGCCCAAGCTCTTCCAGAAAATCTACACCAGCTACCAGTCTGGCGACCTGGAAACGGCACGCGCCACCCAGTTTAAAGCCAACAAAGTCATAGAGCTCCTGCTGGACTTCGGCGTGGGCGTGGGCCTCAAGGATGCGTTGCAGATGATCGGCATCGATTGCGGCTACTCCGTTTATCCCAGCAAACGCTTCAGCCCTGAAGAGCAAACGGCTTTCCGGTCTGCTTTGAAAGCCCTGCGTTTCGAAGAAGAGTATCTTTAAAAGCAGGTTGTTTCACACACAAGCCAGGTGTACGCAGGGGGCCAACCTTGCGTACACCTGTGTTATCAAAAAGGCGACCGCCTAAGTGAGGTTGGCTGGGCTCCGGAGGACCGTGCATGGTAAAACTTTCCCGTTATCTGCGCCCCTATGTTGTTTTCATGGTCACCATCATTGTTTTGCTTTTTGTCCAGGCACTGGCCAACCTGACCCTGCCTGATTACATGAGCCGGATCGTCAACATCGGCATCCAGCAATCCGGTGTCCGCGATCCCATCCCGACGGTTTTGCGTGCCACTTCTTTGGACCAATTGCTTGACCTGTTGCCGGATGCGGCCCGTTCGGATGTGGCCAGCGCCTATCAGCGCCTTGATGTGTCAGAACTGACTGAACAAGAGCGCCAAGCGGTCATCGACCGCTATCCCCTGGCTGAACAAGAAGTGCTTTTTGAAAAAAGAACGGACCTTGCCTGGTCTGACCCTGCCCTGGCCTCCTTCAAGCAGGCACTGGCTCATTGGGTATCGGGACCACAAGCTGGAGCCGGTCCCTCTATGGATCAAGACCGACCTGCTGATCAAGCCATCATCAACCGCTTGCTTTTGGAATACCGGACCATCGGCCTGGACCTGACAGGTCTGCAACGGCAAACCATTCTGACCACCGGTGGCTTCATGCTGCTGATCGCCCTGGTTGGCGCCCTGGCTGCTGTGTTTGTGGGTTTTTTCTCAGCCAGGCTGGCAGCAGGTGTGGCCCGGGACCTGCGCCTGGATGTCTTCACCCACATAGAATCTTTTTCCAGCGCTGAATTTGACCGTTTTTCAACGGCCTCGTTGATCACACGAACCACCAACGACATCCAGCAGGTGCAGACCGCCATTGTCATGCTCATGCGCATGTTGATTTTTGCACCCATTATGGGTATTGGCGGCATCATCAAGGCGGTTCAAACCAACACCTCCATGATCTGGATTGTGGTTGTGGTCGTCTCTATCCTGCTCCTGCTGGTCACCTTGCTCTACTTCTTGGCGGTTCCTCGTTTTAAGCGTGTCCAGAAACTGGTCGACCGCTTAAACCTGGTCACCCGCGAATTCTTGTCCGGTCTGCTGGTCATCCGTGCTTTCAACACCCAGGCACATGAGGAAGCCCGTTTTGAGGCCGCCAATCAGGACCTCACCCGGGTCAGCCTGTTTGTCAACCGCCTGATGGCTGCCGCCATGCCGGTCATGACGCTGCTGATGAACGTGACAGGTATCTTTGTGGTTTGGGTGGGCAGCCGCCAGGTCGACCTGGGCCACATGCAGGTGGGAGACATCATGGCTTTCATCCAGTACACCATGCAAATCATCATGAGTTTCTTGATGGTGTCTGCTGTCTTCATCCTGCTGCCGCGGGCCGGTGTTTCCGCCCAGCGTATCGTCGAGGTGCTGGACATGCCTTTGACCATTCAGGATCCGGACCAGCCCCAGGCCTTTGTGGAGAACCAACGCGGCCGGGTCGTCTTTGACCAGGTTTCTTTCGCCTATCCAGATGCGGTTGAGCCGGTTTTATGTGATGTGTCTTTCACGGCTGAACCGGGGCAGACCACTGCCATCATTGGCAGCACCGGTTGTGGCAAGTCAACGCTGGTCAACCTGATCCCGCGTTTTTATGACGTCACCCGGGGGCGCATCCTGGTCAACGGGGTCGATGTGCGTGCTGTCTCCCAGAAAAGCCTGCGCGATCGCATTGGCTATGTCCCCCAGCAGGGCATCCTCTTTTCCGGGTCCGTCCGTGACAACATCACCTACGGCCAGCCTCAGGCACAAGAGACTGCCGTTTGGCAGGCGGCCCGGACGGCCCAGGCTGAGGGTTTTATTTCAGAGGACAGCCAGGGCCTGGACCGGCCGGTGGCCCAGGGAGGCACCAATGTGTCCGGTGGCCAAAAGCAGCGCCTGGCCATTGCCCGGGCTTTGATCAAAAAACCCGATCTGTTTATTTTTGATGATTCCTTTTCCGCTTTGGATTACCAGACCGACGCCCGGCTGCGGATGGCCCTGAAACAAGACCTCAACCCGGTCACGGTCATCATTGTGGCCCAGCGTATCGCCACCATCCGCCAGGCACACCAGATTCTGGTCTTGGACCAGGGGCGCATCGTGGGTCGTGGAAAGCATGACGAGCTGATCAAGACCTGCCGGGTTTACCGGGAAATCGCAGCATCTCAGCTGCCCGAAGAGGAGTGGCCCGCATGAGCAAACCAGATCATCAAGGCACGCAGCAAACACAGGCACATCAGATGTCCCAGATGCGTCGGCCCATGGGCCGCGGACCGCGGGCCACCCTGCCAGGTGAAAAACCCAAGGATTTGTCCCGCTCCTTCAAACGCCTGCTGGAAACCATCCGTCCCCACTGGCTGTCCCTTGGCCTGGCCCTGCTCTTCGCCATCAGCAGCACGGTCTTTGCCATCCTGGGGCCCAAAATACTCGGCCAGGCCACCACCCTTCTTTTTGAAGGAGCTGTTGCCAAAGCCCAGCAGCTGCCTGGTGCGGCCATCGATTTTCAGACCATCGGTCAGCTTTTGCTGCAGTTGGCCGTCCTCTACCTGATCAGTGCCCTCTTGGGCTACCTGCAAGGTTTCCTGCTGTCGGGCCTGTCCATGAAGATCACCTACCAATTCAGGGAATCCATCGCCCGAAAAATCAACCGGTTGCCCATCGGCTACTTTGACCGTCACGCCCATGGGGATATCCTGTCCCGGGTCACCAACGATGTCGACCTGGTTGGCAACACCCTCAACCAGGGCCTGTCTTCGATCACCACATCCATCACCACCTTGTTGGGTGTCCTGGTCATGATGCTGACCATCAACTGGATGATGACCTTGGCAACAGTGATGATCATCCCCATCTCCACCGTTTTGATCACTTTTGTCATCAGGCGTTCACAAAAATATTTCCGGGAGCAGCAGGAGGTGCTGGGCCAGACAAACGGTCATGTCGAAGAGATGTACGGTGGTCATATCGTCATGAAGGCATTTAACGGTGAAGCCGCTTCTATTGAAACCTTTGACCGCCTCAACCAACGCCTGCATCAATCCGCTTGGAAGTCCCAGTTCATGTCCGGCATGATGCAGCCCATCATGCATTTTGTCAGCAACATCGGCTATGTGGCCATCAGCATCCTGGGAGGCTGGCTGGCTATCAGGGGGGTCATCGCCATCGGCGATATCCAGGCGTTCATCCAATATATGCGCAACTTCACCCACCCCTTATCAGCTATCGCCAGCGCAACCAACGTCTTCCAGTCTACCCTGGCTGCCGCCGAACGCGTCTTTGAATTCATTGATGAAACCGAAGAAAGCCCCGATCCTGAGCAAACCGAGGCCTTGCAGCCCGTGTCAGGCGCTGTCACCTTTGATCGGGTCCAGTTTGGCTACCAGGCAGACCAAAGCGTCATACATGATTTTTCAGCCAGCATAAAGCCGGGACAAAAGGTGGCTATTGTTGGCCCGACAGGAGCCGGTAAAACAACCCTGGTCAAGCTCCTGATGCGTTTTTATGATGTGCAAGGTGGCGCCATCCGGTTGGACAACCGGGACATCCGCAGCTTCCGGCGCGCTGATCTGCGCAGTTTTTTTGGCATGGTCTTGCAGGACACCTGGCTCTTCCACGGCACCATTTGCGACAACATTCGTTATGGCCACCTGCAGGCATCCGATGAGGCAGTCATGGAGGCGGCCCAGTCCGCCTACCTGCACCATTTCATCCACACCTTGCCGCACGGCTACCAGATGGTCCTTAACGAGGAAGCCAGCAACATCTCCCAGGGTCAAAAACAACTCTTAACCATTGCCCGGGCCTTGCTGTCCAAGCCCACCTTTTTGATTTTGGATGAAGCCACCAGCTCCGTGGACACCCGGACCGAAAGCCTGATTCAAAAAGCCCTCAATCAGTTGATGGAGGGCCGAACCAGCTTCATCATCGCCCACCGCCTGTCAACCATCCGCAACGCCGACTTGATTTTGGTCATACGGGACGGCAACATCGTTGAGCAGGGCACCCACCAAGCGTTACTGGCCATGAAAGGCTTCTACCACACCCTCTACCAGAGCCAGTTTGACGCTTCCTGATCAGGGTGTGTCACTCAGTGAGATCAACAAAACCCGCTTGGTCTGCTCGATCCGGTAATACAGCACGGTACCAGACAGCCAGGGAAGCAGGGCCGTTTCCAACATATCATCCAGCGCGACCTCGTCGATGGGGTAAACGCCATCCCATAAAAGTTCAAAAAAGAGCGTGTCCCGTACAGGCCAATGTTGTTCACCCAGGAAACGCGCCAAGAGCTGAGCCAGCTCCAGTTCTGTTCTGGCCACCAGACCCTGCGTGCGGTAGTAGAACGCACCGTCTTGGGAACAGGCCGGGTAGGCCAGGGAATCCCAATCGTGCGTCTCGCGCATGACCTCGTCTGAACGCAGCAGGTGGACGTGTCTGACAGGCCCATCCGGCCCGCCATCTGGAAGCGGGTCATCATGGGTAACATCCACGTGATAAGAACGGCCGTCAAGAATCACCTGGTTCCAAGCATGGCCGATGCCATCTGTTTCACCGATAATCAGGCTGGTTTCAAAGCCCAGTGCCTGGCTGACCAGCTGAAAAAGCTGTGCGTAGCCCTGGCACAAGGCCACCTGATCCAGCAAAGCGCTGGCCGCATGGTTGGTTGATTCCCGCTGCCGTTCATCGTAGGCAATCGAGCGCACCATCTGGTCATGTAGCTCCTGCAGCTGGTCAGCTGGGTTGCTGCTGGTCTGACGAATGCTGCGCACCCAGTCTTTGACCTCCGCATCAACCTGGTCACTGATGGCCCACAGCTGTTCATCTGACCAGTCCTCAAAGCTGGGCCAGACGTTGGGTTCAAGCGACAGGTTGTGCAAGAGCGGCGGATCATCTCCTGTGAAAGAATAGAGGTAGGTGAAGGAGCCGTCCAGGTAAAAGAGCCGGGGGGTTGCGCGAAAATAAGCCGTGTAAATTGAAAAAATGCGGTCTATGGCCTCATCAAACACGTCTTCCGTGATCAGGTGGCGCTGGCAGACCTGGTCCAGGTTGATAGCCTGCTCCCCTGCTTCCAGGCCGGACCGGATGAGCTGCTCAACCAAACGATCAAAAGACGCCAGGTCTTCCGGATACAAAACCGCTTCCGGTGCCTCGGTGGCTTGTGCAGTCGCCTGGCTCTGGCTGCTGGTCGGATCAAGCAAGGTGGGCTCATGATGGATCTGTGTGTCCTTTTGGCCACTGCCGCTTTGTGGCCGGCTGGGCCGGCGTCGTGTCGTTTCTGTCTGGTTGTCATGGGTTGCCGGCCAGCCGTCAACCAGGTGCGACAGGCAGCCACTTGTGGTGCCAGCCAGCAGGATCACGAGTACGAGGGTCAAAAAGCGTTGAAAGAGGTGGTGTTTTTTCATGATGTCCTTTCATCCAGAGGCAGTGTCTGGCACATAAGCGGCTGGTAGAGCGGCTGATCTTTGTGACCCAGGCTTTCCATCAGGCACATCCGGGTCATCAGGCAAGGTGTCTGATCGATCCGCGGCTGCGGTTTGTCCCCAAGCCAGTCGACCTGCCGGGCCAAGGTGACATGCGGCCAGTACGGGCGCTGGTCAACCGGCAAGCCGGCAGCTGATAAGGCTTTGCGTAACCGATTGACCAGGTCCGTCAAGGCCGGCTGGTCGGCCAGGCCAACCCACAGGAGGTCTTGGTGGCGGCCACCCAGTCCCCAGCCTGCCAGCTGCACGGAAAAAGCGTGTGTTGCAGCAGCAAGCGGGGGCAAGAGCCCTGCCAGCTGACCAAGGGTTTGGGTCCCACAGGCACCCAGAAAAGCCAGGGTCACATGAAGGTTTTGCGGCCGGGTCCACCGGGCCTGGTTGACCCAGGGCTTGATCTGGTCCATGACGCTAGTCAGGCGACCGGTCATGCTTTGGTCAAAGGTCAGGGCAAAAAAAAGACGTTTCATCGACAGCTGGCGCTCTTTTCCTGTATACTGATCCCACTTCAGTCGAAAGGATCTGGCCATGGTTACGGGTGATTCCAAACAGACCGGCTGTCTGCCGGTCGCACAGCTGCGAGCTCCCCAGCTGCTTCTGATCACAAGGCCGGGCGGCCACCCTCCCGCTTTCGGCGGTGACCAGACCTGGTATGCGTCCCGCTGGCAACGGCAATCTGGTTGTGGTCCCACCACAGCGGCCACGCTGCTGGCTTACCTGGCCCAGACCTGCCCGCAGGCTGCCAGCCTGCTTCCGTCACAGCCCCTCCATTATGACACATTTGTCCCCTGGATGCAGCAGCTGTGGGGTTTTGTCACCCCTGACGCCCGCGGTGTCCACAAGGCGGACCGGTTGCTGGATGGCGTCCTGGCTTTGGCCAGCAGCCACCAGCTGTTTTTAGAGCCACATGTCTTTCTGGTTCCGGCTGCCACAAGCAAACGGCCACCATGGGACAGCTGTCTGGCTTTTATCAAGGACGGGCTTGAACAAAACAGCCCGGTTGCTTTCTTGAACCGGTCACGGGGCCGGCTGACCAACCTGGAAAGCTGGCACTGGGTCACCATCACTGCCCTGTGCCAAACCCGGCAGGGCACCGTTGCCGAGGTTTCCGACAGCGGTGAGCGCAAAACCATCAAGCTGTCGCTTTGGTACCAGTCGTCACGGCTGGGCGGCGACCTGGTCTGGTTTTCTTCCAGCTGCTCCCAGCGCCCTACTGCCCCTCGTCCAAACCGTTTACAGGTTCCTCCTTCAGCTGTTGGGTCTGGTTGATAATCTGCGCAATGGGCGAGTCGGGCCCCAACACCACCGTTTTTTGTCCAACCAGCGCCACTTTCAGGGCGTCCAGCTCGCGTACAAACAAGTAAAGGGCTGCTTTGTCCTCATCCTGATACACGTCTTTGAGAATGCGCATGTATTCCTCTTCCCCTTCGCCGCGCAAGCGTTGGGCCCTGGCTTTGGCATCTCCTATCACGATGGCGATCTCCTTGTCGGTCTCGTTTCTAATTTTTGCCGCCTCGTACTCCCCTTCTGCTTGATAGGAAGCAGCCATTTGTGACCGCTCAGAGATCATGCGCGTGTAGACAGCGTTCATGTTGTCTTCGGGCAGGTCAAAACGCTTGATTTCAATCGACTGCACGCGGATGCCATATGGGGCGAGGTTTTGGGCAACCAGGCTGGTGATCTCCCGGTTGAGCGTGGACCGTCCGGCCTCCGAGTCGCTGATGATGTCGCTTTGCTCCAATTGGCCCATGATGTTCTTGATCACGCTGTAGGTGCTGGCATCAATGCGTTTTTGCATTTCCGGGATGTTGTTGACCGTCCGGATGAACGTGCGTGCATCTTCGATCTTCCAGATGGCATAACTGTCGACAATCATGGCCTTTTTATCAGCCGTCAAGACTTCAGAGGAACTGATGTTGTAGATCATCTGTTTTTTCGTCAGCCGGGAGATATCTTGTA
Organism: uncultured Oscillospiraceae bacterium; assembly: GCA_964465385.1. Taxonomy (GTDB): domain Bacteria; phylum Bacillota; class Clostridia; order Saccharofermentanales; family UBA5734; genus JAAYBY01. Next base: position 18,407 of record CAYXIM010000007.1, read on the forward strand.
AAAAGGGCAATTTGACATACAAGCCTGCCTCATTTCTAATATGCTTGATTTCCCCGAACTGAGTCACGGTCGCGTATTCACCTTCCTCAACCACATAGACGGAAGCAGCCGAAAACAAGAAGACCAGGACCAGAACACCCAGAATCAAGACCCGTCTTAACACCTTATTCATGTCAGCCTCCCTCCCGTTCACCGGCAACCTGGCCGGCCGATATCCCTGTTTCCAGAGGCAAAAGCTTGACCACACCGCTGCCGTCATCGATGATCACGTGCAAGCCCGGCAGGACGGCCTCCAGGGCCTCCAGGTACATGCGGGATCGGGTGATGTGGGGAAAGGCAGCGTATTCACCAAAAAGGGCCAAAAAGCGATCCCGCTCCCCTTCCGCCTCTTTGATTTTACTTTCCTTGGCCCCTTCAGCTGCCCGGATGATCTGGTCGGCCTCTGCCTGGGCTGAGGGCAGCTTGCTGTTGCGGTAGGCAATGGCCTGGTTGAGGGCCGTTTCCTTTTCCTGCTTGGCGTTTTCAACGTCTCGGAAGGCCTTGGCCACCTCTTCGGTTGGCGGTTCCGAATCGTTGACCTTGACATCCAAGATCATCACACCAATGTCCTCTTCCAGGAGGCGCCTTTGCAGGGTTTGCTTGACATCGGACTGGATCTGGATTTTTCCAGTGGTCAGGACATCATCGATGTTCTTGGTGCCGACCACAGCCCGAACAGCACTTTGTAGCATGTTTTTTAAAATCAGGTCGGGGTTGTCGGTTTCGAACAGGTATCGATAGGGGTCACTGATTTTCCATTCCACAAAGAAGTCAATGCTGACGATATTCAGGTCTCCGGTGATCATCATGCTTTCTTCCGGGATGGAGTAATACTCATCGGCCCCGATGCTGCCGTAGCCCAGCTCAATCTTTTGTGTCATGTTGACCGGAAGGCGCTGGGCCTCCTGGATGGGCCAGGGGAGTTTGGTGTGCAGGCCAGCATCAACAGTTTTGGCATATTTGCCAAAGGTGGTGATCACGGCTTGTTCGCTTTCACTGACGCTGAAAAAACAGCTTTGGCCAATAAGCACAGCAAGGGCCAGCACAAGGACCAGGACCAGCAAGCGGATGCGGCGGATGTGTTCAGGTTTCATGGAAGCTCCCTTCTGTCTGCCCCTATAAGGACAGGCTCTGTTCGTTAAGTGGTCAGATCACCGGCCTGTCAGGCGTGCCTTCACCTGGGCCACCATCCGGCTGTTGGTGAGTTCATAGCGGTCTTCGGGTGGAAACAGCGAGAAGCCGTACGTGATGTGCGGCTGGGCCAGGGTTGACGGATCGTGCATGACTTGAAAAGAGGCCATATGAACCTGTCTGCAAGCCGTCCGGTCAACAAGACGTTTGACGTTGTGCGGTGTGCCGCCACCCGGCATGATTTCAAGCCGGTCCCCGACATGGGTGACCATGTCCTTGATGGTGTCCAGGCCGTCGTCAATGGTGGCTCCCTGACCGGTTGTTAACACACGCTGGATCCCCAGGTCAACCAGCACATCAAGGGAGGCAAACAGATCAGGCACCACATCAATGGCCCGGTGAAAAATGAGCTCGGTCTGCCCCGCCACCTGGATGAGTTGTTCGCATCTTTTTTGATCAATGCTGCCGTCTTCATGCAAAATACCAAAGACGATACCGTCTGCCCCATGTTCAACTGACAGGCGTGTGTCGTGCAGCATGCTTTCAAATTCAGCTTCTGTGTAGGCAAAACCACCACCCCTGGGCCGAATCATGACCACAACCGGGATGCTGGCGCGCTTTTTGGCTTCAATAAGCGAACCCAGGGTGGGCGTTAAGCCGCCAAAAAAGATAGACCCGTTTAATTCAACACGATCCGCTCCGCCCCGTTCTGCCTCCACCACATCGTCGGCTGATCCACAGCACACCTCTAAGATGATTTGATCCATTGGGCCCTCCTTGTTTTTGGGTGCCTACCCATACCCGGTTTAACGCCTGACACGCTTTTCTTCTGTTAACAGTTTAAAAGGTAGCGGCCAAAAAAGAAAGGCAAAGCACGATGTCGCACACGATGTCACACACCCTTTTTCTTGTTTGACAAAGTGGCATCAAGGTGCTATTATAATCTGGCGCACAACGAACGTGTCAGGCTCGTGTGGCGGAACTGGCAGACGCACCGGACTTAAAATCCGTTGGATGGCTCATCCGTGCCGGTTCGAGTCCGGCCACGAGCACCAGACAGTAAAGATTCGTTCCCATGCGCCCAATCGACGCGGAGTAGAGCAGCTGGTAGCTTGTCGGGCTCATAACCCGGAGGTCGGAGGTTCGAATCCTCCCTCCGCAACCAACGAAACACCGTTACTTGGGACAACCGAGTAACGGTGCTTTTTATATGTCCACAAAGGAACGTGGTTTTTTATATGCGCCTTGTCATCGTGTGATGGCGGTGTTTTCATTGGCCCGTCTGTTTGCAAAGACGTCAGTGCTTGCACCTGCCATGCAAAGGTTTCCCCCAGCTCCATGTGATAAAATGGTTTAAAATAGTTCGTTGGGGAGGCTGTTTCATGTTCAAAAATAAAAGTGGGCTGGCTGTTGGCGCCATTGGTCAAGGGACGTGGCGTTTCGGAGAAGAGCGGCGACATGCGGATGCTGAAACAGCCAGCTTGAAGGCCGGCATTGCCCACGGCATGACCCTGATCGACACAGCTGAAATGTACGGCCATGGGGGCGCGGAGCTGCTGACAGGCAAAGCGGTTCAGGGCATCGCCCGCAACAAGCTTTACCTGGTCTCCAAAATATACCCCCATCATGCCAACAGGCAGGCCTATCTCACCGCCTGCGAAAACAGCCTCCAACGGCTGAGCACGGATTACCTTGATTTATACCTGCTGCACTGGCGCGGCTTGACGCCGTTGGCGGAAGTCGTTGACTGCATGGAGGATTTGAAAGAAAGAGGCCTGATCCGCGACTGGGGTGTCTCAAACTTTGATTTAAGTGACATGCAGGCCTTGTTCGCCGTTGAAAACGGCAAAAACTGTGTTGCCAATCAAGTGCTCTACCACTTGGGCAGCCGTGGCATCGAATACAGCTTGCTGCCCTGGTTGCAAGCGCAAAATGTCCTCACCATGGCCTATTGTCCTCTGGCTCAGGCTGGTGGATTGAAAAAAGGCTTGTATCGAAACAGCACCTTGCAGGCAATCGCCGCTGCTCATGGCGCCACGGTGTCACAGGTTTTGTTGGCTTTTTTGTTGTCCCAGCCGCTGGTGCTTCCCATTCCCAGGACCAGAAGGCCTGAGCGTGCCATCGAGAACGCAAACGCCATGGCGATCAGGCTGTCTCAGGCTGATCGGGATGCCTTGGACCGGGCGTTTCCCACCCCAACGAGAAAGCTGCCACTGGACATTGTGTAGCCATGTAACCGGCCTTTGCCAGCACGGTCAAACCGTTGCTTGGTCCGAATGAGCAACGGTGTTTTTCAGGTTTATTTTCTTTTTGACAGGCTGGCATCGCATCGCCAGAAGTTTGATGCCGTGGTATCATGGAGCAAACAACCATCTGAAAGGTAGGATGATGCCTGTGTCAAAGACCCCTGACGCCCGCCATTATTGGCAAGAACAAATGGATGCGGCTGACCGCTTTATGAAAGAAATTTTTGACCACCCCGTTGAAGATAACCTGGAACCCCTCCACGACTTGACCAAGGCTGTCGCCAGCTCGGGCCTGGAGGTCTATTTTGCTTCACACCCTCATGTCCAAGGCCTGCCCAGACTCTATTACCTGCGCCAACAACTGATTGATCCGTTTCTGGCAACTGCGGAAGCCTTTAACCAGCAGGGCTGGGCCATTCTGGTTGAAGACGCTTATCGAACCAGCGCCATGCAGCGTGGCCTGACTCGGGAAGAAAGCATCTTTCGCAAGGTGTTTGACAAGGTGGTTTGGGAATGCCATGGCCAAGTGCCACCCATACCCTTGCTGCTTCGCCGCCTGGGGGCTCTGGTTGCTGTGGCACCGAAGGTCGGCACCCACCAGTCTGGCAGTGCCTTGGACATTTCCGTGCTTGACCGCAGGACGGGAAAGCTTGTCGATCGGGGAGGTCCGTATCTGGAGCTGTCTGAAAAAACCCCCATGGATTCACCGTTCATCAGCACTGAGGCACAAGATAACCGCAAGGCTATCACGGCGCTTTTCAAAGCACATGGCTTTTATGCCTACCCCTATGAGTTCTGGCATTACAGTGCAGGCGACGCCTATGCGCAGAAGTTATCAGGTTCAGAACAGGCGGCGGCGTACGGAGCGGTTCAATTAGACCAGCAAAGTGGCCAGGTCTCCCCTGTCCCTGACCCTCAAAAAGGGTTCGTCAACCAAGCGGACCTGGAGCGGTCCATCGCGGCCCTCTACCGTTCAAGCCCTCGCGGCGGTTAAAGCTGTCCGTACTGCTCGTCGAAAGCAGCCAGGGTCGCTTCAATGGCGGCCACATCTTCTTTGGTCAATTGGGTGCCCAGGGTAGAAACCAGGTCGTTCATGGTCTTGAGGTCTGCCTCAAGGCTTGCCAAGGCCTCCTGGTCAGGCTGTGTCTGATTGCGAAGGGTTGTCCTGTGTTCGGTTGCATTGGCGATCAAGCAATAGGCCTGATCGGCCAGCTGGCGTTTGTGCCCAACGGGGTCGTACTGTTTCATGGTTAATCTCCCTTCCTGCTGCGGCCATCTGGCCGGGCTCCTGTCCGCACGGCGTTCTGCCAGTGCTGACACGATCGGGGCGGTCCCGCTTGTCCTGACAGCGGGATTTGACGGTGGTCCAAGCGGTATGTTCATTCTAAAACGCCCCCTTGACGCCTGTCAATACGGGATCAAAGCGAAGAAGAAGCAGCCGGCTTGTTTTGAAACAGGCCCTGCGTCAAGCGATCCAGCACAACAGCAAGGATCACAATGGCGCTTCCAGCCACAAATCCCCGGCCACTTTCAAGGCGGTTGATCCCTTTGATGACCTCGGCGCCAAGGCCAGTCGCCCCGATCATGGCGCAGGTCACGACCATGGAGATCGCCATCATGATTGTCTGGTTGACGCCGGTCATGATGGTGGGCATGGCCAGGGGAATCTGGACCTTAAAAAGGGTTTGAGATCGGGTTGAACCAAAGGCCTGGGCTGCTTCCACCAGATCCTTGTCCACCTGCCGGATGCCCAGGCTGGTCAATCGGATCACTGGCGGAATCGCGTAAATGATGGTCGCAATCACGGCTGGCACATTGCCCAGGCCCAGCAGCATGACTGCCGGGATCAGGTAGACAAAAGCTGGCATGGTCTGCATGGCATCTAGAAAGGGCCGGGCTGCAGCGTTGGCCCGTCGGCTGGATGAAATCAGGATGCCGACAGGCAGGCCCAGCAGCAAAGAGATAAGCACCGATGCGATGATGATGGCCAGGGTTTCATTCATCAGGTCCCACAAGCCCATGATGCCGATCAAAAAAAGCAAACCAGTGTACAAGAGCGCCTGATACCACTTCCGGCCCATCCGCAAGAGGGCTGTAAAAACAGCCAACAACAACAACCACCAGGGGATGAGGCTGATGACGCCGCCGACACCCGTCAGCAAAAGCCTGAGGACCTGGCGGACCCCTTGAAAAAAGGTGTCCCAATGTTGAAGCATGTGGTCAATACCGGCGTCTATGAAAGACCTGGTATCAAGATAAAGGGCTTCTGGAAAATGAAGCAGCCAGTCGAAAACACCCATGATGTCACATCCAATCCAGCCTGGTCAGGCGCCTGGGTTCTGGTCCAGCCAGCGGTGGACCCGTTCAGCCCGTTCAGCAGGCAGCCAGGTGTCGACCAGGTCCCGGTGTCCTTGAAGAAACCAGACAGCCGCCTCCTCATAACTGCTGTCCGTTTCATGCATGTGAGCCAGGGCCTGAGATGTCAAGGCACTGGAAGTCTGATACTGGCTCAAAAACTCATCCGCAAAAGCGCTATGGCTTTCATAAAAGGCTGGGTTGACCGTGACCGTCAGGTCAATAGATGGAAAAGCGCATGCGCCATCCAGATAGCAATCAGCCGCATAGGGAGCCTCTTCCAAAAGGATCAGGTCATAGAGGCCGGTGATCCAGGCCGGTTCCCAGTAGTAGGCCACAATCGGCTCACCTTTTTCATAGGCACCGGCGATGGCTGCCGCCAAGGCAGCATCCGAACCAGGGTCCATGTAGGTGTAATTTTCATCCAGGCCGTAAAAGGCATGTTTGTTGCGCATGATCTTGTCCACCTCCCAGCCTGAGATCGCACCATAGAGGCGCCCTTTATCCGGCTGGTCCGGATCGGCGAAGACAGCACTGTAGGCCTTGAGATCTGCTACGGTCCGCAAGTCAGGGGCCATGGGCTCGATCCCACGCGCGGGGTCACCTTCTATCACGTATCGGGGCACATAAAGGCCCTGGACGTTGTCCGAGTAGTTCACACCCAGGGCCAGAACGGCCCCAGACGAAACATCTTCCTCATAGGGTGCAATGTTGTCCTGCCAGGTCTCCATGTAAACATGTATGTCGCCTTTTTTTAAGGCATTGTAGGTGACAGCTGTTGTACCTGACACCTGTTCGGTCTGATAACCGTAAGCGTGTTGGGCAACCAGCATGGCCACCGCGTTGTGAAACTGCATGCTATCCCAGCCGGCATCACCAAAAACAACCGTTTCAGCTGAATCTGGAACACAAGCCGCTATCACAAACATCACCAGGAAAACCAAGAGAAACACCGTTCTTTTCTTCATCATAAATACCTACCTCCCAACAGCAATAGCCATGAAAACACATCAATTACGGGTCGTCAGCTATTGGATAACAGGTACAAGGATAGGAAAGATCACCCAGCTTGTCAAACCGCCTGTATATTTATTCTTTTATCGCATGATCATATGCCAGTAAAAAAGCAGGTATTAAATTCAAACTATGACAAAATAAAGAAACAAGAGAACACGGTTCGGCGCAAGCGACGCCAAGCAGCACTTGAAACAAGCAACCGGAGCACAGGGGCCGGCTTTGTTTTCTTCCCGGACAGTTTGGCCGGCTCAGAGCACTTTAGCAAGAAAATTTTGGGTTCTCGGGTGGCTGGGTTGGGAGAAAATACGCTCTGGCGTCTCGTCTTCAAGGATTTTGCCTTCATCCATGAAGAGAACCCGGGTGGCCACTTCCCGGGCAAAACCCATTTCATGTGTGACAATGACCATGGTCATGCCTTCGTCAGCCAGCTGCTTGATCAGGTCCAACACCTCTCCGACCATTTCAGGGTCCAGAGACGAGGTGGGCTCATCAAACAAGATAACCATGGGTTTCATAGCCAGGGCGCGAACGATGGCGATGCGCTGCTTTTGCCCGCCTGACAGGGTAGACGGGTAAACAGCAGCCTTTTCTTCCAGGCCGATGCGCTGCAACAAAGCCAAGGCATGCTGACGGGCTTGTGCACGGATTTTCGCTTTCGTGTGCGTGACCTGTGGCACCGGCCGTTTGGTTTTAGACAAGCGGTTGAGCAAAGGAAAAAACAAGGCCTGCAAGCGCTGTTTTCTCAAATCCTGTAAGCCAATGGTGACCGGAGCCAGCATGATGTTGTCCAAAACCGTCTTGTTGTGGAAGAGGTTGAATTGTTGAAAAACCATGCCCATATGCCGGCGGTGCTGGTTAATGTTAACCGAAAAATCAGAAATGTCGACACCATTAAAGATGATGGCACCGCCACTGGGGTCTTCCATGCAATTGAGGCAGCGCAGGAAGGTGCTTTTGCCACTGCCTGACGGGCCAATGATGGCAATCTTCTCGCCTTCACGAATGGTCACGGAAATATCTTTGAGCACTTCAAGCTGACCATAATTCTTGGTCAAGTTACGCACGTCGATCACTGAGTCTCAACCTCCGTTCCATCACTCTGATCATCAACGCAATCAGCACGACCAGCACGATATAGATCAGGGCCATCACCAGGTAAGGCACCATAAATTCATAGCTGTTGGTCCCAATGTAACTGAAGGCGACGTAGAGGTCGGCAGCACCAACAAAGCTGACGACCGACGTTTCTTTGATCAGGGTGATGAACTCATTGCCCAGAGTGGGCAGGATGTTCTTGATGGCTTGCGGGAAAACAATCTTCATCATGGTGACCCAGTAGCTTAGGCCCAGGGCCCGCCCAGCCTCCATCTGGCCTGTGTCGACCGATAAAATGCCGCTTCGCATGATTTCGGAAACATAGGCACCACTGTTGAGACCAAAAACAATGATACAGACCTGCAACGACGGCAGGTTGATACCCAGCATGGGCAAGACGACATAATAGGAAACCAGAAGCTGAACCACAACCGGCGTACCGCGGAAAAGCCCCACATAAAAACGGCAACAGGCGTCCAGGACGCGCGGCAGCCGCTTGTATTTGGGCAACACCTCGATGATGGCGATGACTGTTCCAATCACGATTCCAATGGCCAGGCCGATGACTGCGATCAGGACCGTGTTTTGCAGTCCCGTGAGCACTTTGGTATAACCGCCGTTCTCGTAGAACATCTCCCAAAATTTTTGCACCTTGATGGTAAATCCACCCATGCCCGGATCCTTTCGTCAGAAAAGGGCCCCTTTGCCTGTTCAGGCAAAGGGGCCAGATCTTTTATTTCATTTTGTTGATGGCTTCAACAATGTGATGGGCCGGCGCCTCATCGATGATGACGTACTGGATGTTGCCGTTGAGCATGTCCTGAACCGCCAAGGACCCCGAGCGGTAGCCGACGGCCTCAGCCTGATAGCCGTCAAAGCCCCAGTCTTCGTCGCCTTCGACATAGAATTGGCCCGTCGTTCCGGTTTGAACCCCGATTTTGGTCTTCTGATCCAAGCCGTTGAGGAGGGCCTCGACATCGGCTGCTGAGCTGACCGCATCAAAACGCTTGTCATCTTCACGGATGATGAGCATTTGGGCCGCATCATAATATTTGTCGGTGAAGGTCACATATTCTTTTCGATCTTCCTTGATGGTCAGGCCGGCCATGGCAATGTCCGCCTTGCTTTGCCCAACAGACAGGCAAACGGCTTCGAAATCCATGTTGCTGATGACCAGTTCCTTGCCCAGGTGCTCGGCCAGGGCAGCGGCGATCTCCATATCAATGCCGTAGTACTGGTCGCCACCCTTGGTGTATTCAAAGGGCTCAAATCCGGCATTGGTCGCCACAACCAATTGGTCCTTGGAGGCATCCAGCTGGGCAGAGTTGACCGCCTGGGGCTCACCATCACCAAAGTAGTTGTTGAGGATCTTGTCAAAGGTGCCATCGCTTTGAATCTGGGCAATAAAGGCGTTAACCTGCTCCAGTAATTCCGGCTGGTTCTTGTCGACGCCAAACGCATATTCTTCTTCGGTCAAGGGGATGTCGATAACTTTGGCTCCCACCTTGTCATTGCTGCCACAGGCCGTGAGCAAAAGAGCCAACAACAGGACGCCTGAAAGCAAGGGGATTATCTTTTTCATACGCAACTCCTCATTTGTATATTTATGCATGCATTTGATTAATTCATGCATTTTTATACATTACGACATTCGTTTCTCTTTGTCAAGCGCCTTGATAAAAAAATGCCTTGATAAAAAAAAGCCCTTCTGACGAAGGGCTTGGGTGTGCGCCTGGTCTACAGCTGTTCCAGAACGTCTAAAAGGGCGGTCAACGGTTGGGCACCAGTCAAGCTGTGCACTTCATTGATGATGGTTTTGGGCACGCCGGTAACCTGGTACTTGATGGTCCAGTGGACAAACGCATTGCTGTCGATCATGTCGGCCCGAATGTGTTCGTTTTCCAGGGCCAAGCGGTGGGCCATTAAAACGGCTGTCGGGCAGTAGGGGCAGCCGGAGGTCACAAAGACCTGAATGTGAACCGGCTTGTCGATCTTTTGAATGCGTGCCATAAGTGGGCCTGGCAGTTCTTCTTTAAGGCCGGACAGGGCCAAAATGGAACCCAGGAAGGCATTGATCTCGTAGCCTCCGGGCAGACCATAAAAATGAATTCCCGGATCGTGTCCCGTTTCGTCGAGCAAGACGATGGCAGGCACGTTACGCACCTGGTAGCGTTCAGCCTGCTCCTGATCGACCAGGAAATTGTAGGTGGTCACCGACAAGTGGTCACTTAAGGCGGCCAGCTCTTCGACGAAAAGCTGGGTGCTGCGGCAGTCCAGGCATTCAATTTCCTGCTTAAAGAAAAGGATCTGCACCTTTTGATTCATCTGGCTTAAGATTTCTTTCAATTGCTGGGTGGTGTTTTCATCAAACAAAGCCATTTTACATTCCTCCTAGCGCTTGTTTAGCAAATAATCTGCGGCTGATAAGGCAGCTTTAGCCCCTTCACCGCAGGCAACAATGATCTGTTTATAGGGGACGGTTGTGACATCACCGGCTGCAAAAACACCAGCCACGTCCGTCCGGCAGTTAAAGTCAACCACAATTTCATCAAAGGCATTCATGGCTACTAGGTCACGGGCAAAGCCGCTATTCGGTGTCAGGCCAATTTCAACAAACACACCGGATGTCTGGATGCGGGTCTTGCGGCCACTTTTCAAGCAAACCGCCTCCACTTCTTTTACATGACCGGTCCCTGATATCTGCGACAATTCGTGTTCGAGCAGGTATTGGACGTTTTGGTGTTCGGCCAGCTTATCGACCAGAACCTGGTCGGCTATCAACCGGTCACGGCGCTGGACCAGGGTGACCCGGGTGGCCAGTTTAGCCAGGTCGATGGCCGCCGTCAAGCCTGAGTTGCCGCCGCCAACCACAACCACATCTTGGCCGGCATAAAAAGGGGCGTCGCAGATGGCACAATAGGTCACGCCGTGACCGACCAGCTCACGTTCCCCTGGTATATCCAGCCGTTTGGGCTGGCTACCGGAAGCAATGATCACAGTCTGGCTATGCAGGCGCTGACCGCTATCCAGGTGAATCACGTGGGGATCTCCCTTTTCGATCCGCGTCACCTGAACCTCTCTTTGCAGGTCGATCCCAAATTCAACAACCTGCTCTCTGAATTTTTCAATCAATTCCGGGCCCTGAATGTAGCGGTAACCCAGATAATTTTCAATGCCAGTTGTTTCTGCCATCTGGCCACCAATGTTGAGCGTGACCAGACCTGTTTTGAGTCCTTTGCGCAGGGCATAGACCGCCGCCGTTAAGCCGGACGGTCCGCCACCAATGATGATGACGTCATAGACGGTCGCCGGATCCAGTGCGGAAACCTGTTGGCCTATTGCAAACAACCCGGCATTCAATTGAAAATCCATCGGACCACCTCTTCTCAACTGATTTTCCTTCCTTTAATTATACACCAAACAGGCCCTCACAGCAGCATGTTCAGCTGAATTTCTCAAGGTTTAACCTGTATTTTTCTTTATCATCTGTTTGCAGAACGTGGCTAGGCATGATACGCTTTTAAGATAGACAGCATTATTTTCATCTGGAGGAGACAGGTTTATGAGTCAGATCGTTGTTGAACATTTATATAAAGTCTTTGGAAGCAACGGCCGCCGGGCAGTGAAGCTGTTGCAGGCAGGTCAGAGCAAGGAGGCCATCCGCAAGCACACCGGTGCAACCGTTGGCGTTGACAACGCCAGCTTTACAGTCAAGCGCGGTGAGACGTTCGTCATCATGGGCCTGTCCGGCAGTGGCAAGTCAACCGTGGTCCGCTGCATCAACCGCCTGATTGAACCAACATCCGGCCACATCACCGTTAACGGACAGGATATTCTGGCCATGAACAAGCGAGCATTGACACAGTTTCGTCGTGACCTGTTAGGCATGGTCTTTCAAAACTTTGCGTTGCTGCCCAACCGGACCTTGTTGGCCAACACCGCTTACGGGCTGGAGATCAAAGGTGTGCCTGCACGCATCCGTGAGAAAAAAGCCCAAGAAGCCTTGGAACTGGTCGGTTTGTCTGCTTATGAAGCCGCTTACCCAGACCAGCTTAGCGGCGGCATGAAGCAGCGTGTGGGCCTGGCCCGGGCCCTGGCCAATGATGCCGAGATTCTTTTGATGGACGAGGCTTTTAGCGCCCTGGATCCCCTGATTCGAAAAGACATGCAAGACGAATTGATTGACCTGCAAAAGAAAGTCAATAAAACCATCCTCTTCATCACCCATGACCTGGATGAAGCCCTCAAGCTTGGCGACCGGATCATGATCATGAAGGACGGCCGCAGCGTCCAAGTGGGCACACCTGAAGAAATTCTCAGCCAACCGGCGGATGAATACGTCCGCCGATTCGTTCAGGGCGTGGACCGCAGCAAACTCTTAACAGCCGCTGATATCATGATCCGGCCCTGGACCATGCTCCGCATCAGCCAAGGCCCCCATCTGGCTCAAAAAGAGCTGCGCCAATATGGTCTGGATCGTTTGTTTGTCATCAGCGACCAGGGACGAAAACTGTTGGGGGCAGTGACGAATCAAGGTATCCAGCAGGCCATCCAAAGGGGTGATCGAACCCTTGAAAACAGCATTGAACCCGACCTCGTCTACCCCGTTTCCCCTGACTGCAGCATCGACAACCTGATTGAGCTGACCGTCAAGGACATGACCCCCTTGTCTGTCGTCGATGGTGAGCGCCGCTTTCTGGGTATCATTGTTCGAAGCACCGTCCTGGCCGCCATCAACGCTGCCCGGGAAACGGCAGCCTCCTGATTATTTCTCGTCGTGATGGGCGAAAGCAGCAAAAAATAATGCTGTTCTTTTCGTTTTGTTCGTGGTACAATCCGTTTGAACCAACCACCTATGATCAGGGTTGTCTTGTAACCAACAAACAGTTCCTCATCATCAACACAGTAAGGTACCCCAAACAAACCGGACGGACGAGCCGTACCGGTCAAACAAGAGAGGACACGGAACATGCCAGACAAGAACATCGTATGTAAAGACTGTGGAGCAACCTTTGTTTTTACAGAAAGCGAACAAGAATTTTATCGCGAAAAGGGATTTGAAAACGAACCGCTGAGATGCCCCTCCTGCAGGTCTGCACGCAAACAGGCCCGCCAGGGCGGCTACAACCGGGAACGCGAAATGTTTCCGGCCGTTTGCTCAGAATGCGGCGTCGATACAACTGTTCCCTTCAGGCCTTCCGGAGATAAACCGGTTTACTGCCAGGATTGCTACCGCAGCTTAAGGCGATAAGCACCAAACAGAAAAAAGGAAACCGTCCGGCTGCCAGCCGGACGGTTTTTTTATGTTGGCACACATCCTGAAAACCTTTTCTTTTGATCATTTGCCCACTTCAAAAGCCGGTTGTTTTGCTTTATAATAGAATAGGTGTGTCACAAGATGAACCCTTAGGAACAGGTTGCACAAGCCAGAAGATGAAAAGACTTGTGGCACAGGTGGCACAACCATTTTTCAGGAGGTACAAAATGGGCAAGAGAATTCTAATCGTCGGCGGCGTCGCGGGCGGCGCATCAGTTGCTGCTCGTGCAAGAAGGCTGGATGAATCAGCTGAAATTATCATGTTTGAAAGGGGTCCTGATGTCTCTTTCTCCAACTGTGCACTTCCCTTTCACCTGTGTGGCATCATCGAAAAATGCAGCGATCTGGTGTTGATGCATCCAGCACAATTTAAAAACCAGTACAACATTGAAGCCCGTGTTCTCAATGAAGTCATTGGCATCAACCGCAAAGAACGAACCGTGCGCGTCAAAAACCTGAAAACAGGGGAAGAATACCAAGAAAGCTATGATGTGCTTGTCCTGTCTCCAGGGGCCAACCCCATCATGCCCAAGAGCATTGAAGGCATTGACAAAAAACACGTGTTTGCCGTGCGCAATGTTGTGGATATCAATAAAATCACAAGTTACCTGGCAAACCACAGCGTTGAAGACGTGGTGGTTGTCGGTGGTGGGTTCATCGGTGTTGAGGTCGCCGAAAACCTGAAGATGGCCAACCAGAAAGTAACCTTGGTTGAAGCTCTGGACCAGATCATGAATCCGTTCGATCTGGATATGGCGCAAATCCTTCACAAAGAAATGCACGATCAGGGTGTAGACCTGATTTTAAGCGACAGCGTGGTCAAAATCACCGATGACCAGGTGATTTTGAAATCAGGCCGTTCCATCAAAGCCCAGGCGGTCATCATGTCCATCGGTGTCTTCCCTGAAACCACCCTGGCAAAGGACGCAGGCATCGAGATTGGCGAAACAGGTGGCATCAAGGTTGACCATAACTACAAAACAAACGATGACCACATTTATGCCGTTGGTGACGCCATTGAAGTTTACCACCGTATCAGCAGTCAGAAGACACGTCTGGCCATGGCCGGACCGGCCCAGCGCCAGGCACGGGCTGCAGCAGATCACATCTATGGTATCCCGCACAACAACAACGGGGTCATCGGCTCTTCTGTGGTCAAGATCTTTGATCTGAATGCCGCTGCAACCGGTCTGAATGAAAAAGCAGCCAAGGCATCTGGTATTAATTACGACTTTGTTTACGTCATCCCTGGAGACAAGGTCAGCTTGATGCCCGATGCCCATCCCATGCATTTCAAACTTTTGTATGAATACCCGACTGGACGCCTGCTGGGCGCCCAGGCCATCGGCAAAGGCAATGTCGACAAGCGCGTTGACGTCATCGCTGCCATGATCACCCGCAGTGGGACCCTTGAAGACCTCAAAGAGCTTGAGCTGTGTTACTCGCCCTGGTATGGCACAGCCAAAGACGTGGTTAACCACGCCGGCCTGGTCGGTCTGAACCTGCTCTACGGCCGTTTCAAGCAAGTCCCGGTCACCAAAATCCGTGAGCTGGTTGAAAACAACGCCATCATCATTGATGTCCGTGAACCAGATGAATTTGAGGCTGGCCATGTGATCAACGCCATCAACATCCCTTTGAGCGAATTCCGTGACCGCCTGGATGAAATCCCCAAAGACCAGCCTGTTTACCTGCATTGCCGCTCCTCACAGCGCAGCTACAATGCAGTCAGAGCGCTGATCGGGCATGGGTATGACCAAGCCTACAACATCTCCGGTTCTTTCCTGGGCCTGTGCTGCCATGATTATTTCCTGGACCAGACAACCGGGCGCAAAAAGATTGTGACCGAATATAACTTTGATTAAGGCTGCAGATCCCTGTTAAAAACAAGCAAGCCCCCGGTAGCACATAGCGGCCGGGGGCTTTGTTTTCAAACGGTCATGGGCGTCTGCTGGATCAGTGGGTCTCTGCTTCAAACGCCACCCTGCGACTGGGGCACCTGGCCCTGGGGCACAAGCGGCAGTTTTCAAACGCGGTGGTGCTTGAAAAATAAAAACCCGACACAGATTTAGAGGGCAACATCAGGCACGAATCGGTCAACGTGACCCCAATAGCCTCGCTGGCTGGGCCCAACAGGGCAAAAAGGCTTTGCTGTCCGGTAACCGGCCACTGGGCCAGTGAACCGGGGTTCATCTGTGAAAAACCACCCTGCTTGAAATAACGGTCTCCTGTATCCGTGCGCAAAGCCAAAAGACACTGGGCCAGGAAATGCTGTTTGATTTCATCCGCCCAGTAACGGTCAATGTAGTCATCGAACGTGTCTGACCAGGCTTCCAGCTCCTGGCCGCAAGTTGCCAGATAGACAACGATCTGCTGGCTATCTGCCAGGTTCTGGCGCACCAGCGGCGATTCAATCCAGTAGTTGTCAATCCGGATGGCCCAGTCATTTTTCTCGTCGATCGTGGCTAACACCTGGGCGTACTTAGGCTTGGCAAGCAAGATGGCCTCATCTAAAAGCGCCAGCACCCTGGCCTGATGCTCATCTTCTGGATCCTTATGAAAATGCAGCCTGTCGAAAAGAGCCGTTTCATCACGGTTGATCGCAACCTGTGTTTGAATCCTGCGTTCAAAAGCCATGGCGCGCACCGATCAATAGGGTTCACGTGTGCCGAATTCGGCGTCTTCGACCCAGTCATCAGCATGACGGACCAACGTGAACAGTTCATCAAAGAGCGACAAGTGTTTTTTCTCCTCATGGATCAGGAAGGCCAAGAGACGCCGGGCAGCCGGATCGGTCGCCTGATCCAGCAGGCCTTGGTATAGTTCAATGCTTTTTTGTTCCAGGTCCATGGCCTTTCGATAAACATCCATTTGTCTGGGTATGGAGGCAACATCATTTTTAAAATCTGGCAACTGGCTGTAGATATCGTCATTTGCAGTCAAATCAGTCCAGGCGTTGTTTTCAGGCTTTTTCTCCTGATATGCCTGCAACAGGGCCCTGTGTTTTTCTTCAGCTGACACAAGGATGTCAAAGGCGCGTGCGATGGGTTGGCCCTTGAACCGTTCCGCCTGCTCGCGATAATAACGGGCGGCATCTTCTTCCATTTGGATGGCAAAATCGATGGTTTGCATGAAGGTCCTCCTTTTGCCCTGCGGGCATCTGTTGGCTTCAAAAGGTATCACCATTTTACCTGTACAGGCCTACTCTGACAAGCGGCGCCAAAAGAGGCTGCTTTTCTTTTTCTCGACCAACCGCTGACGGTCAGGTTGATTCCTGCGGTTCAGGAGGCTCCAGAGAGCGGCCATAGCCCACACAGCCGGGACCGTGGCGTTCCCTGATGGCATCAAGCACCTGATCGATGGGCCCGCATTCTGCCGCCGCGTTCTGGTCATCCAGATCAAACAAAGACAGTTGTTGGCCTGAGCCGGTCTGCTCAAACTGTGACAGGCTGACTCCAATCAACCTGAGCGGTCGTCGATCAACCCAATTTTTTTCCAACAGCTTCCTGGCGGCATCATAAATCTCATGGGTTGAAGCGGTTGCAGGAAGTGGCGTTTGTCGGGTGATGGTTCGAAAAGCCTTGTCTCGAAGCGTCAGCTGGACCAGCTGACCCTTTCGCCCTTGTTGACGCACCGTCTGGCCAATGTCGTCCGACAGCTGCATGAGCACCCGGTCAACGGCTAGGCGGTCGGTCAGGTCTTTCGCAAAGGTGGTCGACCGGCCCACCGACTTGGCCTGGTCTGCCCTGCGCGGCACCACCGGGTCATTGTCAATACCCTGCGCATGCCGGTGAAGCGCGGCCCCTGTCTTGCCCAGTTTCTGAATCAGATAACTTTCTTCAAGGGCCGCCAAGTCACCCACCGTTTGAATGCCCAACTGCTGCAGGCTTTGACGGGTCTTGCGACCCACGCCATGCAGAGCCCCCACCGGTAGAGGCCACAATTTTTCTGCAACCTGC
>CAYXIM010000008.1:0-6687 GCA_964465385.1 uncultured Oscillospiraceae bacterium
AACCAGGTCATTGCCTGCCGCAGGGGCCAGGTGACAGCCCTGGACCTGGAGGAGGCGCTGGCGGCCCACAAGACCATCGACAGGCGGGACCTGGAGCAGGCGCGGATCATCTCCGCCCGCAAGCACCTGTAACCCCGCGCTTTCAGGATGAACACGATGAAAAAAAACACCTACCTGACCATCCCCAATGTGTTAACCCTCATCCGTCTGCTGGCGATCCCCCTCCTGGCTCGCCTGATTTATGTGGGCAAACCCTATGACCGGATTGCCTTTTTGCTTTTTCTGGGCATTTGGCTGACCGACCTGCTGGATGGCTGGATCGCCAGGCGCTTTGACCAGGTGACGGAATTTGGCAAGTTGTTTGACCCCTTTGTGGACAAAGTCTTCCAGTTGACCACGGCCATCATGATGACCCTGGTGGGCAAGCTCCCCCTGTGGGTGTCTCTGGTCATTGCCACCAAGGAGCTGATCATGATCCTGGGTGGGGCGGTCATGCTCAAGCGTTTTGAGGTTGTGGTCTTCGCCCACTGGTACGGCAAGCTGGCGACTGTCCTTTTTGTGGTGGCCTTTGGCTCCCTCTTTTTTCTGCCTGACAGCCTCAACTACCTGACCCATTATATTTTCATCCCGCCTGTCGTCTGCTCCCTCTACGCCTATACCCGCTATGGGCAGGCCTTTTTCCGGGCCCGGCGCCAAAACCGCCAGGAGCTGGATGACGCGCCCGCCGACGAGAACACGTGACCGCCATGGACCCGCGTTCGCTTCACGTCCTGGAATATGACAAGATTGTCCAGCGGCTGGCCCGCCTGGCCCACTCCCAGCCCGGGCGTGAGCGTTGCCAGGCCATCCGGCCGCGTTCAGATTATGACCAGGCCCTTCGCCTGCAGGACGAAACAGCAGATGCCCTGGACTGGCTGATGAAGAAGGGGGCCCTGTCCCTGACGGGTGTGCACGACATCCGGCCGGCCGTTGGCCGGGCCCAGGCTGGCTCCGCCTGCAGCTTGCGCGAGCTCTTGCAGATCGCCCAGCTCTTGCAGACGGTCAAGCAACTGCGCGCCCAGTTGATGGCCAAAAACCCGCCGCAGGGGGTCATGGGCCGCCTGATCCAGCGCCTGGCGGAAGAAAGCGCCCTGCTCAGGCGCCTGACTTTATCGGTGGCTTCAGAAGAGGCGCTGCATGACCAGGCCAGCCCGGAACTGGCCCGCATCCGCAAGCAGATCCACCAGCTGCAAAACAAGGTCAAAGAACAGCTGGACCGGATCGTCCGCACACAGGGGGCGGTCCTGCAAGAACAGCTGGTGACCTTGCGCGGTGACCGCTATGTGGTGCCGGTCAAAGCGGAGCACCGCCAGGCCATCCGCGGCCTGGTTCACGACACATCCGCCAGCGGGGCCACCCTGTTCATTGAACCCCTGGCCGTTGTTGACCTCAACAACCGGATCCGGGAGAGCCGTGGCCGTGAACAAGACGAGTGCACCCGCATCATCCTGGACCTGTCCGTGGCTGTGGCCCAGGCCGCCCCGGCCCTGCAGACCAACGTCAGCTTGTGTGCGGAACTGGATTACATCCAGGCCCGGGCCCAGCTGGCCCTTGACCTGGATGGCCGCCGGCCTGAACTCAACACCAGGGGGGCCATCCGCCTGCTGGCTGCTCGCCACCCGCTGATCCCCAAAGACCGGGTGGTGCCCATCCAGTTTGAACTGGGCCAGGCCTTCCAGACCCTGGTCATCACCGGGCCCAACACCGGGGGCAAGACGGTGGCCCTTAAAACCTGCGGCCTCTTTGTCCTCATGGGCCTGTCTGGCTTGCAGCTGCCAGCCCAGGCCGGGTCCCAAGTGCCCGTCCTGCGAAACGTCCTGGCCGATATCGGAGATGAGCAAAGCATCGAACAGGACCTGAGCACCTTTTCATCACACATGAAAAACCTGATCCGCATCCTGGACCTGGCCGGTCCGGACACCCTGGTCCTGACCGATGAACTGGGCTCAGGCACCGATCCGACTGAAGGGGCGGCCCTGGCCATCGCCCTGCTGGAGCTCTTGCGGGAAAAGGGCTGTCTGACGGTGGCCACCACCCATTACAAGGAGCTCAAAGCCTATGCCTTGCAGACCGCGGGGGTGGAAAACGCCTCCTGTGAATTTAACGCTGAGACCTTGCAACCGACCTTCCGGTTGCTGATCGGCCTGCCGGGGGTCAGCAATGCCTTCGCCATTTCCAGCAGGCTGGGCCTGGACCAGGCTGTCATCGACCGGGCCCGGACCCTCTTGACTGAAGAGGGGATCCAGTTTGAAGCCCTGGTCCGCGCCCTGGAAACAAGCCGGCGGGAGGCGGAGGCGGCCCGACAGGAAGCGGAGGCCTTGCGCCGGCAGGCGGCAGAAGAGGCCCGCCAGGTCCGGGCTGAGAAAGAACGGCTGCAGACCAACCGGGAGCAGCTGACCCGACAGATCAGGGCCGATATCGAAAAGCAGTTTGCCGGCCTCCTTGAGGAAGCCGACGCCCTGCAAGCGGCCCTACACCAGCAGCTGGCCCAGGAACGCCTGCAAGAACGCCTGCAATCCACCCGGGAGATCCGAAGCAGCATCCGGTCAGGCTTGAGCCGGGTTCAGGCTGATGTGGCCGAACGGGCGGCCCAGGCACAGGGCCGCATCCTGGAGGCGGAGGACCTGGTGGTCGGGCAGCTGTATGCGGCACCGGCCCTGGGGCTGACAGGCAGGCTGCTGGCCGGTCCCGACAACCGCGACCACTACCAGCTGCAAAGTGAAGCCATGTCGGTCTGGGTGCCCCGCCAGGCCCTGCGCCTGGTGGCAGACCAGCCGGTTCGCGTCAAAGGCCGTAAACGCCCGGCCGGCCAGGACCTGGCTTCACAAAAACGCCAGCAGGCGGTCAGCGAGCTCCACCTGCTGGGTCAGACGGTCCTGGAAGCGACCGACAGCCTGGACCGCTTTATCGACGATGCCATCCTGGCGGACATCCACACCATCCGCATCGTCCACGGCAAAGGCACCGGTGCCCTGCGCCAGGCTGTCCAGGAGCAGCTGCGCCGGGATAAACGGGTCTCTTCCTTTCGCCTGGCCGCCTATGGGGAAGGGGACAGCGGCGTCACGCTGGCTGAACTACATTAAAAAGCCCGGTCCGGTCCGGACCAGGCACCCTTGAAACAAGAAACACGCAACACATCAACAAACAAAGGAGAGCAGGTTATGCAGGTACATGTTTTTGACACGGAACGACAGGCCGGTCAAGCGGCTGCGTTGCTCATCGCCGAACAGCTTTTGAGCCGGCCCAAGCCGACCCTGGGCCTGGCCACCGGCAGCACACCCATCCCGGCTTACCAGGAGCTGGTGCGCTTGACCCAGACTGGCCTTCTGGACTGGCACCGGGCCACGACCTTCAACCTGGATGAGTACATCGGCCTGGCCGGTGGCCACCCGCAGAGCTTTCGCGCCTTCATGATGCGGCAGCTCTTTGACCAGGTCAACATCCGGCCCCAGGCCATCCACGTGCCTGACGGCCTGGCAGCTGACCCTGAACGGGCCTGCCTGGCTTACGAACAGGCCATCCGGGCGGCCGGGGGCATTGACCTTCAGTTGCTGGGTCTGGGACGCAACGGGCACATCGGCTTCAATGAGCCGGCCCGCACCTTTTCCACCCGCACACAGGTGGTGGATCTGACCGAAGACACCATCGATGCCAACGCCCGCTTTTTTGACCGGGCGGCCGATGTGCCCCGCCAGGCCATCAGCATGGGCATCGGGACCATCATGCAGGCCCGCAAGGTGCTCTTGCTGGTCACCGGCGCCGCCAAGGCGCGGGCAGTCCGACAGGTCTTGTGTGACCCGGTCGACCCGGCCTGTCCAGGCTCGATCATCCAGCTGCACCAGCAGGTGGTGGTGCTGTTGGACCGGCCTGCGGCGACAGCTTTGAGTCAGTGCTGAGCTGACCTGCAACCAGCATCAGGGGAGCAGGTCTGAAAAACCCTTGTGAATGAAACGGCCGAGCAGTTCATGGCCCTCGGCCACATAAAGGCCCGTTTGAGCGGCCTTGTCTTCGTCGTAGGCTGGGGCCGGCCAGCTGTCTCTGCCGTCGCTGCTGTAAACAGCGAAGGGGACCGGATCCGACGTGTGGGTGCGCAAGGCAAGCGGTGTGGGGTGATCAGGCAGGACCATGAGGCGGTAGCCTTCACCACCTGCCGTCCGGTGCGCTTCCAGGGCCTGCCAGACAGGTCCGACGATGTGTTCATCAATGAGTTCAATGGCACGGATTTTTTCATCCAGCTGCGCGTGGTGGCCACATTCATCGGGTGCCTCCACATGCAGGTAGATGTAATTGTGCCCGGCCATCAAGGCATCGATGGCGGCCTGGGCCTTGCCCTCAAAATTGGTGTCGATGGTCCCGGTCGCACCGGGCACTGTGATGACTTCCAGGCCGGCGCACAGGCCGATGCCCTGGATCAGGTCAACCGCCGTGATCACGGCGCCACGCAGCTGGTGCTGGTCGGCCAGGTTGGGCAGGTCGGGCCGGACCCCCTGGCCCCAGATCCAGATGGCATTGCCCGGGTTGAGGCCTGCTTGCACGCGTGCCTGGTTGACCGGGTGCTGGGGCAGGAAAGTCTGGGACGCCACCATCATGTCCAGCAAGGGCTGGGCATCCGGACCGCTTGGCAGGTGATCGCCAATGACGCGGGTCAGGATGTCGTGCGGGGGCACCAGCTTCATGTCCAGGCTGCCTTGTTTCCAGACCAGGCAGTGGCGGTAGCTCTTGCCGGCATACACCTGCCGGCGGTCGTCGGCCAGCTGGTCGTTGACCGCCTGGATGAGCTGGTGGGCTTCCGGGCTGCTGATTTCACCGGCTGAATAATCGGCCATGACCTGGGCGGCAAAGGGGCCGTCCGGGGCTTGGCCGGTGAGGGTGACCAGGTTGCAGCGAAAGGCCACATCTCCATCAGCCAGGTCGATGCCCATGCTGATGGCTTCCAGGGGGGCTCGGCCGGTGTAGTAACGCCTGGGGTCGTAACCCATGACCGACAGGTTGGCGGTGTCGCTTCCCGGCGGCATGCCGTCCGGCACGGTTTTGACCAGGCCGGCCAGCCCTTGGCTGGCCAGGCGGTCTATGTTGGGTTTACGGGCCAGAGACAGGGGGGTTTTTCCCTGCCGCTCCGGCAGCGGCAGGTCCGACATGCCATCCCCTAAAAAGACAACGTGTTTCATGGGTCTAAGCCAGGAGGGCCAGCAGCATGCCGGCCACGACGGCAGAGCCGATGACACCGGCCACGTTGGGGCCCATGGCGTGCATGAGCAGGAAGTTGCCGGGGCTTTCCTCCTGGCCCACTTTCTGGACCACCCGGGCTGCCATGGGGACAGCCGAGACACCGGCCGCACCGATGAGGGGGTTGACCTTGCCTTTGGTCAGCACGTACATGAGCTTGCCGATCAGGACGCCGCCGGCCGTGCCGAAGGCGAAGGCGAAGACACCCAGGCCCAGGATCAGCAGGGTTTGCTTGTTGAGGAAGTATTCAGCCGTTGCTGTCGCGCCAACCGTGACGCCCAGGAAGATGGTCACGATGTTCATGAGCTCGTTGGCGGCTGTCTTGACCAGGCGTTCACAAACGCCGCTTTCCTTGAGCAGGTTGCCCAGCATGAGCATGCCCACCAGGGTCAGGGCATCCGGGATGATCAGGGCCACCAGGACGGTGACAGCAATGGGGAAGATGACGCGTTCGGTTTTGGAAACCGGCCGCAGCTGCTCCATGGTGACAGCGCGCTCCCGCTTGGTGGTCAGCAGGCGCATGACCGGCGGCTGGATAACCGGCACCAGGGCCATATAGGAGTAGGCCGCCACGGCAATGGCGCCCAACAGCTCGGGAGCCAGGGTTTTGGTCAGGAAGATGGCGGTCGGGCCGTCAGCACCGCCAATGATGCCGATGGAGGCGGCCTGGTTGGGTGTGAAGCCTACAAAAAGGGCCAGGAAAAAAGCAACAAAAATACCCACTTGAGCAGCGGCGCCCAGCAGCAGGGATTTGGGGTTGGCCAGCAGGGGCCCAAAATCGGTCATGGCCCCGATGCCCAGGAAAATCAGGGGCGGGTAGATGCCCAGCTTAATGCCCAGGTAGAGGAAGTCCAGGAGGCCGCCCTGGGAAAAGACCTCATTGATGGCAAAGAGGGTGCCCTCGGGGTAATTGTTTGACGCAATGAAGGTGGGGTCAAAAAACTCCATGTGGAAAATGCCGCTCATGGGCAGGTTGGTCAACAGCATGCCAAAGGCGATGGGCAGCAAAAGCAGGGGTTCGAATTGTTTGACAATGGCCAGGTAGGTCAGGACAAAGGCGATCAGCAACATGACCAGGTTGAGCCCGCTGATGTTGTTTAAACCAGATTTTTCCCAGAGGTTGAAAAAGGTTTCGCCAAAGGCCTGAAGGATTGAAGTCAGCATATCACAAAGTCTCCTTGATCAAACACGTCGGATGCGACGAATGATGAAGCCAGCCGTAGAAGGGATGGAACGGCTTGCCGTGTAGGCGGCAACGGCAGCAGCCAGAACCGGGATCAGGGCGGCATCTGTTCCAGATGTGTCCGCGTCTGCGGCTGTTGGCCGGCGGGCCGCTTGCACGGCCTGGGGCGCCTCTTTGTCGCCTTTTTGGCTGAGCAGCCGGGAAATCAGGCTGACCAGCACACTGAGCAGGGCCAGGAT
>CAYXIM010000008.1:6697-9654 GCA_964465385.1 uncultured Oscillospiraceae bacterium
ATCAGCACCACCACCACCACGCCGATCAAGGTCATGGTGACCCCCAGCCTGGCCCTTTCGGCAAGGCTGCCATATTGTTCGGTCCAGCGTCCGGCGCTGGCCATCAGAGTGTTCATAAACAACCTCCAGCATCTGCATTGTCTTCGGTTTCTTGCGCAAGCGCAAATAAACCTACTATAGTGTAACCGATGAATGAATCCCATGCAATCGGCTTGAATTAAAAGAACAGACTTGTTAAAGTGTGGGTCACAAGACGCCCCAAGGAGGGAAGCCTATGGCCATCCGGGACCGCTTGTCCCAGCACCGCCTCTACTGTTTTGTCGGGGCCTATGGCAGCGGAAAATCAGAGGTCAGTGTCAATGTCGCCCTGTGGCTCAACCGCCACCGGCCGCCTGTCACCTTGTGTGACCTGGATGTGATCAACCCGTTTTTTCGGTCGGCTGACGCCCGGGCCCTGCTGGCCAGCCAAGGTATTGATTTGGTTGCGCCGCTTTTTGCCGGCACCAACGTGGATGTCCCGGCTGTTCCCGCACAGGTCTTAAGCGTCTTTGACGATTCGTCCAGGCGGGCCATTCTGGACCTGGGTGGGGAAGACCTGGGGGCCCGGGTCCTGGGCTCCTTTGCCGGGCACTTTGAACGCCTGACACAGGCGCCGGCCATCTGGATGGTGGTCAACCCCTTCCGGCCCCACACCGCAAGCGTGGCCCAGGTGGTGGCCCAGGCCCGCGCCCTGGAGGCCGCATCCGGCCAAGCCATCACCGGCCTGGTCCACAACGCCAACCTGCTTCAGGCAGGCGATGCCAGCCTCTTGTCGCAGACGGACCCGCTGCTTCGCCAGGCTGCTGACAAACTGGGCCTGCCGCTGGTTTTTGCCGCCGCCATGGCTGACCAGGTTCCGGCCGACTGGACAGACCAGACACCGGAGGGCCTGCCGCTGCTTCGCATGCAGCCCACCATCCGCTATGAAGAAGGCCCCTGAGCCGGTTGCCGCCCGGGATCCTTTTGTCTATAATGACGCAAGCAGCACGAGGAGGTTGCCATGGCTCGAATTGAAATCAATGAAGCACGCTGCAAAGGCTGCGGCCTTTGTGTGGCGGTCTGCCCCACCCACATCATCACCCTTCAGCGGGACCGGCTGAATGCCCAGGGCTTTCACCCGGCCGCTGTCACCGACATGTCCGCTTGCATCGGTTGTGCCTTTTGCGCCCTGATATGCCCGGATTGTGCCATTGACGTCTGGAAGGAGGCCAAGCGCACATGACCAAACGCGTTTTGATGAAGGGCAATGAAGCCATTGCCGAAGCCGCTGTTCGGGCCGGTTGCCGTCATTATTTCGGCTACCCCATCACCCCCCAGACCGAGATCATGCACTACATGGCCCAGCGCATGCCCCAGGTGGGCGGGGTCATGGTTCAGGCAGAAAGCGAAGTGGCCGCCATCAACATGGTCTATGGGGCCGCCGCCGCCGGTGCCCGTGTCATGACCACCAGCTCCAGCCCGGGCATCAGCCTCAAGCAGGAGGGCCTGTCATACCTGGCCGGCGCGGAACTGCCGGCTGTGGTGGTCAACATTGTCCGGGCCGGCCCCGGCCTGGGCGGGATTTTGCCAGCCCAGGGTGATTATTTCCAGGCCACCAAAGGGGGCGGACATGGCGATTACCGCAACATCGTCCTGGCCCCTGCCAGCATCCAGGAGCTCTACGAGTTGACGGTTGAGGCCTTTAACCTGGCCGACCGCTACCGCATGGTGGCCATGATCCTGGGAGATGGCACCCTGGGCCAGATGATGGAGCCGGTCACGTTTCGCGACCAGGAGCCCCTGGCAGAGCCAGACAAGCCCTGGGCGGTGACGGGCCTGGGCCAGATGCGAAAAGACCACAACACCGTTCAATCCATTTACATTGAAGCCGACCAGCTGGAAGCGCTCAACCAGCGCCTCCAGGACAAATACCGCCTCATCCAGCAGGAGGAAGTCCGCGTTGAGACGGTCAACTGCACGGATGCCCAGGTGCTGCTGGTGGCCTTTGGCACCGGCAGCCGCATCTGCCGCAACGTCATCCGGGACGCTGAACAGCTGGGTATCCGGGTCGGCCTGGTCCGGCCCATCAGCTTGTGGCCCTTCCCGGACCAGGCGGTCTACCAGGCCGCCGCCCAGGCCAGCGTTCGGGGGGTCCTGACCGTTGAACTCAATGCGGGCCAGATGGTCGAAGACGTCCGCCTGGCCGTCAACGGCTGTAAACCCGTTTCCTTTTACGGGCGGACGGGCGGCAACCTGCCCACCCAAAAGGACGTGCTCGACCAGATCCGGTCGATTGCAGGGAGGTAACAGACATGGCAGAACACGTCTTTGCCCAGACACCAGGCCTGACCGACAAACCGTTTCACTACTGTCCCGGCTGCACCCATGGCATCATCCACCGGCTGATCGCCGAGGCCCTGTGTGAACTGGGGCTCTTGGAGACGGCCATCGGCGTGTCGCCGGTCGGCTGCACCTACAACAACTATGAATACTTTGCCTGTGACATGGTCCAGGCGGCCCACGGCCGGGCCCCGGCGGTTGCCACCGGCGTCAAGCGGGTTCACCCCCAGGCGACGGTTTTCACCTACCAGGGGGACGGGGACCTGGCGGCCATCGGCACGGCGGAAATCGTCCATGCCGCGGCGCGCGGGGAAAAAATCAGCAGCTTTTTTGTCAACAACGCCGTCTACGGCATGACATCCGGCCAGATGGCACCGACCACCCTCCTGGGGCAGGTGACGACCACATCCCCCCTGGGCCGGTCAGCTGAAAGCCAGGGCTACCCCATCCGGGTCAGCGAACTGCTGGCCACCCTGGACGGGGCCGTCTACATTGAACGGGTCGCGGTCAACAGCATCAAGGGCATCCGGCGGGCCAAGAAGGCAGTTGTCAAGGCCTTCGAGGTCCAGCAGGCCGGCCTGGGCTTTGGCATGGTGGAG
>CAYXIM010000008.1:9664-35472 GCA_964465385.1 uncultured Oscillospiraceae bacterium
CCACTGAGAGGTGACCGATGGAACAATCTCTTTTAATCGCAGGTTTTGGCGGCCAGGGCGTCTTGTCCGCCGGCCGCTTTGTGGCAGCCGCGGGCCTGCTGGAGGGCCGTCAGGTGTCCTGGCTGCCTTCCTACGGCCCCGAAATGCGGGGCGGCACCGCCAACTGCAGCGTCATCTTGTCCGATCAGTCGATCGGCTCGCCCATCCTCAACCAGGTGGATACGCTCATTGCCCTCAACGCGCCATCGCTTGAAAAATTTGCCCCGCAGGTGCGGCCAGGCGGCTTGATCCTGGTGGATGCGTCCCTGGTTTCGGCAGCGGTGGGCCGCACCGATGTCACCTGTGTGGCCATCCCGGCTTCTGAACGGGCGGCCGAGGCGGGCAACCGGGCCTTTGCGCCGGTTATTCTGCTGGGCTGCTATGCCGCCCTGACCAGCAGCTTCAGCCGAGAGACCTTTGAACAGGCCCTGGTGGACAGCCTGCCCGAGCGCCACCACCACCTGATTCCCACAGAACTGGCGCTGTTCGATTACGGCGCCTCCTGCGCACCCACCGCCTGACGGCGGCCCGATCGGCAAGTCAACCAAAGAGCAGACCGGTCTGCTCTTTTTGATTGTTAAGGTTGACGAATACGGTATAATGAAGGTAGCCAGGCGGCCAGCCGCTGCCGGCGTGACCCAACCCGCCTTTCAGAGGATGCACCATGAACCAGGCCTATCTGTTCAATCAGGGACTAGACCACATGAGCTATCGGCTCTTGGGCGCGCGCCCTGATCTGGATGACAGGAAGCGGCCCGGCTATCGGTTTGCGGTCTGGGCGCCAGCTGCGCAGGCGGTGTCGGTGGTCGGCTGTTTCAACAGCTGGGAGGTGTCGCAAGACCCCCTGGCACCCTTGGGCCAAACGGGTATCTGGACCGGCTTTGTGGCCGGGGCCAAACAATGGGACCGCTACAAGTACGCGGTGGAAGAAGCGGGCGGGCGTGTTTGCCTCAAGGCTGACCCCTTCGCACGCCACAGTGAGACCCGCCCCGCCGATGCCTCCATTTGCTATGATCCCGATGACCACGTCTGGCAGGACCAGGCCTGGGTGACCAGCCGGCCCGATGCCAGCCAGCCCGGCCCGCTTAACCTCTATGAAGTCCACCTGGGTTCCTGGAAACGCCAGGCGGACGGCTCCTTTATGACTTACCGGGACCTGGCCCACGACCTGGCGGCCTATGTGTCGGAGATGGGCTACACCGGTGTCGAGCTGATGCCGGTCATGGAGCACCCCCTGGACGCCTCCTGGGGCTACCAGGTGACGGGTTATTACAGTGTGACCAGCCGTTACGGCACCCCGGCGGATTTCAAGTATTTTGTGGATGTCCTGCACCAGCAGGGCCTGTGTGTCGTCTTGGACTGGGTGCCGGCCCACTTCCCCAAAGACATGTTCGGCCTGGCCCGTTTCGACGGCACCCCCCTTTACGAGCATGCTGACACGCGCCTGGGCGAGCAGGACCAGTGGGGCACCTATGTCTTTGACTTTGGTAAAAAAGAAGTCCAGTCTTTCCTGATTTCCAATGCCTGGTTCTGGCTGGATGAGTTTCACATCGACGGGCTTCGCATTGATGCGGTTTCCAGCATGCTTTACCTCAACTACGGGCGGACGGATTTTGTGACCAACGTCCATGGGGGGGTGGAAAACCTGGCGGCCATGGCCTTTTTCCGCACGCTCAACGGCTTGATTCGCCAAAAAAAACCCGCCTGCTACCTGATTGCTGAAGAGGCCACCCCCTGGCCCCAGCTGACCTGGCCCTTGGAGCAGGGGGGCCTGGGCTTCACCCACAAGTGGAACATGGGCTGGATGAATGACAGCCTGCGCTATTTCAGCCGTGACTACAGCCACCGCAGCTGGCACCACCATGAACTGACCTTTTCCATGACCTACGCCTTTTCTGAACGCTTTGTCCTGCCCTTGTCCCATGACGAGGTGGTCCACGGGAAAAAATCCCTGATCGGGCGCATGCCGGGCGATTACTGGCAGCAGTTTGCCTGTCTGCGCCTGCTCTTTGTCTGGCAGATGACCCACCCGGGAGCCAAGCTGCTTTTCATGGGAGGGGAGTTTGGCCAGTTCATTGAATGGCGTGTTGATGAAGCCCTGGAATGGTTTTTACTGGGTTATGCGGCCCACCGCCAGCTGCAGGCCTTTGTTCGCACCCTCAATGGCTTTTACCGCCAGCAGCCTGCCCTGTGGGAACAAGACAGCGGCTGGGAAGGCTTCAACTGGCTGGCTGCAGACGACCAGGCACAATCTGTCTATGCCTACCGCCGCCTGGATGCGGCGGGCCGCTCCCTGGTGGTGGTGCTTAACGCCACGCCCCGGCCCAGGCCGGGTTATCGCCTGCCGACCGGCAGCGCAAGCAGCTACCGGCTGCTGCTCAACAGTGACGAAGCGGCCTTTGGCGGCAGTGCGGCGCCGGTCGGTATCCGCAAGGCACCAGACAGCCCCGGGCACATGGAACTTGATCTGCCGCCACTGAGCGGCGTGGTCTTTGAAGAAAGCCGTCATGGCAAACAACCAAGGAGGTGCATCGATGGCGCGAACTGAACTTGTCGCCCTGATTCTGGCCGGTGGGCAGGGCTCCCGGCTGGGGGTCCTGACCAAGTACCTGGCCAAACCGGCCGTGCCTTTTGGCAGCCGTTACCGCATCATTGACTTTCCCTTGAGCAACTGCTCCAATTCGGGGATTGAAACCGTGGGGGTCCTGACCCAGTACCGGCCGCTGGCCCTCAACACCTATGTGGGCAATGGCAGCCCCTGGGACCTGGACCGCAACAAGGGTGGCACCTATATCTTGCCGCCCTACCAGAAAACCGGCCACAGCGACTGGTACAAGGGCACGGCCAATGCCATCTTTCAAAACATCGAGTTCGTCGATGACTGGGATCCGCGCTATGTCCTGATCCTGTCCGGCGACCATGTCTATAAAATGGATTACGCCCGCATGCTGGACACCCACATACAAAAAGAGGCCGATGCGACCCTGGCTGTCCTGGAGGTGCCCTGGCATGAGACCAGCCGCTTTGGCATCATGACCACCGACAAGCAAGGGCGCATCACGGCTTTTGAGGAAAAACCTGAACAGGCCACCAGCAACCTGGCCTCCATGGGGGTTTACATCTTTGACTGGGCGGTCTTGCGCCAGGCCCTGATCGATGACGAGCAGGACGCGGCATCGGACCATGATTTTGGTAAAAATGTCATCCCCAAGATGCTGCGGGCAGGCCGGCGCCTGCAAGCCCACCGCTTCCGGGGTTACTGGAAGGATGTGGGGACGATCGAGAGCCTCTGGGAAGCCAACATGGACTTGCTGGACCGGCCCCAGGACATCAACCTGCGCGACCGGGACTGGCGGATCTATTCCCGCAACCCGGTCAAACCAGCCCACTTTGTCGCAGCCAGCGCCCGCGTCTCCAACAGCGCCATGACCGACGGCTGCCGCATCTATGGGACGGTCGAACACTCCGTTCTCTTCAACAGCGTGACGGTTGAGGCGGGGGCCGTGGTCCGCGACTGCATCCTGATGCCCGGCGTGACGGTCGCCTCGGGCGCTGTGCTCAACAAGTGCATCGTCAGCTTTTCCACCGTGATCGGGTCCGACGTCCGGGCCGGAGCCGATGTGCCCGGCCACAACCGATACACCGACCACCACTACCTCAGCGATGGGATCACGGTTTTTGAACGCGGCCTGAAGATCCGCGATGGCGCCGTCATCCCGGGTAACTGCATGGTCACCTATACAGAAGCGGACGACATCATCGAAACCCGCTTTCGGGTCTAAGGGGGAGGTCACCGATGTTTCTCAATGCCATGGGCCTGATTCTGGCCGATCACAACCGCATCCAGCTCAGCGACCTGTCCCGGCCGCGTGCCTTGGCCGCCATCCCGTTTGCCGGCCGCTACCGCATCATTGACTTCATGCTCTCCAACATGGTCAATTCCGGGATCACCAGTGTGGGCGTCATCGCCATGCACAAGTATAAATCCCTCATGGACCACCTGGGCACCGGCAGCTCCTGGGACCTGGACCGGAAAAACAAGGGGCTGAGCCTGTTGCCCCCTTTCATTTATTCGGACAACGACGGCGGCGAAGCTGACAGCCTGTCCGGCCTGCTGGATTTTATCCGCATGCACCGGCGCCGCTATGTGATCATTGCCAACAGCAACGTGGTCTTCAACGCCACTTTCCATGACCTGGTCAAGCAACACCAGGCCAATGAGGCGGACATCAGCGTGCTGTATAACCGGGATGGCATGGCCTACGGGGCCCCATCGGCCATCCTCAGCACCGACCGCAAGGGCTGGGTCAAGGACGTGCTTTTCAACCCGCCCAAGCCGCCGTCCAGAAAAAACACCATCGGGGTCATGGTGATCGAACGCGAGCGCCTCATGGACCTGGTTCATGAAGACGTGGCGCGCGGCAACTATGACTTTTCCATTGACAGCCTGATCCGCCGCCATGACGAGCTGAAAATCCTGGCAGTCGAATACAAGGGGGTCTTGCTCAGGATCAACAGCATTGAAACCTATTTTTCCAGCACCATGGCCTTGTTCGACGAAGCAATCCGCCAAGACCTTTTCTGGTCAGGTTTGCCTGTTTACACCAAGATCAAGGACGAGGCACCAGCCCGCTACGGCCTGGAGAACCAGGTGGAGAACAGCCTGATTTCAGACGGCTGCCTGATCCAGGGCACGGTGATCAACAGCCTGCTCTTCCGGGGGGTCACGGTCGCCAAGCATGCGGTGGTTGAAAACAGCATCGTCATGCAGGACAGCTATGTATCAGAAGGGGTCACGCTTGAACAGGTTATCCTGGACAAGAATTGTTTCATCCGGCCGGGCATCAAGCTGGTTGGCCAGAAGGAGTTTCCGGTCGTGATCGGGAAGGGAGCGGTTGTATGACCAAGCGAAAAATCTTGTTTGTATCGTCCGAAGCGGTGCCGCTGGCAAAAACAGGCGGGCTGGCTGACGTGACCGGCGCCTTGGCACCGGTGCTCAACCAGCAGGGGTTTGATGTCCGGATCGTCCTGCCCCTTTACAAGGGCATCCGGGACCGCTATGCAGACCAGCTGGTTTTTCTGGGCTGGCACATGATCCGCATGGGCTGGCGCACCCTCTATTGTGGCGTGCTCAAGCTGACCTTGGACGAGCAGGTCTATTACCTGATTGACAACGAGACGTATTTTAACCACGACCAGCTCTACCTGGACTACACCTACGACATTGAACGGTTCAGCTTTTTTCAACGGGCGGTCCTTGAAAGCCTGGAGCACCCCATGGGCTTTGTTCCGGATGTGCTGCACCTGCATGACTGGCAGACGGGCATGATCCCCTGCCTGCTGGAAGCCCACCACCGGCCCTATGGCCGCTACCAGGACCTGGCCAGCGTCTACACCATCCACAACCTCAAATACCAGGGCATCCACGGCAGGGAGCGCATTGCCGACCTGCTGGACCTGCCCGACACTTTCATGACCGAAGAAGGGATCTTGCGCGACGGTGTGCCCAATTTCATGAAGGCCGGTATTGTCTATGCCGACCGGGTGACAACGGTTTCACCCACCTACCGGGAAGAGATCCAGATGGATTTTTACGGGGAGGGCCTCCATGACCTGCTCCGCAAAAACAGCCACAAGTTAAGCGGCATCCTCAACGGCATCGACACAGACAGCTACAACCCCCAACGTGACCCGGCCATCGCAGCCCGCTATGGGCCGGACAACTGGCAGGAAGGCAAGGCCCACTGCAAGGCCGCCCTGCAGGCTGAGCTGGGCTTGAAAAAATCAGCCAGCACCCC
This sequence comes from uncultured Oscillospiraceae bacterium, assembly GCA_964465385.1. GTDB lineage: Bacteria > Bacillota > Clostridia > Saccharofermentanales > UBA5734 > JAAYBY01. The sequence goes on from CAYXIM010000008.1 coordinate 15,502, forward strand.
CCTGGTGGCCATGGTGACGCGCCTGGTGGACCAGAAGGGGCTGGACTTGCTCTTACATGTGCTGGATGAGCTGCTGGATGGCAGCGTGCAGCTGGCCCTGCTGGGAACCGGCCAGCCCCATTATGAGGAGGCCCTGGCCGCTGCGGCCAAGCGACACCCGGGCACCTTGTCGGTCAACCTGCTCTTTGAAGAGACCTTGTCACGGCGCTTTTATGCCGGCGCGGACCTCTTGCTGATGCCGTCTATTTTTGAGCCCTGTGGCCTGTCCCAGATGATTGCCATGCGCTACGCCACGGTGCCCATTGTCCGGGAGACAGGGGGCCTCAAAGACACAGTCCAGCCCTACAACCAGTACACGGGGACCGGCAACGGCTTTTCCTTCCAAAACATCAACGCCCACGAGATGCTTTTCATCACCCGCTACGCCTGTGATGTCTACCGCCATATGCCCCAGGCCTGGCAGGCCCTGGTGCGGACGGCCCTGGCGGCCGACCATTCCTGGACCCGGTCGGCCCGGGACTATGCCGCCCTTTATGATCAGCTGCTGACCGAGCGGGCGGCCCAGGCATGATGGCGCAAATCAGCCACCAGAGCCGGGTTTTGAGTGATCGCAGCCCCTATGGCGCCCAGCCGGCGGGCAGCCAGGTCCGCTTGCGTGTGCACGATCGGCGAAAAAAACGTGACGGCGATCAGGCCTTGGGTCAGGTCCGCCTGGCCTATGCCTACGGCTTGACAGCTTTTGTAGAAAGCAGCAGCCTCATGCAGCCTATAAGAGACGATCAGGCCGCTTTTGACAGCTACGAGGTCCAGCTGGACCTGCCTCCTGAACCGGCTTTGCTCTTTTACTGGTTTGAGCTACAAACCCCAAGAGGAACCGTCTATCTGACCTGCGACCGGGACGACTTTACAGGCGGCAGCCTGGTCAGCGCTGACCGGCCCCGCTTTTTACCGGGCCAGCCCAAAAGCCCCCTGGCCTGGCAGATCACCGTCTACGACCCGGCTTTTTCCGTGCCTGACTGGTTGTCCGGCCAGGTGCTTTACCAGATTTTTCCTGACCGTTTTCGCCGGGACCAGGCCTTCACGCTGGACCGTTTTGCGGCCAACGACCGGCCAGAGCGGATCTTTCACACCGACTGGTCCGAAGAAGTGGACATCGAGGGCAAGCCCGAGACCGGCTACCTGGCCTGTGATTTTTTCGGCGGTTCCATCGCGGGCATCCGGGAAAAACTCGACTACCTGACGGAGCTGGGTGTGTCGGTCCTGTCGCTCAACCCCATTTTCGAGGCCCGGTCCAACCACCGCTATGACACAGCTGACTACCTGCAGGTTGACCCCCTGCTGGGGCGTGAAGAAACCTTCATCGCCTTTTGCCAGGCGGCCCGCCAGCGAGGCATCCGGGTCATTCTGGACGGCGTCTTTAACCACACGGGGGCGGACAGCCGGTATTTCAACCGCTATGGCCGCTATCCGGAAACAGGGGCCTGGCAACAGGCCACCGGCTCCCAGCCCTCTGCCTACGGCAGCTGGTACCGTTTTTCCGACGAGGAAGGGCGCTTGACCTATGACGCCTGGTGGGGGTTTCCGGAGCTGCCCGCCGTGGAGGAGGCGGACCTGTCTTACCGTGCCTTCATGACCGGACCGGACGGGGTGGTCCGGCGCTGGCTGCGCCTGGGCGCATCCGGCTGGCGGCTGGATGTGTCAGATGAGCTGCCGGATTATTTCCTGCGCGCCATCCGGGCGGCCGCCAAAGCTGAGCGGTCCGATGCGGTGGTTATCGGGGAGGTCTGGGAGGATGCCAGCAACAAGATCAGCTATGGCGCCCACCGGGATTTTCTGCTGGGTCGAACCCATGACGCGGTGATGAATTATCCCTTCCGGCGGGCCCTGATCGGCTGGCTGGCCGGGCACATGGACGCCCAATGGATGAACCATGAGCTGGAGACCTTGCGTGAACACTACCCCAAACCGGCCTTTGATGCCGCCTACAACCTGATTTCCAGCCACGATGTGGAACGTGCCCTGACGGCCCTGGCCGGTGACCCGGACCCGGGCAGCCGACAGGCGCAGGCCCGGTTGAGCCTGTCCGACGACCAGCGCCAGACGGGCCTGGCCCGTTTGAGGCTGGCTGTTTTGTTCCAGATGATCTACCCGGGCTGCCCGGTCATCTACTATGGGGATGAGGTGGGTCTGGAAGGTTACCGGGATCCCTTTAACAGGCGGACGTTTCCCTGGGGACAGGAAGAGGGGCCCCTGACCGCCTTTGTGGCCCAGCTGGGTCAGCTAAGGCGCCGTTGGCCGGTCCTGCAACGAGGCGACCTGCGCATGCACCTGGCCTGGCAGGACTGCTGTGTCTTTGAACGCCTGCTCCTGTCGCCTCCTGGCGGTCCCGAGCGGGTCCTCCTGGCACTTAACCGCGGCACAAAAAAACAGGTTGTCAGTTGGCAGGATCGCCAGCTTGAGCTGCCGCCCATGGGCTTTTGGCTGGAAGCCGATGGCCAGGCGGTTTTGTTGACAAAGGGCTAGGTCGGTGCGATAATGGCACATGCTGATCCGCACGGATCAGCAGCTAAGGCTTGCGGCCATGGCGGAACTGGCAGACGCGCACGTTTGAGGGGCGTGTGGGCAACCATATGGGTTCAAGTCCCATTGGCCGCACCAAGATGAAGTTGACAAGTTTTTAATCAGAAAGCTTGTCAACTTTTTTATTTATACACAAATTGTAGCGAATTTATGGGTTTGAGTGCTTGAGAAAATGCAGATTTGAATCTGCACCAACATGTCATATTACGATTTTCGATGCCATGGCGACTCTTTGCTCATTGTTCGGTTAAAGGCTTTATCACACAATCGAAGACGACCATCGGATCAGATCATGTCAACCGAAGCTTGTCTCTGACAAGAAGGTCGGTCTTATTAGATCATCTTGAACATTTGAAATGATGCTGACAAGCTTTACATCTACGCTTCAAAAACCTGTAATATGTAGCGTAGAAAGCAGGTGAGTTTATGCGAAAAATAGATCAGCTCGATGCCTTACTTAAAGATGGAAAAGGATATATCACAAGACGTGCTGCACTGGCCTTGGATATTTCAGCAGCTTATTTTTATGATTTTGTATCTAAACGTTCTTTGATTCGAGTCGCAAGTGGTTTATATAAGAGCGATGATGCTTGGGATGATGAACTTTATGTCGTCAGTCTTTTGAATCAACGTGTCTGTTTCTCCCATGAATCAGCTTTGTTTTTAAATGAGCTTATGGAGCGAGAGCCTTTTGAGATTATTGTATCGGCGCCACGCGGATACAATGCATCTCATTTACGCAGACGCAATATACGCGTGTTTCAGCTTCCAGAGGAAGCGTTTTTTATTGGAAGAACAACGTTATTAACTCCGATGGGGCATCACGTTTCAGCCTACGATAAAGAGCGCGCGATTTGCGATCTACTTGGCAACAAAGATAACACTGACATCCAAATCTTTCAAACGGCTTTTAAACTTTATGTTGCTCGAAAAGATAAGAACATCCCTCTTCTGATGCGCTATGCAAAGGTCTTTAATTTGGAAGAAAAGATGAGACAATATATGGAGGTGCTTTTATGATTCGAGATGCCAGACAATTAAAAGCAAAAATCCGTCACCTGACTCAGGGTGATAGTCAAAAATCTCAGACATATTTGCGTAATTTTTTCATGGAACGATTTTTGGAACGCATCTCAGTTTCTGCTTATCAGGAAAAGTTTGTACTAAAAGGTGGACTCTTGATTGCATCAATCGTGGGTCTTGATATGCGCTCTACCATGGACATCGATTCTACCGTGCAAAGTCTATCCCTTGATCAAGAAAATGCAGTAACAGTTGTGCAGGAGATCATTGAAGCACCAATAGATGATCGAGTGAATTTTATCTTGTCCAACATTCGCGTATTATGGAAGAGCATGGCTATGGGGGCATGCGCTTTACACTTCAAGGAACCTTTGATGGCATTCGTCAAGGCGTCCGAGTTGACTTGTCGACCGGTGATGTCATTACACCAAGGGCGATTTCTTGCCGTTACAGGTTAATGTTTGAAGACCGTCACATTCAATTAATGACTTATAACTTGGAAACACTTCTCGCCGAGAAATTGGAAACAATGATTTCCAGAGGCACAGCAAATACCAGAATGAGAGATTTTTATGATGTCTTTCTTTTGGCTAAGCAAGGTGACTTTAACCTCTCTACGCTTCAGAGCGCAATTGTGAACACGTCCAAAAAACGCAGTTCAGAACCCCAGCTAATGAATTATAGCCAAATTATGAAAGATGTGGCTTCTAGTACAATCATGGAAACGGCTTGGGACGGTTTTAAACGACAATCGTATTTTGTGGATGATTTACCTTGGGGAGATGTGCTGAAAGAAAGTATCGCTCTGATAGATAGAATTTTTCAAGATATATGATGACGTCGAACCCTCTATGAGCAACTTAGTTGTTGATGATAGGAGGTGCGCTTGCTTATAAGCACTTTGCTTTCCCGCTCATTTTAATTGATATGAACTAAAAGTAAGGGCTATCTTTATCATGATCGACACAACACACTGTTTTAAAGAAACAAAATACAGGGAGGGCCTATAGGCTTTTTTAGAGCGTCAGCCTATCACATAAAGCCGATGTGTCTGTTTTTAAAAAGCCAACAATTTTTTCTTTCCTTTTCGATTTTATCAAGCTACTAGGTGATGATTTCCCATCCGGCAAGCTTTCTAGCAAGGCAAGCAACTTTGTGGCGGCGCGAAAGCCTAAAACAAAACGCTTTTGAGCGTCTGTTTTGTTCAGGCTTGCAAAAAATGTTGCTTGTGCTAACATGTCAAAGGTAGCGCCTGTAAGGCAAGGAAGGATGGTAGGATATGCGGTACGCCGTATTGGGTCTGTTTTTATTCGTCATGATCCTGGTGGGTCTGCTCAGTTACCGGAAGGTTCAAACAACAGAAGATTATATCCTGGGTGGTCGGACCATCGGCCCCTGGCTGGCTTCTTTTTCCTATGGCACAACTTACTTTTCGGCGGTTATTTTCGTTGGTTATGCCGGCCGCTACGGCTGGCAGTTTGGCTTGTCTGCCGTCTGGATTGGTATTGGCAATGCCTTGATCGGCTCCCTGCTGGCCTGGCTTTTGCTGGCCGAACGGACCCGGCGTATCAGCCAGGCCATGGGCGTTGGCACGCTGGCTGAATTTTTCAAAAAACGCTACGACAGCCTGGGCATGGAACGGCTGGCCGCCCTGATCGTGTTCGTGTTTCTGATTCCCTACTCGGCATCGGTCTACCAGGGCCTGGGCTACGTCATGCAACGTTATTTTCACGGCACCGTCCTGGCTGACCTGCGGGTCAGCATGCTCTTGATCGCGCTGGTCACGGGCCTCTATTTGTTTTTTGGCGGCTATTTGTCGACCGCCATCAACAGCCTGATTCAGGGCTTGATCATGACCGTCGGGGTGGTCTGGATGCTGGTGCGGGTCATTGGCCTGTCAGGTGGCCTAGCACAGGGTGTCACCCAGCTGTCAGCCATGCAGACGGCCAACCCCGGGCCGGGGGCCCTGACCGCTGTTTTTGGTCCGGATCCGCTGCAGCTGGTCACCTTGATCCTGATGACCAGCCTGGGCACCCTGGGCCTGCCCCAGATGATTGCCAAATACAACGGCATCCGTGACCGGGTGGCCGTCAGGCGGGCCACGGTCATGAGCACTGTGCTGGCCCTGGTGATCGGGGGCAGCGCCTACCTGATGGGTGGCTTTTCCAGGCTTTTGACCCAGAAGCTGGCTGTGTCTTTTGATGTGGACAACCTGGACACCCTGATGCCGGCCTTGTTCGAAGCCATCTTGTCTCCGCCACTCATGGCTGTTTTCATCGTGCTCATGATGTCGGCCTCCATGTCGACCCTGGCATCGGTGGTCCTGGTTTCAGCCCCGACGGTGACCCGCTCCCTGCTGGGCCAGAACAAGGTGCTGGCCATGCGGCTGGCGTCGCTGCTTTTTGTCTTCTTGTCATATGTGATTGCCGTTTTCCCCAGCGCCATCGTGACCTTGATGTCTTTTTCCTGGGGTGCGGTTTCCGGCGCCTTCATCGGTCCTTACATCTGGGGCCTTTATGACCGGTCAGCCACGCGCCTGGGGGCCCTGTGCGGCATGATCGGCGGCCTGATGACCGTGGTCCTGGGCGCCATCCTGGTCCTGGCCTTTAAGGCCTCGCCTGGTATCTGGGCCCCGCGCCTGGCCGTCCTGGCCATGGCCAATTCATTGATCGTAACCCCCCTGGCCAGCCGCCTCTTGCGGCCCTGGTGCCCCCTGCCGAAAGGAGCGATGTACCTGTGATCTGGAGTCCGGCGGAACAACTGACCCGCAAAGACATGCAAGCCCTGCAGCGTGAACGCCTGCAGGCCGTGCTGGCACGCGCCTACCAACACGTACCCTTTTACCAGGCGCGCATGGACCAGGCCGGCATCCGGCCTGAAGCGGTCCGCGACCTGACTGACCTTGGGGCCATTCCCTTTACCCGGAAAACGGACCTGAGAGACCACTACCCCTTTGGCCTGTTTGCCCGGCCGCTGGCGGACATCGTCCGCTTCCATGCCTCATCGGGGACCACCGGCAAACCGGTGGTGGTGGGCTATACGGCCCAGGACATGGACAACTGGGCCGACTGCTGTGCCCGGGTGGGGGCGGCTGCCGGGGTCACACGGGGCGACATCTGCCAGGTTTCCTTCGGCTACGGGCTTTTCACCGGCGGCTTTGGCATGCACGCCGGCCTGGAGCGTCTGGGAGCGGCTGTCTTGCCCATCTCAAGTGGCCAGTCCGAGCGCCAGCTCATGTTCATGAAAGATTTTCAAACAAGCGTCCTGGTGGCCACGCCCTCCTATGTCCTGCACCTGACGGAGGTCATGCAGCGGCTGGGCCTGGACCGGCAGGAGCTGGCCTTGCGCGTGGGCCTGTTTGGCGGTGAAGGGCACACAGCGGAGATGCGTGACTTGATCACCCGCCGCCTGTCCATCATCGACACGCAAAACTACGGCTTGACCGAAATTTGCGGGCCCGGTGTCTCCTATGAATGTCTGGAGCACAGCGGCATGCACATCAACGAAGACCATTTCTATCCGGAAATCATTGACCCGGAAAGCGGTGAGTCCCTGCCCATGGGGTCAGAAGGGGAGCTGGTCCTGACCACCCTGACCAAAGAAGGCATCCCCATGCTGCGCTACCGGACCGGGGACATCACGCGCCTGGATGACACGCCCTGCCGCTGCGGCCGGACCAACGTCCGCATGGACCTGGTGTTGGGCCGGACCGATGACATGCTGGTCATCCGCGGGGTCAACATATTCCCTTCCCAGATCGAATCGGTTCTCATGACCATCCCGGGCATCGGCCCCCACTACCAGATGGTGGTGACCAGCCAGCAGTTTATGGACCAGCTGGAGGTCCAGGTGGAGCTCATCGATGGCCAACACCTGGAAAGCTACGCCCGCCTGGAGCACCTGACCGAGGACATTGCGCAAAAGATCCGCCAGACGCTGCAGATCAACGTCAAGGTGACCTTGCTCAACCCGCAGACCATCCAGCGGACGGCTGGCAAAGCCAAGCGGCTCATCGACCGGCGCTGACTTGCAGGAACGGTGAAAATCGTCAATAATAGGCACTTGACTGGCAAACACATCAAGCAAGAAGTGGTGATACATGTTGAAACAAATGCTCTTAGGCAATGAAGCCATTGCGGCCGGCGCCCAGGCAGCCGGCGTCAAGGTGATCTCCTCTTACCCGGGAACACCCAGCACAGAAATCACAGAAGCGGCCAGCGCCGGTGGACAGATCTACTGCGAATGGGCGCCCAATGAAAAAGTCGGTCTGGAGGTGGCGGTAGGTGCCAGCCTGGCCGGTGTGCGGGCCATGAGCTGCATGAAGCACGTGGGCCTCAACGTGGCTGCCGACCCCTTGTTCACAGCCGCCTACACCGGGGTTAACGGCGGGTTGGTGGTGGTGGTGGCCGACGACCCGGGCATGCACAGCTCGCAAAACGAGCAGGACAGCCGCCATTATGCCCGGGCAGCCAAGCTGCCCCTGTTGGAACCGGCCGACAGCCAGGAATGCCAGGACTTTGTCCTCAAGGCCTTTGACCTGTCAGAGGCCTTCGACACACCTGTCCTCATCCGCCTGACCACGCGGGTCGCCCACACCCGTTCACCCGTGGCTGCCGCCCCCAGGCAAGAACCCCCGAAGCGCCCCTATGAGAAAAACCCGGATAAATATGTCATGATGCCGGCCATGGCCCGCAAGCGCCACCAGCTGGTCGAAGAACGCCTCTTGGCCCTGGCGGCCTGGGGCAATGAGACGGGCGTGCGCCTTGATGGCGGCACCGACCGCAGCCTGGGCTTTGTCAGCAGCGGGGTGGTCTACCAGTATGTCCGTGAAGCTTTCCCTGATGCGCCCGTGCTTAAGCTGGACCAGGTCTGGCCCCTGCCGGTGGATGCCATCCGCCGCTTCGCAGCCGGCGTGGACCGCCTGATCGTGGCAGAGGAGCTGGATCCGGTTATTGAAACCGAATTGAAGGCGGCCGGCATCGCCTGTGAAGGCAAAGCCTTGCTGGGCCTTTTGGGTGAATACTCACCCGGCCGCATCCGTCAGGCCCTGACCGACGGCCAGGAGGCCGGCCTGCAGCAGGACCCGTCCGTCGCTGTCCGCCCGCCCATCCTGTGTGCCGGCTGCCCCCACCGGGGCCTGTTCATGGCCCTTAAACGGCTCAAGGTCATTGTCACCGGTGACATCGGCTGCTACACCCTGGCCGCCCTCAGCCCCCTCAACGCCATGGACAGCTGCCTGTGCATGGGCGCCTCCATCGGCATGGCCCACGGCATGGCCAAGGCCACAGACGGAGACCTGGCCTCGAAAACAGTGGCCGTCATCGGGGATTCCACCTTCTTGCACTCGGGCATCACAGGGCTGCTCAACAGCGTCTACAACCAGAGCGACATGACCCTGGTTATTTTGGATAACAGCATCACCGGCATGACCGGCCATCAGCAAAATCCCTCAACGGGCCGGGACATCCGCCTGGGCCAGGCACCGGCCGTCAACCTGGACAGCCTGTGCCGGGTGCTGGGGGCGGAATCGGTGACCGAAGTGGACCCGACCGATCCCCAGGCCTCGCAAGCGGTTATCGCGCAGGCCCTCAAGCGGCCAGGTGTCTCAGTGGTTATCGCCAGGTGTCCTTGCGCACTCATTCCCCAGGGGCGCGGCAGCTGTGAGGCGGTGGTCCGCCTGGACCGCCAGGCCTGCACCCGCTGCGGGGCCTGCATCCGGATCATGTGCCCGGCCCTGACGGCCGACGCCGACGGCTACCCCGTCATCGATGAGGCCAGCTGCAACGGTTGCGGCCTGTGCATCCGGGTCTGCCGCTTCGATGCGCTCAAACCGAAAGGAGCCGACCATGACCTCAACCATTAATGTGCTGCTGGCTGGTGTTGGCGGCCAGGGCACCCTGGTGGCCGGCAAGCTCCTGGGCCAGGTGGCCCTGACCCTGGGCCTGGATGCCCGCATCTCTGAAGTTCACGGCATGGCCCAGCGTGGTGGCAGTGTGACCACGGCCGTCAAGCTGGGACCGACTGTTTTTTCCCCGGTCATTGAAGCGGGGACCTTGCAGTACCTGCTGGCCTTTGAAGAACTGGAGGCCCTGCGCTGGGCCCCCCTGCTGGCACCGGCAGGCATTGTTCTCATCAATCGGGAACAGCTGCTGCCGGTGACCGTCCAGCTCAAGCAGGCAGTTTATCCGGCAGACGGCGCCGAGGCCTTACGCCGCCGGCTGGGGCCTGACCGGGTGCACCTGATCGAAGCCAGCCGCCTGGCCCAGGAGGCCGGTTCAGTCAAGGCCACCAACGTGGTCATGCTGGGCGCCCTGTCTCGCTTCATGGACCTGCCCCAGGCCCACTTCCTGTCGGCCCTTGAAGTGGTCCTGCCACCACATGTCCGCCAGATAAACCAGCGGGCGTTCGAATTGGGATCTGCTATAATAGACACAGCGGCAACAACCTGACGCGGTCACCTTGCAGGACTGCAACGCATGTGGAGGTGCTCAGCATGTTTGTCAAACAGATTTCGGTGTTTTTGGAGAACAAGTCGGGCCGCCTGGCAGAGGTGACCCGAACCCTGAAACAGCATCAGATCGATATCCGCGCCCTCTATATCGCAGACACAACCGAATACGGCATCTTGCGCATGATCGTGGACCAGCCGGACCAGGCCCAGGCGGTCTTGACCCGCGCGGGCTTCACCGTCAGTTCAACCCGGGTGGTCGCCATTGCCATCGCTGACCGGCCGGGCACCCTGGATGAGGCCCTTGAGACCCTCAGCACCGGTTCACTTTCTGTTGATTACCTCTATGCCTTTGTCGGCCGGGCTTCGGATGACGCCATCGTCATCATCCGGGTGGAAGACCCCGACCTGGCCCTGGAGCGGCTGGCACAGGCTGGCATCCGGGTGCTGGACAGCAAGGAGGTCTACGGCACTTGATCCGGTCAGCCTATCGGACCTTTGGGCTATCTGAGGCCACCATGGACCTGTCGGAAGAGGCGATGGCGGGCCTTGCCTCTGTTTTCCAAGCCATTGACCATCGGCGTGCCGTCAACCAGCTTCGGGTGATCGACGGCTTCCAGCAAAACAACGTCACCGAAGCCTATTTTGGCGGCACAAGCGGCTACGGTTACGGCGATGAAGGCCGTGATCAGCTGGAGGCCGCTTTTGCCCATGCCCTGGGGGCCCAGTCAGCCCTGGTGCGCATCCAGATCAGCTCGGGCACCCAGGCCATTTCCTTGTGCCTGTTCGCCCTGTTGGGGCCAGGTGATGAGCTGCTGTCGGTCACAGGGCCGCCCTATGACACCATCCAGACGGCCATCGGCTGCAAGCCAGGGCAAGCGGCGCGGCCAACGGCCCTGAAAAAACTGGGGGTGGGCTACCGGGAACTGGCCTTGCTGCCGGATGGCTCCCCGGACCTGGACGGCATGCGCCAGGCCATAAACGACCGGACGCGGCTGATCTTTTTACAAAAATCACGTGGCTATACGGGGCGGCGCTCGCTGACGGCCGATGACATCCGGGCGGTCAGCCAGGCGGCCCACGCCATCCGGCCGGACCTGGTTGTTTTTGTGGACAACTGCTACGGTGAGTTCGTGGAGACGAGCGAACCCTGCATGGCCGGCGCTGATTTGTGTGCCGGCTCATTGATCAAAAACCCGGGCGGCGGCCTGAGCCCCACAGGCGGCTATGCGGCCGGCCGAAGCGACCTGGTTGAACGGGTGGCCGACCGCCTCTACGCGCCTGGCCTGGCCGGTGCCATCGGGCCCACGCTGGGTTTATCCCGCCTGCTGACCCAGGGCCTGTACCTGGCCCCCCTGATTGTCTCTGAAGCCCTCAAGGGGGCTGTCTTTGCCTCCGCCTTTTTCCGCCTGGCCGGTTTTGAGACGACACCGGGTCCCTTTGATGAACGCGGCGATATCGTCCAGACCATTGATTGCCAGACCCCCGAACGCCTGACCGCCTTTTGCCAGATGATCCAGAAGGCCTCGCCCATTGACGCCTATGTGTCTCCGGTGGCCGGCCCCATGCCCGGCTATGATGACCCGGTGATCATGGCGGCCGGGGCCTTTGTCCAAGGGGCGTCCATTGAGCTGTCAGCCGATGGCCCCATGCGGCCGCCCTATCCAGCCTACATGCAGGGGGGCTTGAGTTTTGACAACATCCGCCTGGCCTGCCTGCTGGCCGCAGAAAAAATGGGCAGCCTGGGCTCATGAGGCGCCAGGCGCCACGCCGGGGCGCACAACCGGCCAAGCGGCCCAGCCAGCGGCGCCGGCCACCGCTTGCCGCCCAGCCGACGGCACAGGAACGCCTGCGCCAGATTGAACGGCGCAAAGCCAGAAGCCGTGCCTTTTCCATGACCGTGATCGTCTTGTTGATCATGGTGGTGACCGTCTTTGCCATTGTGTTTATCATGCGGGAAGCAGCCCCCAGCCCGCGTTTTGCGTTTATCCAGGAAGGCCGGCTGGACCAGACCCTGGAGGCGACTGCCTTGATTGCCCGGGAAGAAAACCTTTTCCACGCCCCGGCGGACGGCACGCTCAAGCCCCTGGTCTCTGAAGGCAGCCGGACCGCCCGTGGCCAGCGGGTGGCCCTGGTTATCCCGGATGGCAAGGAGGCTGAACTGGCTGAATGGTACAAGTGTGAAAAAGACATTGTCGACTTGCAAAACCAGCTGATGAAGCAGGGCCAGGGTCCCGGCGCCCGTGCCATCTACGAGGAAAGCGCCGAATCGCTGGCCTCTGTCGTTTCCCTGATCCGCAAAGACCTGGCGGATGGCAGCCTGGACCGCCTCCTGGCCTACCAGATGTCCCTGGACATGATCCTGGAGCAGCGGACCGCCAAACTCATGACCGTTGATTTCAAGGACACGCGCCTCAACCAGCTCAAACAAACCCGCGAGGCCCTGCAAGAGTCCCTGGGCCTGCAGGCTGCCACCTTGATCAGCCAGCAGCCGGGCCTGGTCTCCTACAAGTTTGACGGCCTGGAAGAAACCCTCAACGCCGCCAGCTTGCAGACCCTGTCAGCGGCACAGATCCAGCAGCACCTGGACCAGAGCCAGGGCCTGCTGCCGTCCCTGGCGGCCGTGCAACGGGACCAGCCGGTCCTGCGCCTCTTCGCCAACCTCCACCAGACCCTGGCGCTGGTCCTGGACGGCAACCAGGTGGCGTCTTTCCCCCTGGACAGCAACCACACCCTGACCATCACCGACAGCGGCCTGCCCATTGAAGCCTGCCGGGTCGTCCGCCTGGAAAAGGAAGGCGACCAGACCCTGGTTGTTTTTCAGACCGGCCACCGGACCGAATGGCTGGCCGACCGGCGCACGGTGGACCTGACCGTGACCTTGTCGCGGGCCACCGGCCTCAAGGTGCCCTATGAGGCCTTGATTGAACCGGACCATGAACGCCAGGAAGCCGGGCTCATGCTGGTGGTCGAGGGCTTCACGCGCCTGTCCCGTGTGTCCATCAAGGCCACAGACCGCGTGTCCGCCATCGTGGAACCCCTGGCCTCACAAGCCTATCAGCCGACCGTATCGACCATTTTGGTCGTCAACCCCAAAACCATCGAGGAAGGTGAATTTATTGGCAACTGACGCCCGTTTGGCCCTCCAGCAGCGCCTGGAGGCTGTAACCGCATCCATCGCATCGGCCGCCCGTTCGGCCGGCCGCAGCCCCGATGACATCACCCTGATCGGGGTGACCAAGCTCTTCCCGGCAACCGTGGTCCGCCAGGCCCTGACCCTGGGCCTTGTGGACCTGGGCGAAAACCGGGTCGAAGAACTGCTGGACAAGCAGGCGGCGCTGACCGACCTGGCCCAGCAGCCGCGCTGGCACCTGATCGGCACCCTCCAGCGCCGCAAGGTCCGCCAGATCATTGGCAAGACCGTCCTGATCCATTCGGTTGATTCGGTCCGCCTGGCCGAAGAAATCGACAAACGAAGCCAGGCAGCTGGTCTTGTCACAGACATTCTCCTGCAGGTCAACAGTTCAGAGGAAGCCAACAAACATGGGTTTTTACCTGATGACAGCCTGACCCAGGCCGCTGAACAGCTGGCCGTCTGCCCCGGCATCCGCCTGCGTGGCCTGATGACCATGGCCCAGCTGACCGACCAGCCGGCAGAAACCCGGCCGGTTTTCGAGCGCACCCGCCGCCTCTTTGACCAGGTCCAGGACCGCCTGGCCTTGCCGGACTGGCAGCTCTTGTCCATGGGCATGAGCCAGGACTACCTGCAGGCCATCGCCTGCGGGGCCACCCACGTGCGCATCGGCAGCGCCGTTTTCGGCTCACGAACCACGCCTTGACCCTGAAAGGGGGCCTTTTGATGCCCCAATGTTAAGGGGGCGTTACATCGCCTTTACGCTTGCACCAGGTTGATTGAATCTTATGCCGGGCCTTCCTATAATGGGATCAATACAGTCATGTTTGGTCAGGAGGTGCTATCATGGCAGACTTCATCAATAGATTGCTGGATCGATTCGGCGGGTTCCGTGACGATATCGATTATGAAGACGCCTATGACGATGAGGCGTATGAGCTGGACCTGGAGCAGGACGAGCAGGCGGAAGAACCGGCTGCCTTGCCGTTCAGGCGGACCGCTTCACCCAACAAGGTGGTCGATTTACGTTCAACACCCAGCAAGCAGCAGGTGGTTGTCATGCAACCGGCAGACATTGAGTCGGCCCAGCAGGCCTGTGACCACATTCGCGCTGGCAAAACGGTCATCTGCAACATCGAAAAAGTCGATGTCAAGGTGGCCCAGCGGGTGATTGACTTCATCACCGGGGCGGCCTATGCCCTGGATGGCAAGGTCATGCCCGTTTCCTCGGTTATCTTTGTGGTGGCCCCGCGCCAGACCGCCCTGGTGGAAGGCAACATGGTCAACCAGAGCAAAGAATACCTGCGCCAGAGTGCCGTCCAGTAACAAACGGCCCGACAGCTGTATAGACACGTGACCCCAACACCCGGCCCAGGCCGGGTGTTTTGCCTGTCCGGCGTCTGTGCTATAATCGAAAGCCAACAGGGGGGAAGGATTATGGGTATTGTCATCGGCCTGGACATTGGTGGGAGCACCACCAAAATCGTCGGCCTCACCGGACGCGAACTGATCAGCAAGACGCTGGTGCGCGCCAGCGACCCGGTCGCCTCGGCCTTTGGTGGCCTGGGCAAATTCCTGACTGAAAATGAGCTGGCTCTGGAAGAGATTGACCGGATCATGGTGACCGGCGTGGGTGCTTCCTATATCCACAGCAGCCTGCTGGGGGTCACCACGACCAAGGCCGAGGAGTTTCGTTCCATCGGCCTGGGTGGCCTTTACCTGTCGCAGCTCAAAGAAGCGGTTGTGGTCAGCATGGGCACCGGCACAGCCATCGTCCATGCGGCTGGCGACCAGGTGGATCACGTCATCGGATCCGGTGTGGGTGGCGGCACCTTGCTGGGCCTGTCTGATCGCCTCCTGCATGTCCGCGATTTCACCATGTTCAGCGACATGGCGGACCGGGGCAACCTGGCCAACATCGACCTGACCATCGGCGACATCACCCGCGACACCATCCCCGGCCTGTCTGCAGACACGACCGCATCCAACTTTGGCAAAATCAGCGACAACGCCAGTGCCGAAGACATCGCCCTGGGCATTGTCAACCTGGTTTTCCAGTCCATCGGGACGGCCTCGGTCCTGGTGGCCAGGCAACGGCAGGTGTCCGACATTGTCTTCACCGGCAACCTGACCTTGCTCAAAGCGGGCAAAAACGTCCTCAAGGCCTTTTCAAAGTTATACGACATGACCATCCTGTTACCCACCTGTGCCGAATTCGCCACGGCCATTGGAGCGGCCCTGTGTCAGCCTTGACCCCGTCCCGGGGGCGTGTCTTCGAGCTGGACGCCCTGCGTGGCCTGGCCCTTTTCCTGATGGTCTTGCACCACCTGATCTTTGATTTGCGCTACCTGCTGGCCCTGGATGTGTTCGCCTTTCAGGAGTCGGCCTGGTTCATCCACCTCTTGCAGCCTTTTTTTCTGGCGGTCTTCCTGGTGGTTTCAGGCATCAGCTGCACGTTTTCCAGAAGCAACCGGCGCCGCGGCCTGCGCCTGCTGGCCCTGGCCCTGGCCCTGACAGCCGTCACGCTTGTGCTTTCAAGCTGGGCGGCCTTGGATCTGGTCATTTACTGGAACATTTTGCATGTCCTGGCGGTGGGCATCTTGCTCTTTGCCGGCCTGACCGCCGGACGAAAAGAAACCGATGAGCGGGCCGCCACGGTGGACGCCTGGCTGATCCTGTTGACGGTGGCCCCCATCTGGGCCGGGTCGCTGCTGCCGGTCCTGCACCAGGCCGGCTGGAACAGCTGGTGGCTGCTGCCCGTTGGCCTGGTTCCTGAGCAGGCGGCCAACATGGCCGACTACCTGCCCCTGATCCCCTGGCTGGGTTTTTTCTTTGCCGGCACCTTGCTGGGCAGGCGCCTTTACGCCAGCCGGACCACGCGCTTTCCAGGCGCACCGGCCTGGCTGCTGGCCACCACACGCCCCCTGGCCTGGATGGGACGGCACTCCCTTGCCATTTACGTGCTCCACCAGCCCCTGCTGCTGGCCCTCCTGCTGGGTCTGCGGGCCCTGGGGCTTTTGTAAGCAAACAACAGGCCGCAGCTGCCTGATAGAAAGGACGTGACGGTTTGGCCTTACAGACCATCATTTTTGACTTGGACGGGACTTTGATCAACAGCCTGGAGGACCTGGCAGATGCCGGCAACCAGACCCTGGCTGAGGCGGGGTTCACGCCGCTTCCTGTTGACCGCTACCGCTACCTGCTGGGTTCCGGCGCACGTGCCATGATGACGCGCGCCACCGAAGCGGCCGGCCAGCCCCTGGCGGCGGATGACCCCCGGATTGACCGCCTGCTGGCAGCCTTTCAAAAGCGCTATGCCGACGGCTGGGCCATCAAAAGCCGCCTGTATCCAGGTGTGGGGGCCATGATCCAGGCCTTGTCCGGCCGCTTCCAGCTGGCTGTTTTATCCAACAAGCCGGACCCGTTCACCCAGTTGATCGTGGCACACTTTTTCCCCGATCAGCCCTTTGATGCCGTTTCAGGCCTGCACCGGGACGAACAGGCCAAACCCAACCCCGAACTGGCCCTGGCCCTGTGTCAGCAGCTGGGTTCGCGGCCTGACCAGACGGTGTTTGTGGGGGACTCCTCCAATGACATGGCCGTGGCGGTCCGGGCCGGCATGCTGCCCTACGGGGTGCTCTGGGGCTTTCGCAGCAAAGAGGAGCTGCTTGCCCACGGGGCTGTCCGCCTCTTTGAACAAGCGGACAGCCTGACCAGCCACCTCTTGCATGAGGGGCGGCAAGCGGGGGGGACCCCGTGACACGCCTGCCCCCCAGGCCCCGGTCTTTTTGGCGACGGCCGGCCAACACGGCCTGGCTGGCGGTTGTGGCGCTTCTGATCGCCGGTCAGCGCCTGCTGGCCGCGTATCCTGCCTGGACCGAACGGGTGATGTCCCGCCACGTGTTTATCTGGCTGGCACATCCCCTGGCGACAGCTGCTTCCAAGCTGCCCGTTTCCCTGACCGAGCTGGTGGTGGTCCTGGGGCCGCTGTGCCTGCTGCTGGCCCTGGTCGCCTGCCTGATCCGTCACAGGGGGCGCAGCAAAAAGCAAGCGGCCGGGTCGGCCTACCGCTGGCTGGCCTGGCTGGCCACCGCCTCGCTGGCCCTGTTCATGCTGTTGCATGGGGTCAACTACGCCCGCCTGCCCCTGGCGGACACCTTCGGCCTGTCTGTTCAAAAACGTTCGGTTGATGACCTGGCGGCCCTGACGTCAGACCTGCTTGATGAGGCCAACCGCCTGCGCGCCGGCTGCCTGGAAGATGAAGCGGGCCTTTTCCGCCTGCGCCTGGGCCTGGACCAGACCTTAAAAACCATCAGCGCGTCCACCCGGTCGGCGGCAGATGACCACCCATTGCTGGCCGGCCCAGACGTGCGCCCCAAAGGGGTCTACCTGTCACGGGCCTGGTCGCACACCGGCATTGCCGGCCTGTACATGCCCTTGTGGGTGGAGGCCAATGTCAACGTGGCCATGCCTGAACACGACATCCCCGACACCGCCCTGCACGAAATCGCACACACCCGGGGCTTTGCCCGGGAAGATGAGGCCAACTTCCTGGCCTTTCTGGCCGGCCGCTACAGTGACAACCCGGACGTGGTCTATTCCACCACCCTGGGGGCTTTGGTGCGCAGCCTCAACGCCATGGCCCAGGCCGACCGCCAGCGTTATGAAACCCTGGCCGCGGGCCTGAGCGATGGCGTGCGACGCGACCTGGCTGAAACCGCCCGCTACTGGCGGCAGTTTGAAGGGCCGGTCCGGGAGACCGCCACCCGGGTCAACCATGCCTACCTGCAGGCCAACCTGCAGACCGAAGGGGTGCGCAGCTACGGGCAGGTCCTGGACCTGCTGCTGGCCTGGCACGCCGGCCAGCGAGAGGCGGCACATGGCTGAGCTGCGCCTGATTGGCCACCAGGATGCGTTTGGGGTCGCCACCATCATGCGGCTTTTTTTCGGAGAACCGGTCACACAGGACCCGCAAATGGTCCAGGCTGGACAAGGCGGCGGGACGGGCAGCAGCCAGGTCAGCCGCCTGGACCGGCCTGACGGTGCGGTCCGGGTCCAAACCGCCTTTGGCGCGTCACGGATCAGCCGGACAGTGGCGCCGGCCGCACGCAAGCGTGAAATCGGCCGCCAGCTTTATGCTGTCTTGTCCCGGGAGACGGGCCTGGCCTTTCCCTGGGGCGCGTTGACCGGCATCCGGCCCACCCTGATCGCCGCTGAGGAACTGGCCGCGGCAGACGGGCAGGCACAGGCCGCCCGTGAGCGGCTGCAGACCCACTGGTTTGTCAGCCCGGAAAAGGCGGCCCTGGCTGTCCAGACAGCCCAGGCGGAAGAGACCTTGCTGGCTGGCCTGCCCCGCCAGGCCTTTCTGGTTTACCTGGGCATTCCCTTTTGTCCCAGCCGCTGCAGCTATTGCAGTTTCATCACCCGGGATGCCCCCCGCCAGGCTCCCTTGCTGGATGCCTATGTGTCGGCCGTGGTGGACGAATGGGCCCTGGTCACCGGCCAGAACAAGGTGCCTGTCTCAGCCCTTTACCTGGGTGGCGGCACCCCCACCAGCCTGTCGGCTGAGCAGCTGGACCGGCTGCTGGCTGCCGTCCTGGACCGGGTGATCCGCCCGCCGGACCTGGAGCTGACCGTTGAGGCCGGACGGCCCGACACCATCGATGCCGCAAAGCTGGCGGTTTTGCGCCGCCATGGCTTTGGCCGCATCTGCATCAACCCCCAGACCTTTCACGACCAGACCTTGAAACGGATCGGCCGTCACCACACGGTGGCCCAGGTGCGGCAGGCCTTTGATCTGGCGCGCCAGGCTGGTTTTAACAGCATCAACATGGATTTGATCGCCGGTTTACCAGGCGAGACGCTTGCGGCTTTTGACCAGTCCCTGGACCAGGTGCTGGAGCTGGGACCGGAAGCGGTGACGGTCCACACCCTGACCTTGAAGCGCAGCGCAGCCCTTTTTGATGACCACGGCCAGGCTGCGGGCCCTCTGGGCCTTCGCCCGGATGTGGGGGCCATGCTGTCGCAGGCCCATCGGCGGCTGGGCGACCAGGGCTACGCCCCCTATTACCTCTACCGGCAGAAGCGGTCAGCGGGGGGATACGAAAACACGGGCTTTGCCCGGCCCGGCCAGGCCTGCGCCTACAACGTCGGCATGATGAGCGACCGGCGCCATGTCCTGGGCATCGGCAGCGGGGCAGCCAGCAAACGGGCCGACCAGCGCGCGGTCCAACGCCTGACCAGCCCGCGCGACCTGCAAAGTTACCTGGCGCGTTACCCGGAGCTGGCCCGGCAAAAACGGCAGCTGTTTAACTGGGATTAAGCGTGATCAAGACCAGCTCAGGCGGGGCGAAAAAACGCACCGGCAGGCCCACGGTGCCCAGGCCCCGGGAAACCAGGAGCTGGTTGCCGTCTTGCAGGCGGTAGAGCCCATAGGGGTGGTGCCTGCCTTCGTAGACGGTGAGGATGGGGCGGCCGAAAAATGTCACCTGGCCGTTGTGGGAATGACCCGATAGACGCAGCTGTCCCGCATGGGCCGGCAGGTCGGCCGCATGATCAGGCTGGTGCATGAGCAGGAGGCGACAGGCCGGCTCCGTTGCCAGATCGCCCTGGACCAGGCCTTGGGAGCTGAAACAGCGGTCCAGGTCCGGGCTGCTGAAATAGCTTTCGGCCAGACCACCCAGCCACAGGCCATCCAGGATGACCGATGTGTTTTCCAGCAAGGTGAAACCACCTGTTTCCAGGAGCCGCGCGACGCGGTCGTGTTCCGCCTGCAGGCGGTTGTCGT
>CAYXIM010000009.1:0-34281 GCA_964465385.1 uncultured Oscillospiraceae bacterium
GTCGGTGGGCAGGTTGCCGGCACCAGGCAGCATGGCCATGATCTCCTGCATGGAGCCCATTTTACGCACTTCTGTCAGCTGGGCCAGCATGTCATCCAGCGTGAACTGGTCTTTCATCAACCGCTCGGCTGATTTTTTGGCCTGGGCCTCGTCGACGCTTGCGGTGGCTTTTTCGATCAAAGACAGCACGTCGCCCATGCCCAGGATGCGTGAGGCCAGCCGGTCGGGATGGAAGGGTTCAAAGTCGTCCATCTTTTCGCCGACGCCGATCATTTTGATGGGCTTGCCGGTCATTTTTCGAATGGACAAGGCGGCCCCGCCCCGGGCGTCTCCGTCCAGTTTGGTGACGATGAAGCCGCTCAGGCCAACCGCTTCTTCAAAGCTCTTGGCCACAGCCACGGCTTCCTGGCCGATCATGGCGTCCACAACCAGCAGTTTTTCCATGGGCTGCACGACAGCGGCCACCTGCTGGAGTTCCCGCATGAGGGCCCGATCGACCGTCATGCGGCCGGCTGTGTCCACAATCAAGGTGTCACACAAGAGGTAACGGGCGCGTTTGACCGCCTGCTCGGCGATGGTGACCGCATCCTTTTCTTCCGGCATGATGAAGCAGGGCACCGCCACCTGGTGGGCCAGAATGTCCAGCTGGCGGGCAGCGGCCGGCCGGTGGACGTCCACAGAGGTCAGCAAGGGCTTTTTGCCCCGCTGCTTGAGTTGCTTGGCCAGTTTGGCCGCTGTTGTGGTTTTACCAGCTCCCTGCAGGCCGTAAAGCATGATGACAGTAAAGCCCGTGGGTGAGACGGCCAGCTTGCTGACCTTGTCACCCAGCAAAGACACCAGCGACTCGTGGACGATCTTGACGATCTGCTGGCCGGGGGTCAGCGAGGCTGACACATCGGTGCCGCGGGCCTGCTCGGAGATGTCGTCTATCAGGCTGGTGACCACATCGTAGTGGACGTCAGCCTCCAGCAAGGTCAGGCGGATTTCACGCATCATGTCCTTGAGGTCTTGATCCGTGATCCGGCTTTTGCCGCGGACGCGGCCGATGATTGCGCTGAGCCTTTGTGTTAACCCTTCCAGTACCGCCATCGCGGACCTCCTTTATAACAAGCCTTCTAAATGGACCAGTTGCCTGCGCAGCGCCTCCAGCCTGCCCGCCTCCAAGTCGGCACGGGCCGCTTGCAGGGCTTGTTTTTGTCGCATGAAGCGCTTGACCAGGCCCAGTTGCGTCTCGTAATGCTCCAGGCGGTCCAGGCCCTGGCGCAGGCGGTCATGGATGGCCTGCCGGCTGACCGACAGGCGCTCGGCAATTTCGGCAAGTGACCAGTCGTCTTCGTTGTAGGCCACCAGGGCCTCGCGGGCGCCATCAGCCAGCAGAACCCCGTAGAAGTCCAGCAAGAGGCTGACGCGTTCTCTTTTCTGTTGTCTGTCGGCAAATGGATCCATGTGAAGCAGTCTACCGGATGGCAGGCGAGCTGTCAAGGGAAAAGGCTTGACAGCTGATCAGACAGGTTCTTCAGGGTCTGGCAGCAAAGATGCCACAAAGGCCTGGGGGTCAAAATCAGCCAGGTCCTCCACCCCTTCCCCCAGGCCGGCCAGGCGGATGGGGGTCTGGGTCTGGTTGGCGACAGCCAGGGCGATGCCGCCCTTGGCGTTGCCGTCCAGTTTGGTCAGGACCAGGCCGGTCAACTGGGTGGTTTCGTGAAAAACCGTGGCCTGAGAGACGGCGTTTTGTCCCGTGGTGGCATCCAGGACCAACAGGGTTTCACACTGGGCCTGGGGGGCTTCACGCTGGATGACCCGGTGGATTTTGGCCAGTTCATCCATGAGGTTCTTTTTGGTGTGCAGACGACCGGCTGTGTCGATGATGAGCACGTTGGTCTGGCGGGCCCGGGCGGCACTGAGGGCATCAAAGACGACCGAGGCCGGGTCAGACCCCACCTGGTGGGCCACCACCGCTGTGTCCGTGCGTTCCCCCCACAGCTTGAGCTGGTCGATGGCGGCGGCCCGGAAGGTGTCGGCGGCAGCCATGAGGACGGATAAACCCTGCTGGCGGTAACGGTGGGCCAGCTTGCCGGCGGTTGTGGTTTTGCCGGTCCCGTTGACACCCACCATGAGGAAGATGGTCAGGCTGTCAGGCGACACCGTCAACGGCCGGGCAGGTCCCAGCAGCTCAAGCCAGATGTCCCCCAGGGCTTGCAGCAAGGCCGCCTGGTCCTTTTGCGGCAGGTCCCGCAGGCGCGCGCGCAGGCGGTCCAGGATGGTCATGGTGGTGGTGATGCCAAAATCAGCCTGGACCATGAGGGCTTCCAGGTCGTCAAAAAAGCTGTCGTCGACACGCGTCAGAGAACCGGCCAGGCGGTTGACGCCGCCAGACAGGAAATCGCGTGTTTTTTTCATGCCGCGCTTGAACGATGACAACAATCCCATGTCTTGCTCCTAATCTGATAAGGCCATGGACAGGATGTGGGAAATGCCGCGCTCGGGCATGGTCACACCGTACAGCCTGTCGGCTGCTTCCATGGTGCCTTTGCGGTGGGTGACCAGTATGAACTGGGCAGCTTGTGACACTTTCTGAATGTAACGGGTGAAGCGGATGACGTTGGCGTCGTCCAGGGACGAGTCCACCTCATCCAGGACACAAAAGGGCGTCGGCCGCAGTTTTAAAATGGCAAAAAGCAGGGCGATGGCGGTCAGGCAGCGTTCACCGCCGGACAGCAGCATCAGGTTTTGCAGGCGTTTGCCGGGTGGCTGGGCCTTGATTTCAATGCCTGAGTGCAGCACATCGTCCGCATCTTCTAAAGACAATTCAGCCGTGCCGCCACCGAAGAGCTCAGCGAAGACCCGTTCAAAGGCCTGGTTGATCAAGGTGAACTGGTCCAGGAACTGGGTCTTCATGGCCCTGGTCAGGTCTTGAATAACCGTTTGCAGGGCACGGCCGGCAGCCTGGATGTCATCACGCTGGCCGGTCAGGAAACGGTGGCGTTCTTCAACAGCAGCCAGTTCGTCCACCGCACCCACATGGACCGGGCCCAGGGCACGGATCTGAGCCTTCAAGGCCTCCACCTGGCGGGCCAGGGCGGTCCGGTTGATGGCCTCCTGTTTCCAGGGAGCTGCCTGGTCCACAGTCAGTTCATAGAGTTCCCACAGGCGGTTTTTGGCGTCATCAACCTGGCTGTCGGCACGGGACAAGCGCCCCTCGATGCGGCTGATGTCACCTTGCAGGCCGGCAATGTGGCTGCTGGCTGTTTCCAGCTGGTCGAAAAAACCGGCCTGGCGGCTTTCCAGGGCGTCCTTTTCCTGCATCAGGGCCCGGGTGCGCGTGTGCAGCGCCTCTTCCCTGGCCTGCAAGGTGACCAGGGTCTCCTGAGCGTCGCTTTGCGCTTGCTCAATGGCTTCGATGGTCGAGCGGTGGTCGCTTTGTGCCTGGCGCCGGTCGGCCAGCCGCTCCTGGCGGCCGGACCGGTCAAGGGTCAGCCGGTCAATGAGCGCCTGCACACCATCCAGGGTTTCCTGAACCGATTGCAGGGAGACCCGCCAGTGGGAAATGGCCTCACGCAGGTCGTCACGGCGCTGGCGTTCCTTGGCGCTGGCCGCCTCCCCTGTCTCGATGCTGCTTCGAAGGGCTTGAACCTGCGCTTGCAGCTGGTCGATGCGCTGGCCGGCTGCCGCTTCTTCCCCGATCTTGTCCTGCAGCTGGGTCTGCAGGCGCGCGTCTTCCTGGACCAGGAAGGCCCGCTGGCTTTCGGCCGTGTGAAAGGCATCGGCCAGGGCTGCCGCCTGGGCTTCTAGGCGGACTTGTTCGTGGGACAGGGCAACCCGGTCGCTTTCGAGCGTCAGGCGCGCATCTTCCAGCTGATCCAGGCGGCTTTCGAGGGCCTGCAGGTCAGCCTGCTGGCGTTCGATGTCGCCTTTGAGGGTGTGGCAGGCTTCTTTCAAGGCGGCGGTTTCCCGGTGGCGGCCCAGCAGGCCCGACCGGGCGGCTTGGGCCGATCCACCGGTCATGGAACCACCGGGGTTGATGACATCTCCATCCAGGGTCACCAGGCGCAAGCGCTGGCCGGTCAAACGCGACAGGCGCATGGCTGCCTGAAGGTCCTGGGCAATCAAGACCCGGCCCAGCAGGTGGCCAACAACCACCCGCAGGTCTGGCGCAACCGTCACACAGTCCGATGCCAGGCCTAAAAAGCCAGCCTGGTCCTGAACAGCCGCCAGGGCGTCAGCTGACAGCCGGCGTGCCTGCAAGGTGTCCAGGGGTAAAAAGGTGGCCCGGCCGGAACGGTCGGCCTTGAGTGTTTCAATCAGGCGGGAGGCAGTTTGCTGGGTGTCGGTCACCAGGTTTTGGACGGCCGGTCCCAGGGCGGTTTCGATGGCACGCTCAAAACGTTGGCTGGTTCGCAGCAAGGAGCCCACGGTGCCGCGAATGCCCCGGCCAAAAGCGGGATCCTGGTCTGCTTTTTTCAAGAGGGTGCGGACGGCCTGCTGGTAGCCTTCATAGGACTGCTCCAGCTTTTCCAGGGTCTGGACGCGGTAGCTTTTGTTGCGCAGGTCCTGGCTGCTGTCCTGCAGGCGGCTGCGGGCCTGGCTGGCCTGTGAGCGCGCTGTTTGCAGGTCCTGGTCCAGGCCTTGGGCCGCCTGGTCCTTTTGCTGGCGTGCCTGGTGGTTGGCCCGTCGGGCGGCCTGCTTTTCCTCCTCTTGCAGGCGCAGGCGGTCCAGTTCGGAAACCTGCTCCAGAAGCTGACGGCCAAGGGTCTTCAGCCGGCCTTCCAGGAGCTCAGCTTCAGATTGAGCCTTGGCCCGGTCTGAGCGGCTGTCAAAGAGCTGGTCCAGGGCCTGGTCCAGGGCAGCCTTGTCGGCTTCAATGCGTTTTTCAGATGCGTCCAGGGTTTGCATGAGGGCGGCCATGTCCGCTTCGGCACCGGCCAGGCCCCCCTGGTAGTGTTCTTTTTGGCCTTGAAGTGTCTGCAGGCGCGCTTGTCTGGCCTCAAGCTCCTGGTCCAGCTCATCGAGCGAGCCGGTCAGTTCTTGCGCTTCATGGGCCGCCAGGCGGATCTGCTCAGCCAGGTGACGGCTGTGCTGTTCGCTGAGGGCCTGTTGCTGCTGCACATCGTGAACCTGCTGGCGAACGGCGTTGCTTTCGTCACCCAGCTGGCGGCTTTGCCCGTCCAGGACCTGCAGGCGCTCAGCTGTCTCCTGCTGCTCGCCCCGGACCACGGCCAGCTTGCTGTTGGCTTCGGCCAGGTCAGCCAGGGCCAGCTGCAGGGCTTGCTCGGCCTCCTGGCGGCGTGCCTGCTGCTGGTCAACCACGTCCAGTACCAGGGCGATTTCACTGCTTTTGAGGCTATCAGTCAAGGACAGGTATTGTCTGGCCACCTCAGCCTGTTCCCGCAGGGGATCCAGGCGGCTGTCGAGCTCTTGAATGAGGTCTTCCAGGCGAATGAGGTTGAGGCGGGTGCTCTCAAGCTTTCGTTCGGACTCCTCTTTGCGGGTCTTGTATTTGACAATACCGGATGCTTCTTCGAAAATGCGTCGGCGGTCTTCAGACCGGTTGCTGAGGATTTCATCCACCCGGCCCTGGCCCACGATGGAATAGCCATCACGCCCCAGGCCCGTGTCCATGAAAAGCTGTTGAATGTCACGCAGGCGGCAGCGGCTTTTGTTGAGCAGGTACTCGCTCTCACCAGACCGGTAGAGGCGGCGGGTCAACTGGATCTGGGCATAATCAACCGGCAGGCGGCCGTCGGCGTTGTCAATCACCATGGTGACCTCGGCAAAGCTCATGGCCCGCCGTGACTGGGTCCCTGAAAAAATGACGTCCTCCATGCGTGACCCGCGCAGGGTTTTGATGCTTTGTTCACCAAGCACCCAGCGGATGGCATCGGTCACGTTGGACTTGCCGCTCCCGTTGGGCCCGATGATGGCTGTCACCCCGCGGTCAAAGCTGATGACGGTCCGCTCTGGGAAAGATTTGAACCCTTGTATTTCAAGAGTTTTCAGATACATGGCCTGCCTCAGGTTCGCCTGCTGTCATCGTGCAGCCCTGGCGGTCGCAGTCAATCAGGTCCAGGGCCACACGGGAGGCCTGCTGTTCGGCTTCCTTTTTGCTGCTGCCGCTTCCAGATGCGATCAACTGTTCGTCGACCAGGACGCCGGCTGTGAAAAGCCGGTCGTGGACAGGCCCTGTTTCATCCAGGATGATGAACTGGATGGTGCTGTTTCCACGTGTTGACTGGACACGCTCGATCAGCCGGCTTTTGTAGTCGTAAACCAGGTCACCGGCCAGGGCCTGTTGGAAGGGTTTTTCCAGCAGGCGGCGGATAACTGCGGCAGCCTGCTCATAGCCGGCATCCAGGAAGACGGCGCCGAAGATGGCTTCGACGGCATTGGACAGGTTGGATGGTTTCTGGCGGCCGCCGGTCGCCTCCTCACCTTTGCCCAAGTAAAGAAACTGCCCCAGCTTCATCCGTTCAGCCAGTTCAGCCAGGGTCGTCTCCCGGACGACCAGCGCCCGCACCTTGGTCATGAACCCTTCCGCGTGCTGCGCCGGATGCCGGTAGAGCAGTTCGCTGATGGCCAGATCCAGGACGGCGTCGCCCAAAAACTCCAGGCGTTCATTGTCCGAGATCTGGTCATGTCGGTGTTCGTAGGCGTAGGTGGAGTGGGTCAGGGCCTCCACAATCAGGCCCCGCTTGCGAAACCTGTGTTGCAGGACCGATTGGATGCTGTTTAACAGGGGTTCGGACGGCTCGGTCGCCAGGCGGCGATCCAGCTGCACGTCGTTCCCCCCTGCCACAGGTGTCATGCGTGACCCAGGGTCAGGCATTGGTTTTTATGAAATTGACCGCATCGCCAACGGTTTTGATCCGTTCTGCTTCATCGTCAGGGATGGTGATGCCAAATTCCTGCTCCATGGCCATGACCAGCTCAACAATGTCCAGTGAGTCGGCGTTGAGGTCATCAATAAAGTTGGCTTCCATTGAAATGGCTTCTTCATCCACACCCAGCTGGTCGACCAGAATGGCACGAACGCTGGCAAAAATCTGATCTTGAGACATCTTGTCTACCTCCTGTTTTTACCGTTACTTGTTGTGTTTTTGACTCTTTGCGAGAGCTTATCACAAATTCCTTTGATCTTCAAGATGATTTGGTTAACCTTTATAAGAAGTTCACCGTTTCCCGGCTGTCAGCTAGGAACGGAAAACCGACCGGTAGTGGTAGGCGTAGCTGATACCGGACAGCACCGTCATCAGGACCGCCAGCATCAAGACGCTGTTGTTGACCGCATACAAGATCTCGGGGGCCCAGGCGCCGGCTGTCAGGCGCAGGACCATGGGCTCTATCAGGAGCAGCAGCAAGGCGATGATCTGGGTGACCGTTTTGGCCTTGCCCAATTTGCCGGCCGCAATGACCAGGCCTTTTTCAGAGCCGATCAGGCGGATGCCAGTCACCACAAATTCACGCACCACAATGATGATGGCGATCAGGGCGTGCACCCGGTTTTGCTGGACCAGCACGATCAGGACCGATACCACCAGGAGCTTGTCGGCAATGGGGTCTAAAAACTTGCCCAGGTTGGTCACCTGGCCCCGTTTACGGGCCACCCGCCCATCAAAGAGATCAGTCAGGGCCGCCACCAGAAAGAGCAGGAACGAAACCAGCGGGCCGGCTGTCAGGACCATGTGGTTCCAACCGGGCCATAAAAAACCGTCCGGCATGGGCAGTAAAAAAAGCAAGATCAGGGGGATCAATAAAATCCGCAGCAAGGTCAGTTGGTTGGGCAGGTTCACGATACGGTCACTCCAGTCAATTCATAGGCATCGGCTGTCACAAGGCGCACGCGTCGTGTCTGTCCCAGACGCACCGACGCATCCGATGCAGCGACATAGATGACCGGATCCGTATCCGGGGCCTCGCCGTAGCTTCTGCCTATGTAGAATATACCACGATCATCGGTTGATTCAAGCGTCACCGCCAGCTCAGTGCCGACCCGGTTTTGCGCCGCTTGTCGGGCGATGTCCTGCTGCAGGGCCATCAGTTGGTCGTAGCGGGCCTGTGCCAGCCCAGGATCAACGACTGGCTGCAGATGTTCGGCTGCTGTTCCCTCTTCCTTGGAAAAGATGAAGCAGCCCAGTCGGTCAAAACGCACCTCCCGGATAAAGGCCAGCAGGGCCTCAAAGTCTGCGTCTGTTTCAGTGGGAAAACCAACCATGACCGTGGATCGCAAGATCAGGCCGGGCACATCCTGGCGCAGGCGTTTGAACAGCTGCTTGAGGCTGTCGGCCCGATCGGGCCGGTTCATGGCCTTAAGCAGGCGGTCGGAGGTATGCTGGATGGGGATATCCAGGTAGGGCGCTGCTTTTTCTTCGTCTTTCAAGACCTGGATCAGCTGGTCCGTGACCCCGCGGGCGTAGGTGTAGAGGGTGCGGACCAGACGAACGTCGGGCAGCCGGCAAAGGGCCTGGATCAGGTCAGCCAGGCGGCGCCGGCCATAGCGGTCCATGCCATAGGCGCCTGTGTCCTGTGCGATCAGGATCAGTTCACCGTAGCCGGCCTGACTGAGGCGGCTGGCTTCCGCCACAATGTCTTCCAGCGGGCGTGAACGCAGGGGGCCACGCATGCCGGGGATGGCACAGTAGGAACAGGCGCTGGAACAACCCTCCGCAATTTTGAGCCAGGCGAAATGCCGGGTTGAAGGCTGGCGTTCAACGGCCAGGTGCGCCAGGCTGCCAGGTGCGCCAGGCAGGCGGTCAGGCTTTTGGCCGGCTTGCAGCTGCGTGATCAACTGACCGATCAGGCCATAGTCAGCCGTCCCCAAGAGGGCATCCACTTCAGGCAGCTCGGTTAAGATCTCCCGGGCATAGCGCTGGGACAGGCAACCGGTCACGATCAGGTGGTCAGCTGCTCCGGCGGGCTTTTTGTATGCGGCCAGGTCCAGGATGGCGTCGATGGCCTCTTCTTTGGCTGCTTCAATGAAACCGCAGGTGTTGACGATCAACACCTGGGCATCTTGTGGCCGGGAGACGCTTTTCAGGCCCTGCAAGGCAAGCACCTTGGACATGCACTCGGCATCAACCAGGTTCTTGGAGCAGCCCAGCGACAACAAATAAAAAGTCTGGCAGGCTTTGGGGTCAAGATCCATAGGGGTGGTTCCATTCTATATCGATACCGTTTATCATGCCTTAAAAAAAGCCGCCCGTCAATCAAAGGGCGGCCAGAAGGCTGTCAGCGGTTTAGATCAGGTGGTTGCAGGAGGCGGCCAATCACCGCATCAGAAAAGCCCCGTCGGCTGAAAAACCGGACCAGCCTGACAAAGCCGTCACGGTCCACTTGACCGGCCTGCCTGCCTGCCTCCAGGTCAGCCCATTCTTCAGAAAAACGGCTGGCCAGCAAATCAGCAGCCAGCTCCAGGTCGGATGGGGCCTCCAGCAAGGCGGCCTCAACAGCGCCCGCTTCCAGGCCGGCTGCCTGCATGCGCTGACGCAGCGCCCGTCTGGCTTCAGCCTGACGTCCCCGGCGCTGGCGCAACAGCGCACGGGCCAGCAGGACATCGTCGCAGCGGCCCTCGGCTTTGAATTCCGCCAGAACCGCATCGATGACGTCCGGAGCAAAGCCCTGGCGCTTTAAGCGGTCCCGGATCTTGCCGCTGGCTTTTTTACTGATGCCCAGGTAGCGGATGGCTTCGGAGCGGGCCTGCTGGACCAGCAGCCTGTGCGCGCGCGCCTCAGCAGTCAGGCCTTCAACCGTCCAGTCCGAGAATGTCTTCATCGTCCTGGTCGGCCTGGTCTTCCGCGCCGCCTGCATCATCCAGGTTCAGGCTTTGGCGAACCAGGTCTTCAAGGGTATCACGCAGCTCCGGGTTGTCCTTGAGGAATTGGCGGGCGTTGTCACGGCCCTGGCCAATGCGCTGGTCTTCATAGGAATACCAGGAACCGCTCTTGTTGATGATGTCGCGTTCGGCAGCGATGTCCAGGATGCAGCCTTCACGGGAAATGCCTTCGCCATAAATCAAGTCAAATTCAGCTTCCCTGAAAGGCGGTGCCACTTTGTTTTTCACCACCCGGGCCCGGGTTCGGGTGCCAATGATTTCTGAGCCGCTGCGCAGGGTTTCCAGCTTGCGGATATCCAGGCGGACAGACGCGTAAAATTTCAAGGCCCGGCCGCCGGGGGTTGTTTCCGGGTTGCCGAACATGATGCCCACTTTTTCACGCAACTGGTTAATAAAAATGGCCACGGTGCGTGATTTGCTGATGACACCAGCCAGCTTTCTCAAGGCCTGGGACATGAGGCGGGCCTGCAGGCCCACGTGGGCATCGCCCATCTCCCCGTCTATTTCAGCCTTGGGCACCAACGCAGCCACCGAGTCCACAACCACCACGTCAACGGCTCCGCTGCGGACCAGGGCTTCTGTGATTTCCAGGGCCTGCTCTCCTGTGTCAGGCTGGGAGACGATGAGGTTGTCGATATCAACGCCCAGGCGCGAGGCGTACTGGGGGTCCAGGGCATGTTCCGCATCGATGAAAGCGGCCGTTCCCCCTTCTTTCTGGGCTTCGGCGAGCATGTGCAGGGCAACCGTCGTTTTACCTGAAGATTCCGGCCCGTAGATTTCAACGATCCGGCCGCGTGGTATGCCGCCAATCCCCAGGGCGATATCCAAAGACAAGGCGCCGGTGGGAATGGATTCGATCCGGGTGTCGGCCCGGTCCCCCATTTTCATGACGGCACCTTTGCCGAATTGTTTTTCGATTTGCGTCAAAGCAGCGTCCAGGGCACGGGTGCGTTCTGTTGCTTCTTTCTGGTACACTTCTTGGGCCGATTTACCGGGACTGCGACTTGCTCTTGCCATAACAACCTCCATCATCTAGAACAATCGTTCCTTTATCTGCATTATAGACCGTGCCTGCAAACGCGTCAAGGCCGGAAAAGGCGTCAAATGCGGCTAATGCGCGGCTTTTACACATCAGCGGCGCAAGCGGGCCAGCCAGCTGGCGGCCTTGTTTTGAAGCAGCTCCAGCTCATGGAGCTTGATGACCCAGGCGCTGGTGGCGTAAAAAGCCAGGCCAATCAGGGCGCGGGTCCCGTACCAGGCCAGCTGGGCCAGTTTAGTGACCGGCGCCAGTGGGATCTGGCCCAGCAAGAGGACGATCACCAGCAAAACCGAGGTGCACAGGCCCAGGCGGATCAGGTAAGGCCAGATTTTCCGGGGGGCGGATCTGGGAAAGCGGATCTGGTGCAGGCGGTAGAGCAAGAGGGCGCTGATGACGCTGGTCAGCAGGTAGGCCAAAGACAGGGCTGATACCCCCAAACGCTGCACTCGGGTCAGGAGCAAGCAAAAGAGGGTGTTGAGGACCAGGGACAAAAGGCCGTTGTAAAGGGCGATGCGGGTGATCTTGCGGGCATAGAAGGCATGGTTGGTGATGAAGACAACCGACTGGGCAACCATGGCCAGGCAGTACCAGCGCAAAATCGAGGCGGTGGCCAGGACCGCTTCTTCAGAATAATGGCTGGACCACTGGAAAATGGCCCGGATGGTGTCAACCTGCATGGCCAGAAAGAGCGCGGCCGCCGGAAAGATGAAAAAGAGGGCCTGCCTGAGGCTCTCGGTGTACAAGCGCCGGGTCAGCCCGGTTTTGCGGGAGGCGTGGGCCGCAGCCAGGGAGGGCAGCATGACATTGCCAATGGCAACAACAATGACCCCGTAGGGCAGCTGCCAGGTGGTTGTCGCCTGCCTGAGGGCTGTTGCCGCACCATCAAACTGGTTGGCGAAGCGGGTCAGAATGATGGTGTTGAGCTGGATAATGGAACCGGATATCAAGGTGGGAACGGCCAGGCGAACCAGCTGGCGAAAGCCCGTGTCCTGCAGGTCAAAGGACCAGACGAAGTGGCGAAATTCTTTGCGGGCCAGGGTGAACTGGAGGACAAAATAAAGGAAGGCCGACGCCATGACCCCGGTGGCCACACGGACCGGTCCATCCAGGCCGGCTGTGCCCAGCAGCAGCATGGCGGCCACCACGCAGGCGTTGTAGAAGGAAGGGCCAAAGGAGGTGGAGGCAAATTTCTTGTAGGCGTTGAGGATGCCGATGCACAAGGCGGCCAGCATCATGAAGAAGACCTGGGGAAAGAGGGCGCGGGTGACGCGGATGGCCAGGGCCACCGTTTGCGGGTTCTTGCCGGGGTTGTAGGCGCCGATCAGGCCGGGGGCCAACAGCTCACCGGCCAGGACCGCCAGCAGCATGATCACGGCCGAGACGTTGATGAAAATGCTGATGCTTTTCCAGCCCTGCGCTTCCCGCTTTTGTTCCAGGGCAGCAGCCAGCGTCGGGGTGATGGCCGCCTGGATGGCGCCGCCAACCAGCAACTGATAGAAGAGGTCAGGCACCTGAAAGCCGATCACGAAGGCGTCAGACCCCATCCCCAGGCCACCAAAGGTGGGTACGATCAAGATCTCACGCAGCTGGCCGGTGATCTTGCTCAAGAGCAGGCCGATCATCATGAGGGCGGTCGCAGTTGACCGGGTCAAGCCGGTCCGGGCCTGTGGCTGGTTGATTTTAACCGGTCTAACCGATGGGGGTTGCTGGCTCATGCAAGGTCCTCCTGATCAAATCAAAGGCGTTGAGGGCTGACAAGAGACGGATGCGGTCCCGGGATCCGCTGAAACGGTAAGCCTGGTGGCGGCGGCTGCCATTTTTACCGGCCAGGGCCACATAAACCGTGCCCAGCGGCTTGGCTTCATTGCCGCCGGTCGGTCCGGCGATGCCTGTGACAGAAAGGGCCCAGTCGGTCTGGAAAAGATCCAGGCAGCCATCGGCCATGGCCAGGGCACAGGCCTGGCTGACCGCCCCCTGGCTGTCCAGGAGGGCCTGGCCGACACCAAGCAGGTCGCGCTTAACGGCGTTGTCATAAGCGACCAGGCCGCCTTGAAAGACCTGGGACGCACCGGGGCAGTCGGTCAGCTGCTTGGCCATGAGACCGCCTGTACAGGATTCGGCAAAAGAGACGGTTTGACCCAGCTCCAGCAGGCGATCCCGGACCAGCTCGGGCAGGGTCCGGGTGCCCACCTCATAGATGTAGGCACCGGCGCGCTGGCGGATCTGGTCCAGGAGCGGTTCGATCAGATCCAGGTCATCGACAGACACCAGGGACTGGGTGATGCGGAAGGTCACCTGCCCTGCTGAGGCATAGGGGGCGATGGTGGGGTTTTTCTGGCTTTGGATCAGGTCCTGAAGCAAGGTTTCGGCAGCCGATTCACCGATGCCGATCATCTTGACGAAGACGTGCCTGAGCCGTGTGGTCACCCGCTCTGACAGCCAGGGAACCAAGGCTTCCAAAAACATGGGACGCAGCTCAGCAGGCGGTCCGGGCAGCAGCACCAGGTGGGCCTTGTGGGCATCCACAGACAGGATGCAACCGGGGGCTGTTCCCTGGTGGTTGGGCAAGACCACACAGGGGTGGGGCAGCAGGGCCTGTTTCCAGTTGTTGTCCGGCACCTCAGGTCTTCCCAGGCGGGCAAAGGCATCGATGATGGCCTGGCGGCTGCCGGCATGCGGTTTCAGGGGCAGGCCTGCCACCTGGGCCGCGCAGGCCAGGGTCATGTCGTCCTGGGTGGGCCCCAGGCCACCGGTCACCAGGACCAGGTCTGAACGCGCCACAGCCGTTTGAAAAGATGCTTTGATGCGCTCCGCATTGTCCCCGACCACGGTGTGGTAATAGACATACACGCCCAGCTGGTTGAGCTGGTCAGCCAGCCAGGTGGCGTTGGTGTTGGCGGTCTGGCCCAGCAAAAGCTCGGTGCCAATGCAGATGATTTCCGCTTTCATCTTGGGCTCCCATCTATGCCTCTTTGCTCCCAATCAGCCGCCTGGCGTAAAAAGGCATCAAAGGTGTTTTGAAGCAGCAGGGCGATGGTCATGGGGCCGACCCCACCGGGAACCGGCGTGATGACACCTGCCTTGTCAAAGACCGCGTCAAAGGCAACGTCGCCAACAAGCTTGCCTTCAGGGGTGCGGTTGATGCCCACATCGATGACAGCGGCGCCGGGCTGCACATGGTCAGCCGTGATCAGGCCCGGCCGGCCAGCCGCTGCGACCAAGACCTGGGCCTGCCGGCACAAGGCCGCCAGGTCCCGGGTTCTGGAATGGGCCACGGTGACCGTGGCCTGCTCCTGCAGCATGAGCTGGGCCAGGGGTTTACCCACGATGTGGCTGCGGCCGACAATGACACAGTGGCTGCCCACCAGCTGAACCTGTGCGCTTTTGAGCAGGGCCACAACCGCCAGAGGGGTGCACGGCACAAACGCCTGGCGGTCTAAGGCCAAAAGGCCGGCGTTGATGGGGTGAAAGCCATCCACGTCTTTGGCAGGGTCAATGGCACAAATAACCGTGAAGGGATCGATTT
Source organism: uncultured Oscillospiraceae bacterium (assembly GCA_964465385.1). Lineage (GTDB taxonomy): Bacteria > Bacillota > Clostridia > Saccharofermentanales > UBA5734 > JAAYBY01. The sequence goes on from CAYXIM010000009.1 coordinate 14,392, forward strand.
GCGCCGGCAAAGGCAGCTGGCACAGGATACCGTGGATGGACGCCTCCTGGTTGAGTGTGTCAATCAAGGCCAGCAGTTCCTGCTGGCTGGTCTCTTGCGGCAGCCGGTAAAGACAGGAGCGGATGCCCACGCTCTGGCAGGCTTTTTCCTTGTTGGTCACATAAACGGTCGAGGCCGGGTGATCACCGACCTGAACAACGGCCAGGCCAGGCCGTTTGCCGCTGCTTTCAAACCGGCTTTCGATGGCTTGGGCCAGCTGCTGCCTGCGGGTCTGGGCCAGTTCTTTTCCAGAGATAAGACGAGTCATGGCTTCTTTCCTTTCTTGGTTAGCGGTGGGTGTGACGGCCTGTGACGCCGGTGCTTGGAGGAAGCTGAAGCAGCAGACGGGGCCAGCAGGCAGGCCGGTCCCGGGCCGATCAGGTCTTGGCGGCCGGCCGCTTCCAAGGCCTGGCGGACGGCTTGGTGGTTGCGCGGCAGGCTGGCCTGCAAGAGGGCCCGCTGCAGGCGTTGTTCCTGCGGGTCTGGCACATGGATGGGTGCCAGGGTGTCCGGGTTCAGCCCCGTGTAGCTGGCAACCGTCGACCAGGTGCCCGGTGTTGGTATAAAGGCCTGAACCTGTTGGGGACGGATGTCCAGGGTTTTGAGGGTGAGGGCCAGGTCAATGGCATCGTCCAGCTTGCTGCCCGGGTGGCCGGACATCAGGTAAGGCACCACAAACTGCTGGCGGCCAGTCCCTTGTGTCAGGGCGGCAAAGCGCTTGATAAAAGCCAGGTAGCTTGCAAAAGAAGGTTTTCCCATGGCTGCCAGGACGGCCGGGCTGCTGTGCTCCGGGGCCACACGCAGCTGGCCGCTGATGTGGTGGCGGCTGAGCTGCTCCAGGTAGCGGTCTGCCTGGGGATCAGCCAGCAGCAGGTCATAGCGGATGCCGGAACGGACAAAGGCCTTTTTGACCCCCGGCAAGCGGCGAACCTGGTCTAAGAGGGCGAAATAGGGCCCGTGGTCAATTTTAAGCTCGGGGCACAGAGCTGGTGTCAGACAGGCCCGATCCGGGCAAACCAGCCCGCGTTCCTGCAGGCGGCAGCCTGCCAGGTGAAAATTCGCCGTCGGCCCACCCACGTCGCTGATGATCCCCTTGAAGTCAGGGTGCCGGGTCAAGCGCCTGGCTTCTTCCAGAACAGAGGCGTCACTTCGGGCCCGGACGGCCCGGCCCATGTGCTGGCCGATGGCACAGAAGTGACAACCGCCGTAGCAGCCCCGGTGGGCGGTGATGCTGAACTGGACCTCAGCCAGCGCTGGCACCCCGCCCAAGGCCTGGGCATAGGGGTGGGCGGTTCGTTCAAAAGGCAGACCGTAGACCTGATCCAATTCCCCTTCAGTCAAAAACGGGCGGGGTGGGTTTTGGACGATATAATGGGCGCCATCCGGCTGGATCACGGTCTTGGTGGCCGCCTGGCGGGCTTGAAAGGCCAGGGCGTATGCCCGTTTGCTGGCGCGAACCGCCTCGACCGAAGGCAGGCGGATGCAGGCTGCATCTTGTGGGCAGGCCCCGTCCAGATCAGCCAGGTCATCGGTTTCCCGTATGAAGGTGGCCACCGCTTTAGGCAGCTGCTCCAGACGCACTCGGACGCTTGTGCCCGGCAGGCTGGTCAAGCGCTTGACCGGCACGCCGCGCGCCAGCAGGCGTGCGATTTCCAGCAGGGTCTTCTCCCCTTCACCGGTCACACACAGGTCAGCCGTGCTGTCAGTCAGGATGCTGTTTCGGACCTGATCCGACCACACATCATAATGGGCAAAGCGCCTGAGACCGGCTTCGACGCCCCCGATGATCAAGGGCATATCTCCCCATTGTTCACGGACCAGCTGCCCATAGCGGATCAGGGCACGGTCAGGGCGCCAACCGCTTTGACCGCCAGGGCTGTAGGCATCTGTTGACCGCTTTCTTCGGGCAGCCGTGTAATGGTTGACCATGCTGTCAACGACACCGGATGTTGCCAAAACACCCAGCCTGGGCCGCCCCAGGCGCATGAGGCATTTGGGATCATTGACATCAGGCTGGGGCACCAGGCCCACCCGGTAACCATTGGCCACCAGCAGCCGGGCCAAGAGGGCACAACCAAAAGCCGGGTGATCGACATAGGCGTCACCGCTGATAAACAAAAAATCAAGGGTGTCCCAGCCGAAAGCCGCCAGTTCAGTCCGGGTGACAGGCAGGTGGGCCATGGTCAGAACGGCTCCTCTTTTTGCAAGGCGTCGTATTGCTCCTGGCTGATGAGAAGCTTGCGGGGTTTGCTGCCTTCAAAGGGGCCGATGTAGCCCTGGTCATGGAGGGCATCGATCAGGCGGGCCGCCCGGGGGTAGCCGACATTGAGGCGGCGCTGGAGCAGTGAAACCGAACCATAGCCGGTCTGCACCACGGTTTCCAGGGCGGCGGGCAGCAGTTCGTCTGCCTGCTCCTCCCTGCCTTCCTGGGTCTTAGCAGACTGGGCTGTCTGAATGGCTTCAGCCACCTGCGGATCGTAGGAAGCCGCATGCTGGTTCTTGATGTAGGTCAAGATTTGCTCGACTTCGGCATCCGTGACAAAGGCCCCCTGCCCACGCACCGGTTTGGTCGCGCTTTGCGGGTAATAAAGGAGGTCCCCCTTGCCCAGGAGTTTTTCCGCTCCGCCCATGTCTAAAATGGTGCGCGAGTCCACCTGGGAGGCCACCGCAAAGGCAATGCGCGAGGGGATGTTAGCCTTGATGACGCCGGTGATGACGTCAACGGAAGGCCGCTGGGTGGCGATGATCAAATGGATGCCGGCTGCCCGGGCCATGGCGGTCAGGCGGGCGATGGCATCTTCGACTTCTGTCGGCGAGGTGGCCATCAGGTCAGACAGCTCATCGATAACCAACAAGATCAGGGGCAGGTTTTCAAAATCCGCGGGGTCTGCATCCTCCGACGCGGCCAGGCCCGTGTGGTTACCCTGGCGGGCGGCCCGGTAGGCGTTGTAATCACGAACGGATTTTTCAGCAAACAGGGCATAGCGACGCACCATCTCCTGGACAGCCCAGGTCAAGGTGTTGGCCGCTTTCTTGGGATCGGTCACCACGGGGGCCAAGAGATGTGGAATGCCGTTGTAGACGCTCAATTCGACCACCTTGGGGTCGATCATGAGCATCTTGACTTGTTCGGGGGAAGAACGAAACAAGATGCTCATCAAGATGGCGTTGATACACACCGATTTGCCTGAGCCGGTGGCCCCCGCAATCAGGAGGTGGGGCATTTTTTCCAGGTCACAAATAATGGGGGTGCCTTGGACGTCCCGGCCGATGGCGGCAGCCAGGGGTGACTGGTTGGCGCGGTACGCCTGTGCTTCTAAAAGGCCCCTGAGCAGGACAGGCTGTGTCTCTTTGTTGGGAATTTCAATGCCGATGGCTGATTTTCCCGGGATAGGCGCCTCAATGCGCACGCCCAGGGCGGCCAGGCTGAGGGCGATGTCGTCGGACAAGCTGACAATGCGGCTGACCTTGACACCAGGGCCGGGGCTGAGTTCAAAGCGGGTGATGGTGGGCCCTGTGGTGACATGGACCACGTGGGCTTCGATGCCAAAGCTGGCCAGGGTTTGTTCCAGTTTCTGGCCCAGGGTGCGGACATACTGGCTGTGTCCCTTGTGGTTGGTTGCCGCATCGCGCCTCAAAAGGCTCAGGGGCGGCATCTGGTAGGGCAGGTCCAGCTTGAGCTGGGTGCCCGGGCCGGATCGATGAGCTTTGGGGCGTTCAGAATCGACCGGCTCAGACCGGTCGGTCCAGTGCTCCCGGCTGCCGGAAACGGCCTCGTCTTCCGCGTGTGGCAGAGGGGGGCCAGCCTCAGGAACACCCACCCGCTGAATACCGGCCGGCAATGGCCGCTGGTCGCTGGCCTGGCTGACCAAGGTGACGTCAAAGGGGGCCGTCTGTGCCAGCTGGTGGTCAGGTGCGAGCCCCTGGTCATCGTCATAATCGTCCGGGATAACGGTGGCATCAGAATCAAAGTAGTCCGGCTTGCTTTTACGGGGCTTAAAAAGTTTTTTCAAGCTCGCCAACAAACGGGGGTTTCGCACCGATTCATATCCCGGTTCAAGCACAGGTTCGGCAGCAGCCTGGGGCTGCTCGTCAAGAACCAGGTCAAAACTTGCGGGATCAGCAGCCGGCCGGTCCTTTTTGTGGCGGTCCCACTGGTCGCGGACCGCCCGGTCAACTTTTTGCCCGGTGGTCTGCAAGGCATCGGCCGTGCGGCCGAAAAAACGCGACAAGGACAGGTTAAAGAGCAAGATAAGCAAGGAAACCAGCAAGGCTGCAACCAGGACAATGGACCCCACGGTGCCAGCAACAGCCACCAGGCTCAAGGCGGCACCGCCGCCTAACAGCCCGCCGCTGAGGGTGGTGGCCCCGCGTTGGACCAGTCCAGGGTTCTGGCCACTGGCCCAAAGCAGGCGCAGGGCCTGCCAGGCTGGATGCTTTTCATTGTGGACCGCTTGCTGGATGGCAGTCAGGTCAGTGGTGGTCAGGTGCAAAAGGGTGGCCGTCGAGAGCAAGAGCAAGAGGCTGGTGGTGAAACGGCGGTGGGACAGCTTGCCTTTTTTCTCCAGCAGGTAATCAACGGCCATGGCCGCGGTCAAGACCGGCAGGGCATAGGCCGCGACGCCAAAGAGGCCAAAACCAGCTGCCTGCAAGCGGGCGCCCAGCCAGCCACTTGTGGAGACAGGCAGGTAGTAAGCGACACCTAAAATGATGGCGATGGCCAGAAAGAGCACGCCGTTGATTTCGCGTTGCTTGTCAAACGGTTTTTTAGACGCCACCGCCTCTTCCCCCTTCTTGGCTCATGGACGGATGATCCGTCAGCTGGCGGGCTGCCATCAGCAAGGCCACCACCGTTTTGGCGTCACGGATCTGGTCGGCCTCGATCGCCTGGATCAGGTCCGCAAACGGGACCCATTCACAACTGACAAATTCGCCCGCATCTGGACGGGCCGGACCAGTGGTCAGGCCGGTCGCCAGGTAGAGATGCAGCTGTTCGCTGCAATAGCCCGGCGACGGATACAGGGTGCCCAGCTTGCGGTAGTGGGCCGCAACAACACCTGTTTCCTCCTGAAGTTCCCGCTGGGCACAGGCCAGTGGGTCTTCACCCACTTCCAGCTTGCCCGCAGGCACTTCCAACAAAACGTGCTCGAAAGCCTTGCGATACTGGCGGACCATGGGTACCCGCCCCTGCTCGTCCAGGGCCAGCACGCAGGCACCGCCCGCATGGCGGACAAGTTCCCGCTTGCCTGTCTTGCCGTCAGGCAAGGTCACCTCATGCACTTCAACGTCGAACACCTGTCCCCGGAAGGGGCGCCGGACCTGCCGGCTGGTTTCTTCAAACAAGGGGTCATGCCTCCTGACGGTCTTGCGTCTGTTCGGACAGCCGGTAGGCCTGAATGGCTTCGACCGCCAGCTTGTCGCAGCGGTTGTTGTACGGGTGATCGGCGTGGCCTTTCACCTTGATCCATTCGATGCGGTGGGGCCGGGCCAGCCGCAACAAGTCTTGCCACAAGTCAGCGTTGCTGACCGGGTCATTGGCCGCATTGCGCCAACCGTTAAGCTGCCATTTGTCCAGCCAGCCCTGGTTGAAGGCGGAGACCAGATAGGCGCTGTCGCTGTGTATGCGGACCGTGCACGGCCGCTTGAGTTCTTTAAGGGCTTCAATGGCGGCCGTCATTTCCATGCGGTTGTTGGTGGTGGAGGCAACGGAGCCGGAAATTTCTTTTTCAATGCCTTGGGCAACCAGGATGGCTGCCCAGCCGCCGGGTCCGGGGTTGCCGGAGCAGGCGCCGTCTGTGTAAATATCCACGCCCTTAGCCATGGCCATCTCCCAGTTGCCGTGACCGGTCGGCCGCGGCAGAAACCGCGCGCATGAGCGCAGACCGAAAGCCTTGGGCTTCCAGGTGGTCCAGGCCCGCCATGGTGGTGCCGCCGGGTGAGGCGATCAGCTCCTTGACCTGGGCCGGATGCTGGCCGGTTTCCCGGACATAGCGGGCGGCCCCATAGACCGTCATGGCGGCCATGTCCAGGGCAAGCTGCCGGGGCAGGCCCTGCAAAACACCGCCATCGGCCAGGGCCTCAATCACCAGCATGACATAGGCGGGGCCACTGCCGGCCAGGCCAGTCACCGCATCCAGAGCTGTTTCAGGCACGTGGTAAGCCGTGCCACAGGCCGCAAAAAGCGCCAAGGCTTCAGCGGCCTTGTCGCCATCAACCCCATCACAGGCCAGGGCGCTGACAGCCGCACCGACCTGCGCCGGCAGGTTGGTCATGACCCGCACCAGGCCCGGACCGGGGCCAGCCCAGCGCCTGAGGTCTGCCAGGGTGACACCAGCGGCAAGAGACAAGACGGTGTGTGAAGTTAAAAAGGGAGCCGCTTCAACCAGCAAGCTTGAAACAGCGGCTGGCGGGACAGCGATGAGGACGGTGTCGGCCTGTCCCAGGCCTTCTTCAAGGCTGGGGGCCACCTGGCCGCCCAGGCTTTGAGCTGCCTCCCGGGCCCGGCTGACATCGAGATCCATCAACCAGAATGCGTCTGGAGACAGGCGCTTTTCTTGCAGAAAACCCCGGGCCAGGGCCTGGCCCATTTTCCCGGTTCCGATGAGCAAAAGCCCCATCTTTCTTACCTCCATCCTGCATGCAATCATCAGTCAAATCATATCATTGAGGGGGCGCACATGCAAACAAAAGCCCCCCTTCTGTTGACAGTAAAAGCGGCTGATGATATGATTTGATTCGGCTTAGGGGAGTGGCTCAACGGTAGAGCAACGGTCTCCAAAACCGTCGGTTGCGTGTTCGAATCGCGTCTCCCCTGCCAGCCTGGTGGTCGTCTGTCGGAAGACAGACGGCCTTTTTCATGCCTGCATGCCGCTGAATGGCTGAGACAGGCGCAAGGTGCGTTCGGCCGGCGGGTACCAGCCTTGTTCGCGCCAATGGCTGCTGTGCAGGAAACAGCGCACCAGCACCTGGTCACTGCCTTCGGTGAAGGTCAGGTGGCGGCTCATGGGCACCCCGTAGCGGGCCCGGCTGACGTGATGACGCGTCAAGGCACTGACATTGAGAAAGTGGGTCCCCCAGCGGCTTTCGATGTGTGATTTGCCCCCAAAGGTGTCTTCCGGATCGGTGTGGGTGTGCCCACCGATCCACAGGTCGACCGCACCGGGATGCGCTTGCAGATGCCTTTCAAAGGCTTGTGCGTGCGGGCGGCTGCCCACCCAGTACAGGTAGGATGCGCCATCCGGCGTGCCCAGCGGCCGATAGCCGTGGTAACGGTCTTCCCAGTTACCGGCCTCATCCAGCTGCATGCCCTCCCAGGAGCCAGATGCAACGGTTGTGTCCTTGAGCATGTAATGGTGGACGCTGATGATGATCTGGTCTGCATGGTCGGCCAGCTGCTGCTGCCACCAGGCAAAGGTGTCAGCTGAAACCACACCGCCGGGATGGCCCCCCAGGGCGCCTCTTCCCACGGTCTGGCTGGGCTCATTGATGTCGCTCATCATCAGAAACCGCACGTTACCAACCGTGAACGCATAGCGTTCCCAGCTGCCTTCAACCGGATAGGGCCTTCGGGACTGGCTGATGCCTGAAAAAGGCGTGTTTTCACCGCAAGGGTCTACCCACTTGCGAAACCACCAGGCGGCTTCCTGGTCGATACCGCTGCGGTCATGGTTGCCACAAACGCTGTAGATGGCGTGGCGGTCGTGGTCTTGCAAGGCTGAAAACTGGCGGACCACTTCGGCCCCTTCCTCATCGGCGGGCAGGCCCTGGGCGCCCGACAGGTCACCGACATTGACAGCCAGGTCCCAGGCGAAAGCAGGGTCTTGCTCTGACTGCCTGATGGCCTGAGCCAGGCTTTCCCGGCCATGCGCCAGGTCAGAACCCACGTGTGCATCCCCAAAGGCCCAAAGGCCCCACGTTTTTTTCATGTGTCCCATTCCTCCCCAGGCTGGTTCATGCGGTAGCCAAGGCTTTGGATCGCTTCTGTCCGGGCATGGCCGGCCATGTGGTCTAAGACAAACTGCACACAGACGGCACTGCCTGTTGCCAGAGCCGCTTCGTCCAGGTCAAAGGCGCTGTTGTGAACGCCCACGGTGATCCCCTTGGCGGCGTTACGGACCCCCAGGCGGAAAAAGACACCCGGTTTTCGAGTCAGGTAATAGGAAAAATCCTCTGATCCCATGCGCAAGGGGATGTCCACCAGGCGGTCAGGACCCACCACCTTGCGGGCGGATTCGATCCAGCTGGCCGACAGCAGGCGGTCGTTATAGAGGGGCAGGCATTTCAGGTTGGTTTGCAGGCGGGCCTGGCCGCCCAGTTCTGCCGCGGTGTTCTGGGCAATCTGGCTGATCCGGTCCAACAAAAAGGTGTCCACAGCGGCCTCAAAAGAACGGATGGTGCCCACCAGCTGGGCTTCACCAGCCACGATGTTCTGGGCGGTTCCGGCTTGCATCTTGTTAAAGGAGCAGATGTAGCGTGACAGTGGATCGGTTTCCCGTGCCAGCATCAGCTGAACCGCACCGTAGATGCGAAAGGCCATGGCCAGGGCATCAACGCCCTTGTGCGGGGTCGTGGCGTGCGTGGGGTTGCCGGTCAGGTCCAGCAGCAGGGTGCGGCTGGCCGGCATGGCGTAAGCGGGGCAGACACCCACATGTCCCGATTCCTGGGTCATATCGATGTGCTGGCCGATGATGATATCAATATCATCCATGACCCCGTCAGCAACCATGCGTTCGGCGCCGGACGAATAACCTTCTTCGCTGGGCTGGAAGAGGAGCTTGACCCGGCAGGTCAACTGATCCCGCATGGCCTGGAGGGCCCTGGCCGTGCCCAGGAGCATGGCCGTGTGTGCATCGTGGCCGCAGGCATGCATGTGCCCTGGAATCCGGGACTGGTAGGGCGCCCCGGTTTTTTCTTGCAACTTCAACGCATCCATGTCTGCCCGGATGCCGATGGTGTAGCGGGTGATGTCCGGGTTGATGGTGGCCACAATGCTGCTGGTGCCAAACCGTTCCGTATAGGCAATCCCCAGTTGCGCCAGTTCCCGCCTGACCAGGGCCAGGGTTTGTGGCAGGTCAAAAGCAAGTTCAGGAATCTGGTGCAGCTGGCGACGCAGGCCAATGATGTGGTCCGCATCAATCAGGTCAAGGGCAGGTGTCATGGCTTCCTCCTTTGGGTCACGCCAGTGGCGTGAAGGTGAACAAACAATGGATGGGGCTTTGGAAGCTGGTTTTGTACAGGCTCTGGGGCTGGATCAGCAAGATGGTGGCCTCCCCCCTGCCCGCCTGTCTGCGCCAGGCGGCCGCCTGGCCGGTCTGGGCAGCATAGGTGTCAAAAGCGAAGGGCTGGTCAGATCGGATCATGAGACCGGGTCCATCCGGGTGGCGCAGGCTGAGCTGGCGCACCCGTTTGAAAACGCCCGGTTCGGCATCGGGCCGGCAAAGATCCGCCAGGCTGGCCACCTGATGGCCGGTGTAAAGGCCGCTGTGTGCCAGACGAGCCAGTGAACGTTCCGGACCGGGTCCATACCAGGCCAATTGGCTCAGAACGTGTGCGGGGTTAAAGGCGTAGCCAAAACAAGCCGGTGGCAGGGGGTGATCCACCAAGGGCGACAGGCTGGCAAACAAGGTCAGCCGGCCACTGGACGAGACGTCGGTGCGCTGGTTGAGCTTAAAGAGCGGCGCTTGTCCAGGCGGGCCGATGTGGGCGGTCATGTCAATCACGGCTGTCTTGCCGTCGCAACCATCATCCACAGAAACAACACGTGCCATCAGGCGGTCATAACCTGCCCGCTGCCAGCGCTGCCAGTCTGCTTCATCCAACGGGTCGGGCTGGCGCATCAAAGACCAGCGCAGGCCGGCCAGAGGCGGTCGGTTGTAAAAAGGCTGGTCCGAGCCGGTCAGGCTGCGTGACGCCAGCCACTCCCGGTCTCCACTGCGCCAGCTTTCCAGGGTGGCGTGCAGGCGGTTGAAGACAAACCAGAAACGCGAGCCGGAAACAATCAGGTGATGGCGGTCAGACTCCAGCCTCAAGCGGCCGCCGCGTCCGGTTTCTGGTGTTGCCGGCGCGGTCTGGCCTTGCACCACCACTTCCTGGCGGACCAGGCTGTCACCACGCCGGAACCAGAAAAAACGGTCATCACTCCTGATCGTCCATTGGAGCAGGTAGTCACAGCCGTCTGACAGGTCAACGGCGCCGTAGTCCAGGTCCAGCAGGTGGCTGTGACCGGGGCCGATGGCCACGTCGGTCAGCGTGCCCTGGCGGATCGGGATGCCCTGGCGCAGCAGCGACCAGTCAAAAATCAGGCCCTGGCTGCTGGTCCGGTGCATGCGATTGATGACGGAAAAAGACCCGCTTAAGGGGCTGACCCCTTCGATGGCCAGGGGTTCCAGCACCTTGGCTGCAGCCGGCAGCAGGTCACGGGACAGGTCGTGGTCGTACAGGCACCAGGGGTCTTCTCCAGCCTGGGGCAGGCGCAGCCAGGTCACTGAGGAAGGCGTCTTATCCTGGCTGGCGTCCAGCCAGTCGTCCAAGTAGCGGCCCAGATCAGGAAAATCAGCACCGTGAATGGGCCGGACCGGGTCCAGGCTGCGTACGTGCGCGATCAGGCGTTCGCGCAAGAGCCGAACCGGCGCATCGGCTGCATCCGCCTGCAGAAAAAGACCGCAAGACCAGGCGATGACACAAGGGTGGTTGCGGTCCCGCATGATCAGGCGCTCCAGGCGGTCCACGGCCAGCTTTTCAACCAGCTTGGGTTGTTTATGAGACAGGGCAGCAACCCAGCCGGTCTGGTCCTGCAGCGGGGCGTCAACGATGACGTAAAAGCCATAGGCATCACACAGGTCCAGGACAATGGGATCGGGCGGCTCGTGACAAAACCAGATGGTGTTAAAGTGGTGTTGTTTGTAGCCCCTGATCTGCTCGACCAGGTCGTTCAGGTTTCGGCTGGCATCAGGCTGGCGAAGGCCGGACCAGCGCACCGGCTTTAAACGCACGGGCCGTCCATTGATCAGAAAGGATTTTTGTTTGTGGGCCAGGTCCCGAAAGCCCACCGATTGCTGAACGCAAACCTGGTCTTGGCCGGTCCGGTCGCTGACTGCGCAGAAGAGGTCATAAAGCACGGGTGCTTCGTCGGACCAGGCTTGCACATCACGTATCTGCAGGCTGGTTTGCAAGGTGCCGGTGGTTTGAACAGGCGCTGGAAACAGGGCTGGGTCAGCTTGCTTCATGGTGACCGTCCAGGCTGCTTCGTGCAGGGGCTGGTCCTGTCTGCGCAGGCTGATCTGGACCGTGGGCTGTTCCAGGGCGATCCGTGTGGACAACAAGACCACGCTCAGATCCAAGCGCCAGACCTTTTCGTCGGCCAGCCAGGTGGTTTTGTGGTGCAGGTCCTGAATGGTCAAAGAGGGGTGTGCCTCCAGGTAGACATCGCGGATGCAGCCAAACCACGGCTGGTCAGGCAGTTGTTCCAGGTAGCTGCCCGTGCTATAGGGATAGATCAGGAGGAAGAGCTCGTTGTCGCCATCGTGCAGGTGGCTGGTGATGTCAAAGGAAGCCGGCAGAGCGCTGCCTTGTGTGAAGCCGACTGCCTTGCCGTTGACGTAGGCATGGCAGGCTGCGCGGACGCCGGACAGGACCAGACGCTTACGCAGGCGTCCCCAGGTCAGGGGCAGCCGGCAGGTTTTACGGTAGACATGGACCGCTTGTTCATCTGGCACAAAAGGTGGGTCAACTGGAAAGGGCAGCCGGTCCGCGTCCAGTGGATGAGAGGCTGTCAGCTGTGCTTCAGGCACCTGACGTTTTTCAAAGCCAGACCGGAAAGACAAGATGTTTTCAGGTAACTGGAGCAGGTTGGGGTAATGGCGGTAGTCCCAGTCGCCGCGCAAGGACAAGACCTGCGTTGACAGGAAACGGCGGTGGCGGGACACGGCCAGGCGGCAACTGGCGGTGTCCGGAAAAGGAATGAGTGAAGCGTGAGCTGCAAGCCGGTTGCGCTCGATGACGGCTACGTTATTCCAGTCCGTTTGTTGTCCGCGTCCCGGGTAAACCGCTCCATTCATATGTCCGTTCCCCTGCCCGTATGCGTGATGGTCTTATGGTAACACGAAAGGTCAAAGGTGTTCAATTTTCTGTTTTGCGTGGCGCGCCTTGTGACAAAACCGCTTCTCGGTACTGGCTTGGGGTGACCCCCATTTTTCGTTTGAAAAGGTGGCTGAAATAGCGCTGGTTTTCAATGCCGACATAACGGGCCACTTCACTGATGCGGTGCCTGGGATCAGCCAACAGCTTGGCTGCCTGTTCCAGTCGGTAGTTGTTGTTGTATTCGTTGATGGTGAAGGTGGTGTTTTGTTTAAAAATTTTACTCAGGTAACTTTCGCTTAATTCAAGTGCCTCTGCCAGGTCGGCCAGTGAAAAATCCTCAAAATAATGGGAGCGGATGTAAGCCATGATCTGGTGGACATAATAGGTTTGCAGGGGACTGGCTCCCTCAGCCGGCATGTCTTCGGCACGTTGTTGTTCAAGCGCGGTCAACGTTGGGTTGCCGAGCAGATCAGGCTGGCTGCTGCTGTTTAACAGCTTTGACACGGCGTAACGCAAAGACTGTTCAAGCTCTCCTTCATCGACAGGCTTGACCAGATAGGCCAAAACGCCCAAGGACAGGGCTTGACGGGCGTACTCGAATTCAGTGTAGCCAGAAACCACCACCACCTGCGGTTGATAGTGTTCCCGGACATGTCGGATGACGTCCAGGCCAGACAGGCCCGGCAGGCGGATGTCCATCAGGACAATCTGGGGACGTTGCTGCAAGAGCAGGCTTTGTGCGGCAAGCCCATCCTCTGCTTCTCCGATCAGGCGGTAAAGGTGCTTGTGCTGCTCCAGGGTATGCACCAACCCCTTTCGAACCGGGTAGTTGTCTTCAACAACAGCGACCGTAAACACGTTAAAAAGCCTCCTCGCTGACAAGTGGTATCTGGATCAGGATGCTGGTTCCCTGCCCGGCCGCTGAGGCAATTTGTAGCCCATTGTCGTCACCGTAATAGAGCTTGAGCCGCCTGTGAACGTTATGCAGGCCAATCCCTTGCCCCGGTCGGTCTGTTTGCAGCAGCCTTTGCATCTGGTCAGGTGTCATGCCCACCCCATTGTCATGCAGGAAAACGACCAGGGTGTGGCTGGTTTTTTCGATGGTGATGGTCAGGTGGCCGCTGCCCACTTTGGGCTGCAAACCATGGACGATGGCGTTCTCGACCAGCGGCTGGATGAGAAAAGCCGGAATCAACGTGTCTCGGGCTGCGTCGCTGGCGTACACAGATACGTTGATCTTGTCCGGATAGCAGAGCTTTTGAATGGCCATATACCGGCCGGAAAAGGCAAGGCTTTCCTCAACGCGTTCATATAAAGAAGAGCTGGTCTTCATGCAGTCGGTCATCAGTTTGGCCAAATCTCTGATGGCCTGGCTGGCCTTGTCTTTGTCGCCCACTTTGACCAGCCAGTGTATAGATTCCAATGCATTGTTGATGAAATGTGGCTGGATTTGGGCCTTGAGATGGTTGTTTTCAGCAATGAGCAGCTGGTCTTGTTTTTCAGCATGGTTTTTCATAATGTGGTCGATGTTGACGATCATGTTGTTGAGGTGGTCTCTGATCAGGCCCAGCTCGTTGTCGGACTCGAAGTCACAACGCACGGAGCGGTCTCCCTGGCCAAACCGCGTCATGGTCTGGACAATGTGCTTGACCGGCTCACCAATGGAACGGTGAACCAGAAAGGTGTAGCCAAAGCTGAAAACGAGTAACAGCAGGCTCAAAAACGCAACCACCACATACATACGCTGGACGTTTTGCTGCAGGTAGGAAAGCCCGATCGAGCACACCAGCACAAACTGTTCATCTTGGGTTTGCATGCCTGAAACCAGGTATTGCGTTTCCCCAATGTGTTGCAGCGACACAAGTGGCTGTCGGGTGTTGAAGCGGTCAGCAAACTCTTTGGTCAGGTAACGGCTGTTAGGTGAAACGGTCAAACCACCAGGCATGTCCTTGTTATATAGCACCTGCCGGTACCAGGTGTAAATCATAGCCTGCACATAGGTGTCTTTGCCGCTGAAAGACAAGTCGCTGTGGTCGCGAAACAAGGCTTCAACTTCTCCTTCGGTCACATCAAAATAAACGTAGCCAAGTTGGCGGCCCTGGTGGAAAAGGGCTTTGCCCACAGTCATAACCACTTCTTCTCCATTGGTCGTTGTGAACCGGTTGGGCATGACAATGGTTTTGCCTGTCTGGTCCAAGAGCCGGTTGAAACCGGTGTAATGCTCCGGTTCGTAACGGTTGATGCCAAAGGTGGTCGATACAATGGCTTGCTCTTCGGAAGAAAGCAGATGGACAATGGGACGGATGGTCCAGTTGGCCGCCTGCTGATTGAAAAACTGATACAGCTTGGGCTTTTCATATGGCTCTTCCAAAGCCAGCAGATCCAGAAGTTGGGCGTCAGTGGACAGGTCTTCCACCGTTGTCTTGTAGGTGTCAATCAGCTCTGCATAACCACTGCTGGCTGTTTTCACATAGCGTTTGAGGTCATTTCCCAGATAGAGCTTATAAAAAAGTTCTGAACGCATAAAGAGCAAAAAAAGCACCAGCATGCCGGTCAGCAGGCTGCTGCCTAAGAGCCCCAGCAAAAGGATTCGAAATAGGCTTTTTCTGCTTTTAGGTAGAGCAAATCGTTTCATGTCGTTATGCCTCAGGCCAGCCCAATGGGCAGGTTTAACAGGTGAGGTCCCAGTATAGCATGGGTGTCAACAGGCCCTTTAAGCAGCTGTTAGCCTAAAAAAGCCCAGGTGGGCTGCAAACCATCAGCCGGTTTGCAGCCCATTGGCTTCAGGGGCAGTTCTTTGCACCACCAGAACGGATTCAGGCCTGTTCATAGACCGGAACAAAGATACGCTCTTGTGGGATAGACAGTCGCGCCACCATATCCAGGGAGTAGTCCAGCACCCCCACTTCATCCAGCCGGTGGCAGTCAGATCCGTGTGAAAAGATCAGGTCGGCCTCGTTGGCCACGCGCAGCATGCGTTCGTGTGGTCGCTTCCACATGCTGGATATTTCCATGGCAACACCGTATTTTTTACACAGGCTAACCACGGTTTTTTCCCAGTCAATGAGTTCTGGCGAGTCCTGTGGTAGGTCATCGTAAAAAGGCATCATGGTGGCATGACCCAGGATATCGGTCCGATAGCGTGAAAAGTGGGATTCAATGTGCCGCACGGACAGTTCCAAATACTCAAGGGCGCGGGATTCATCATAGCCAGCCCAATGCTCGATGAAGCCGCCTTTCATGGCAAAGTACTTGTTGAAGGCAAATTTCCCTTCTGGCGGAAACACAGCATGAACGGACGCAATCAAATAATCAAATCGTTTGAGCAAACGATCAGGCAGCATGAATTCTTCGCCGATGTTGGCTTCACCGCCAACAGGAATGCCGCGTCCCGTCACATCATCCAAGTAACGCACGATGTCTTCATCGGTAAAAATGCCATCGCAGTAGAGGTGGTCCGAAATGCCCGTCCGGTATCCCCCCTCCCTGGCTTTTTCTATGATGTAGTCGACCGATGCCTGTCCATCTGAATGGGTTGAGTGTGCATGTAAATCGTAAAGCAAGGTGATCGTTCTCCTCTCGTGGCGCCGGCAGCTTTTAAATGATGTCGCCGCCTTTGCGTGTCAGCTTAGAAACAAGAAACAAAGCAGCCAAGATGGACAGTGTCATAACCGTTCCCAGGGCGGCTGCAATACCGTAGTTGCCGCGACTGACATAGGTGTAGATCGCGATGGGCATGGTCATGGTTTTGGCGCCGTAGAGCATCAAGGTGGAGCTGAGCTCGTTCATGCAGGATATCCAACTGAGGACTGCACCGGCGGCCACACCGGAAACCATCAGGCGGGCCGTGATAACAAAGAAGGTTTTCATGGGCGCCACCCCCAGGCTGATAGAGGCTTCTTCCAGGCTGGGGTGGATGGATTCAAGGACACCGACCGAAGAACGGACCGTGTGGGGCAGGCGGCGGATGATATAGGCCAGCAAAATAACAAGTGGCGTTCCAGCCAGCAGGAAGGGCTGGCGGTTAAAAGCAATGATGTAGCACACCCCGATAACCGCACCCGGGATCACAAAGGGAAACATGACCAGGGTGTCCAGCAAGGTGCCACCCTGATGCTTGCGCCTGACACTGATATAAGCCGTGATGATGCCAAAAATAATGATGAAGATGATGGCAATGGTGGCATACAGGAAGGAATTGATAATGCTTTGGCTGACGTTTTTCAACACGCTCTTGTAGTTATCCAATGTGAAACCGCCAACAAAGACGGGGCCACTGGCTTTCATGAAGGAGGAGATAACCACGGTGATTTGTGGAGCCAGCGCCAGAAGCAGCCACAAGAAGCACGGCAGCGAAGCCAGCAGGCGTTTCCAGCCCGAAAGTTTGATTTCAATCGGTGGGCGCAAGGACGACATTTCATAGTTTTTCCGTGAAATGTAGGTCTTTTGCAACAAAAGCACCCCCAAAGACAAGGTGACAATCACCACGCTGACTGCTCCGGCCATGCGGGCGTCTCCGCCCATATCGCTCAGGTAGGCGTTGTAGACCAGAACCGGCATGGTCTTGTAGCCTTCACCGATAAGCAAGGGGGTGCCAAAGTCGGCCAAGGATCGCATAAAGACAATGACCATGACCGAGGTGATGGCAGGCATGATGACTGGCAGTGTGACGGTGAAGATCCGCCTGATTTTGCTGGCCCCCAGGCTCTCGGCTGCTTCTTCCAACGAGGCATCAATGCCCTGCAAAGCAGCCGTCACATAACGGAAGACATAAATGGAAAGGCTTAAAGAAAAAACCAATAAAATGCCGTTTTTGCCGTAGATGGTCGGCAAGGTGATGCCGATGCGTTCAAACAGCTGGGTGATGAAGCCGCTTCTGCCCAGCAGCAAGATCCACGAGTAAGCACCAATAAAGGGCGGAGACATGAGGGCGATGATAAACAACATCTTCAAAGCGCCCTTGATGACGATGTTGTAGCGGTGGACCACGTAGGCCAGGGCCACACCTAAAATCGTGGAGATCAAGGTGGACAGGACGCCAATGGTCAGGGAGTTTTTCAAAGCGTTGTAATAATAGGGTTTAGAAAAGAAAGTGATGTAGTTTTGCAGGGAAAAAGCCTTTTCTTCATGACGGAAACTGCTCAGGAACAAATTGCCCAGCGGATAAAGCAAGGAAAAAGCGAAAAAGACCAGCAAAACCAGCGTGGAAATCGTCCAAAAATTAAAGTAGCGAAAGCGGACCTTGCTTAACATGAAATGACCTCCCCTGTTTCTTTGTAAACGGAGATGTTTTCTTCAACAAGCTGCAGTTGGATGTGCTCTCCAATGGACCGGATTTGATGGGCCTTGCCGTACTCGTTAAGTGAAATGGTTTTGCCGTTTTCCAGCTCAATGTCATACAAGACAAAGTCACCCAGGAAGGTTGTCATCTGGATTTGGCCCTTCATGCCTGAATCGGAGAAATACAGGTATTCGGGACGAACAGAAACCACAACCGGACCGGTATAGGCTTCTGACAAGCAGACCTTGATCTGGTGGCCGGCTTCCAATTGTAAAAGACCCATCTTGTCCCCTTCAAGCGCTGTGATCTTGCCCTTCAATTCGTTGGAGGTGCCGATAAAGTTGGCCACAAACAGGTTTTCCGGTTTCCGGTAAATGTCTTCAGGCCGGCCAACCTGCATCAGCTTGCCATCTTTCATGACCGCAATGCGATCGGACACGGCCAGGGCCTCCTCCTGGTCGTGGGTCACGTAAATGGTGGTGATGCCCAGGCGCGACTGCAGCCGTTTGATCATGCTGCGCATCTGCACGCGCAGCTTGGCATCCAGGTTAGACAAGGGCTCGTCCATGAGCAAAATGCTTGGTTCAATGACAAAGGCCCGGGCCAGCGCCACGCGCTGCTGCTGGCCGCCAGACATGGCATGGGGCATGCGGTCTTTGAGATCGGCCATTTCAACGATTTCAAGGGATTTGAGCACCCGAGGCATGCGATCTTTTTTGGGAACCTTCCGGGCCTTGAGGCCGTAAGCCACGTTGTCACTGACAGACATGTGCGGAAAAATAGCATAGTTTTGAAAGACCATGCCGATGTCTCGTTTGTTGGCTGCCACATTGTTAATGAAGCGATCATCAAAATAGATTTCCCCTTCATCCACTTTGTAAAAGCCGGCAATCATCCGAAGCAAGGTCGTTTTGCCGCATCCGGATGGGCCCAGCAGGGTGAAAAACTCCCCTTCTTTGATCTCCAGTGAGACCCCGTCAACCGCCCGAAAGTCACCAAAGCGTTTGACCCCATTTTTAATCGTTACACTACAGCTCATGTTTTCCTCCTCATCAAGCGTGGATAAGCCATAAACAAGGGCCGCAAGGCCTGTTTAACGACACGTTGCGGCCCTTGAAGGCTGTTGTCCAATCGCTTAAGCGCTAGTTGTTGATGACAATTTCATTCCATTTTTCAACATTGCCTTCCATGTCTCCGGCCCTGTCATAGTCGTAGTCCATGAAGGTGATGTCTTTAAACTGGCCAAGCCCGTCCGGCAAAGAGACGTCTGTGCGGCTGGGGCGGCGGTTGTAGGACGCAACGATTTCTGCAATCTGCTTGGAGTACATGAATTCCACGAACAGTTTGGCATTTTCCGGGTTTTTGCTGTTTTTGATGATGACCGAGCCACCAGCTGTTCTCATGGTGCCATCTTCGGGATAAATAACTTTCATATGGGGGGCAACGGCCACATAGTCTGCGCCGTAGTTTTCAATGGTCAGGGCAATGGAGAATTCACCGTCAGCGGTTGCTTTGGGAATGGTGGAAGACGATCCGATGATCTTGCCGTCCAGGTTCCGGTAGAAGTCCTCAACGAAGTCCCAGCCATAGAGCTGTTCCATGATGCAGACGTGGATATAGGCTGACGTGGATGCGGTCGGGTCACCCATGGCAATCTGGCCAAAATATTTCTCGTCGGTCAAATCGGCCCATGAGGTGGGGATGTCTTCTTCTGCCAACAGGTTGGTGTTGACCAGGAAGATCATGATGTTGCCGCCGGCGTCTTCGGGCCAGTAGGCTTTATCCAAAGATGCCTGGCCGAGCATGTCGGGCTCAACAGACTGCAATTGATAGGGTTCGAAATACTCGGTAAAGCTTTCCAGAACGTCTGATGTTGCGCCGATCAGGACGTCGGCCAGAGGGTTTTCTGATTCCGCAGCCACGCGGTTAAGCAGTTCACCGCCACCACCGTAGACGGGCTCCACGGTCACACCGGTCAGTTCTGTAAAGGCTTCAAAATAATCTTCTGAAATGTCAGATGCGTTACCTGAGTAAACCGTCACGGTGCCGGATCCTTCCCAACTGAATTCTGTTTCACCAGCCGGTTCGGTTTCAGACCCCGATTGTTCCGGTTCCTCGGTTTGTGCGCCACTTGTTTCTCCGCTGGGAGCCGCTGTGGAACCTGTTGTTCCGGCACAGCCAACCATCGTTAACACAAGTGAGAGTGTAAAGAGCATTGCAAGCAGTTTTTTCATCCTTCTACCTCCCTGTGGTTTCTTGGTATCTTTATTATCCAGTGCCCCTGAGGCCGCATCAATGACACAAAACACGCATTATGTCCACTTTACGCTTGTGCTGTCAATAGTTTGATCGTGCTTTTGTGCACCCTGACCAGTTTGTCGGCCAGCAGCTTATAGGCAAAAAAAAGCCATGTCCGGACCGTTGGTCCGACATGGCTGATGGTCGGAGTGACAAGACTTGAACTTGCGACCTCTTGCACCCCAAGCAAGCAC
>CAYXIM010000010.1:0-9324 GCA_964465385.1 uncultured Oscillospiraceae bacterium
AACCCAGCCAATGATGTAATCTATGGAGATTTGATGTTTGCGTTGGGCTTACCTGTACCTGTTAGAAATCTTTCTACCTTGAAAAAAATCGGGAGACTTCTAATGCCGGTTGCAGGCCGACTGCCTTTCAAACTCTTTTATCCTTTGGGGGAAAAGCAGGAAAAACATGTGCTGAAAAACGAAAAGTACTTCCGTTGGGCAACAATAATTGCAGGTGATTGTCATTACATTAAAAGACATATGCCCTTAGATGGGATGGAAAAAAAGATCGTTGTGACTAACACCACGACAACCCGTGATGTGGCGTTTTTTAAGCAGGCAGGCATAAAATACTTAATTACAACCACACCTATTATGGGTGGACGGACCTTTGGAACAAATATGGTTGAGGCTGCCTTGGTGGCGGCATCCGGTAAGAATCGGCCTCTTAGCCGGGAAGAGATAGACGAGATGCTGGAGTCGCAACATATTGGACCTCAACTGCAGGAGCTGAATTGATATGAAAGTTAATGCGATTATTATGGCGGGAGATGTCCTCAAACCTGGGGATTTACTTTATGACCATGCAAAAGGAACGTCCAAAAGCATGATAATAATTGCAGGGAAACCCTTGTTGCAATGGATTGTTGAGGCTCTGGATGAGTCGGCAAGAATTGATTCTATCATCGTGGTTGGTCTTGAACCTATTGATGGCATAGGAGGTAAAAAGCCTCTGTATTTTATTGAAAATTACGGAAGCATGTTGGACAACATTTTGGCAGGATCAAACAAGTCCCTTGAATTAAATCCCGAAAGAGAATATGTCATGCTTGTATCCTCAGATACACCTGGAATCAAGGGAAAGATGGCAGACTGGTTCTTTGATGCAGCCATGCAAACAAGGCATGATTTTTACTATGGTGTTTGTGGCAGGGAGATGATGGAATTAAAGTTTCCCGCCTCTAAACGCACTTACGTAAAACTCAGGGATATGGAAGTATGCGGGTCAGACATCGGTATTATAAACATAAAGGTTGTCAGAGAACATATGCCCCTCTGGGAAGGCCTGATCGGCAGGAGAAAAACCCCCTTCCGCCAGGCAGGTCTGATAGGGATAGGAACACTTGTTGCCATTCTTTTCAAGAGGTATAGCCTTGAGGAGCTGGCAAAGAAGGTTTCCAAAAAGATTGGTATCAAATCCCGAGCCATCGTCTGGAATTGTCCTGAACCCTGTATGGATATAGACAAGCCCCATCAGCTGAAACTCCTTAAGGATATAATGGAAGGGGAAAATGAACCATCCTAATCCTTTCTGCAAAGTCATTGTTTTATTTAACTTCGGAAGCTTATAAAATATTTTCTGCACTTCTTTTAACCATAAAAATAACTGCACCAGAGCTTTTATCCTTCGGTGCAGTCTTTGTTTTCGAGCCTCTGTATCAAGGGAGCCAGTCAAAAGTTTTCTTGTTTTCGTAAATCCCTAAGCCTGACTCCCCTTAGGCGGCGTTTGTGCTGTTTTATCACGGGTGGTGTTGTTTTCAGTGCCCATCAGCCGATTGGTGCGCCCAGGCAGATCAGGTCCTTGAGGGCGTCAAAGCGGGCCTGCTTGATGCCAGGCACCTGCATGAGCGCTTCCAGCGCCTGAAAGGGCCCGTTTTGCTGGCGGTAAGCGACGATGGCCTGGGCAGTGACCGGACCGATACCCGGTAGGCTTTCCAAATCCTTGGCCGTTGCCCGGTTGAGGTCGATCAGGTGGCTGCTGGCCTCATCCTGTGTCCAGGCCGCCTGCAAGTGACCGGCTGCCACGTCAGCCTGGCTTGGGATGCGTAGCAGTTGATGTCCTTCAACAAGCTGGGCCAGGTTGATGGCGTCATGGGCCGCATCAGCCGACAGGCCACCGGCTTTTTCCACCACTTCAAAGAGACAGGTGCCCGGCTCAACATGGTAAATCCCAGGGTGATTGACCGCACCAACCAGGTAAACCGGTTGTGGGCCGCCTGGCGGGGGCTCGCTGGCTTCCAGGGTCTGGCTGCTCTCTTCGACAGGCTGGCCGCTTTGCACCAGGACCGTGTCTTTGTCTGCTGACCAGAAGCAGGCAAAGCAGACCAGGGCCAGGCACAGGACCATGAGCCCTGTAGCCCCCTTGGATAATCGGCTTGTGCGGCTGGGTGTGCTTTTCATGCCCCGAGCCTATCAAGAAAGGCGCCCCGGGGGGCGCCTTCGGCTGCGTCAAAAGACGACAGGAGTCAGGCTTCGAGCGTCTGGCGGGTCATGGCCCAAAGCTGTTCCAAGTTATAAAAGGCCCGTTCTTCTTCATGAAAGAGATGGACGATGACGTCTTCATAGTCCATGAGGATCCAGCGGCTGCTTTCTCGCCCTTCAATGTGGTCGGGTTCGCGCTGGTGCTGCTCCTTGAGCTGTTTTTCAATTTCATCGGCCAGCGACCGGATGTGGGTGATGGAGGTCCCGGTTGCAATCACGAAGCGATCCGTCAAAACGGTCCGCTCCCGCACATCGAGCACTTCCACCTCACGGGCTTTCTTGTCTACTAAAAGATGTTGAATGAAACCTGCTGTTTCTTCTGAAGTCAAAAAGTCTGCCTCCTTTCTGCCCCTTGCCGGGGCACCCGTTTTCTGTCTCCTATTATACAGGCTCGGGCGGCTTTGGTCGACTCTTGCCCTGTGGCCTCTGGTTGAGCCGATCCAAGCCGGCCCGGGTATAGGGATGGGCTTGCAGGCCTTTGCGTGCCAGGCCGGCAGCAATGCCCTGGAAAGTCAGCCGGCTTGCCACCAGCAGGTCCTGTTCAGCACATTGGCGGATGGCCGCCAGATCCGGGTAGCGCCTTGCCGGCTCGGCTTTGTCTGCGATAAAAACGATGCGCTCAACAGCTGACATCTGGGGATGGCCGGTTGTGTGGCGGCAGATGGCCTGCAGGACCTGCGGGTCATCGATGCCGAAGCGTTCCCGGGCCAGGACCGAGCCGGCTGGTCCGTGGATCAGGGCTTTTTCACGCAAGTGCTCCTCCCCGCTTCGTGCGGCCAGCTGCTTTTGCTGATCCAGAGGCAAGGATTTGGCACAGTCATGCAAGAGCGCCGCCAGGGCCACCGGCCGGGCGGGCACCTGGTGGCAGCTGGCCAGGTGCAGGGCGTAATGGACCACATTCAGAGAATGGATCAGGCGGTCGGGGCTTAGCAATGACCACAGGTCCCGCTCAAGGTCCATCAGATCGTGCCAGAGCTGCCGGTCCAGGGCCTCGAAGGCCGCCTGCCAGCGGTAAAGGCCGTTGTGTGCCACATAAGCCGCCACACAAGCCGGGAGCTGGTCCGCCAGGACCTGTCCCCGGGCCGCCTGCCGGCGGATCTGCGTGGCTGACAGGTCCAGTGACGGGGCCTTGAAAAACCGGATGGACGCCCCGGTCTGGGCAGTCAGGGCCGCGGCTGCCTGGCGGCTTTGGGCCTGTTCGAAGCCGCCCCGGTCAGCAATCAGGAGCGGCCAGGCTGCCAGAAGGGCAAGCGGCTGATGCCAGGATGGGATCTGGGCCAGCACATCCGAACCATAAACCAGAAACAGCTGCTGGTCCGGATGCTGGTCCTGGTGCCAGCGGGCCGTGTCCAGGGTATAAGAGGGGCTGTCCTTGCGGATTTCATAGTCGCTGACCGTGATGCGGGGCTCATCTGCAAAGGTGCAGCGGGCCATGTCATAGCGGTAACGGGCAAAGGACACCGGCCGGTCTTTTTTGTGGGGCGGCTGGCCGGCGGGCATGACCAGCAAACGGTCCACCAGGCCGCTGGCCAGGGCCGCGCGCATCAGGGCTTCATGGCCCCGGTGGAGCGGGTCGTAGGTGCCGCCGCACAGCCCGATCCTCATGACCGGCCAATGTCCTTGCGGTAGTGCATGTGCTTAAAATAGACCCGGTTGACCGCCTGGTAGGCCCGGCTGATCGCCTCATCCTGGGTCGGCGCCAGAGCGGTCAAGCCCAGGACCCGTCCCCCTGCCGTCAGCCAGTCGCCCTTTTCTTCAGCGGTTCCCGCATGAAAGGCCAGGCAGCCAGCCGGCAGCTGGTCCAGGCCGGAGATGGGAAAGCCCGTTTCATAGGCGTCCGGATAACCACCCGAAGCCAGAACCACGCAGCAGCTGGCCTGCTTTTTCCAGCGGATGGACAGCTGGTCCAGCCGTTCCTGGTCCACTGCCTCGAGGATGGCCAGCAGGTCTGTCTCCAGCAGCGGCAAGACCGCCTGGGCTTCCGGATCACCAAAACGGGCATTGTATTCAATCACCCGGGGGCCCGCCTGTGTCAACATGAGGCCGAAATAAAGGACGCCCTTAAAGGGGTGCCCCTCTTCTGCCAGGGCATCCACGGTGGGCTGAAAAATGGTCGTTTGCAACGTGTCCAGCAGGGTGTCATCCAGGTCAAGGCCCGGGCAAACCGCCCCCATGCCCCCGGTGTTGGGGCCCTGGTCGCCGTCAAAGGCCCGCTTGTGGTCCTGTGCCGGCCGCATGGGAACCACCGTCCGACCATCCGTAAAGGCCATGACGGTCAGCTCAGGGCCGCTCAGGAAGCGTTCCAGCACCACAGTGCGTCCGGCGGCACCAAAGCGCGCCTGGCTCATAAGGGCCTCCAGGGCCTGGTCGGCCGCCTGGCGGTCCTGACAAATCAGGACCCCTTTGCCCAGTGCCAGGCCGTCAGCCTTGACCACCAGCGGAAAATCAGCCTCGGCTACAAAAGACCGGGCCGCCGCCAGGTCATCGAAGACCGCAAAATCAGCTGTGGGAATGTGCTTGCGGCGCATGAGATTTTTGGCATAAGCCTTGCTGGCTTCAATCCGGGCAGCCTGCCTGCTGGGCCCATAGGCCGTGATGCCGGCCTCGGCCAGGGCATCCACCAGGCCCAGAGCCAGCGGGTCGTCCGGGGCGACAAAAACCCGGTCGATCTGGTTGTTTCTTGCAAAGGAGACCAGGCCGGCCAGGTCGGTCGCCTGCAGGGGCACCCGTTCGGCCAACTGGGCGATCCCCGCGTTGCCAGGCGCACAAAAGAGGCGGCTGACCCCCGGGTTTTGGGCCAAAGACCAGGTGATGGCATGTTCGCGGCCACCGCCGCCGACAATTAAAATACGCATGAGGCCTCCTTGTTAGTGCCTGAAGTGACGAACACCTGTAAAGACCATGGCCAGACCGGCCTGGTCACAGGCCTCAATCGATGCCTGGTCCCGGATGGAGCCACCCGGCTGGATGACCGCCTGGACACCCGCCTGGGCAGCCGACTCGACCCAGTCATCGAAGGGAAAGAAGGCATCAGAGGCCAGGACCGCACCTGCCGCCCGGTCCCCGGCCCGCTCCAGGGCAATGGCCACAGAGGTCACCCGGTTGGGCTGACCCGGACCGATACCCACCGTCTGCCGGTTGGCGGCCAGGACGATGGCATTGGATTTGGTGTGCTTGACCACCTTCATGGCAAAGACCAGATCTGCCAGCTGATCAGGCCGGGGGGCCCTGCGGGTCACCGTCCGACAGGCATCCAAGGACAGCACGGTTCGGTCAGGCGCCTGGACCAGCAGGCCACCCTGGATGGCCTTGGGTTCAGGCCGGTCCGGCTGGATGGGCCGGGCCAGATGGGGCAGTTGCAAGACGCGCAGGTTCTTGCGCTTGGCCAGCAGCGCCAGGGCATCTGTGGTGAAGTCAGGGGCAATCAGCACTTCCAGAAAAACCGGCCGGGTGGCTTCAGCCAGCGCCAGGTCCACCGTCCGGTTCATGGCCACAATGCCCCCGTAAATGGAAACAGGGTCCGCTTCATAGGCCTTTTGCCAGGCGGCCAGCAGCTGGTCGGCACTGGCCACCCCGCAGGGGTTGGCGTGCTTGACGGCCACAACCGTCGGCTCATCAAACTCATTGAGCAAGGCCACGGCCGCATCGGTGTCAGCCAGGTTGTTGTAGGACAGTTCTTTGCCGTTGAGCTGTTGGGCGCCTGGCAAAAAAGATGCCTGGACGGGAACCAGTTCCCGGTAGTAGGCGGCTGCCTGGTGGGGGTTTTCGCCGTAACGCAGGTCCGTGATCCGCTCGTAGGTTTGTGTCAGCAAGGCAGCCGGCTGTTCCGGCGTCAAGCTGGCGAAATATGCCGCAATCAGGGCATCGTAAGAGGCAGTGTGTTCAAAGGCTTTGCGTGCCAGTCCCAGGCGGGTCTTTGCCGTGGTTTCCCCCCCTTCCCGCAACTGGTCCACCACGGTGCCATAGTCGTCCGGGTCCACCACAACCGTCACATGCGGGCAGTTTTTGGCGCCGGCGCGCAAGAGGGTCGGCCCGCCGATATCGATTTGTTCCAGACAGGCGGCCTGGTCAGCTGCCTGAAGCCAGGTTTGCCGGAAGGGGTAGAGGTTGATAACCAGTATGTCAATGGTCTGGATGTCCAGCTGCCGCAGCTGGGCCAGGTGGTCGGGCCGGTCCCGTTTGGCCAGGACACCCGCGTGGATTCTGGGGTGCAAGGTTTTGACCCGCCCATCCAGGCACTCGGGAAAGCCGGTCACATCGGAGACCGCCAGCACGGCCAGCCCCGCCTCCGTCAGGTGGGCCGCGGTGCCTCCCGTGGACAGGATCTGGTAGCCCGCCTCTGCCAGGGCGCGGGCCAGCTCGGCCACTCCCCGCTTGTCTGATACACTGATCAAGGCTCGTTTCATGGTTGCAGGTCTCCTTCCAGAATCAAAAGCTGCCTGCCGTGTTTGCGGACACGGCCCTGGGCAAACAGTGAGATGGCCTGGGCAAGCAAGGGCTGCTCGGCTTCTGTCATGACCCGTTGCTGCAGGCTTTGCGGGCTGTCGCCGGGCAGGACCGGGACCGCCTGTTGCAAGAGGATGGGGCCGGTGTCGTAATCCTGATCCACCAGGTGAACGGTTGCCCCGGTCACCGTTGCACCAGCCGCCAGGACCGCCTGGTGCGGTTTGATGCCATAGTAGCCGGGCCCGCAAAAGCTGGGGATCAAGGAGGGGTGGATGTTGATGATGCGGTCTTCATAGGCGGCAACGACCGTCGGGCCCAGCAGGCACAAAAAACCAGCCAGCACCACCAGGTCCAAGGGGTAAGCCTTGAGCTGCCCGAGCAGAGCCTGGTCAAAAGCCGCCTGGCTGGCGGCGGCTTTGCGGTCGACCACATGCACAGGCAAACGGCAGCGCCGGGCCCGTTCAATGGCCTGGCAATCAGGCCGGGACGCCACCACGCAGGCGATTTGAACCCCGGGCAGCCGCCCGTCTGCTATGCGGTCACACAAGGCCTGCAGGTTGGTTCCCCCGCCTGAGACCAAAACAGCAAGTTGAAACACGCCCACCCTCCGTCAGCCTTGTCGGCTTCGTTCAAGCAGGGCCCGGTCCAGCTCGTCCTGCTGGCCTGCCAGTGCGTCTTGCAGCTCCCGGCGGTGGGCCTTGAGTTTGTCAAGGATGGCGTCATCGCTGATGGCCAGCATTTGCGCCGCCAGCACGGCGGCATTGACCGCACCATTGATGGCCACGGTTGCAACCGGGATGCCGGGCGGCATTTGAACGATGGCATAAAGGGCGTCCTGGCCCGACAGGGGGCCACTGGCAATGGGGATCCCGATGACAGGCAGGTTGGTTCGCGAAGCCAGCACACCCGGCAGGTGTGCGGCCAGGCCGGCCGCTGCAAGGATCACTGAAAAGCCTTGGTCCCGGGCCTGGTCAGCCAGGTCAATGGCTTGTTGCGGGCTGCGGTGGGCCGAGCAGATGCGGACCTCAAAGGCAATACCCAGGCGGTCCAGGGTGTCCAGGCAAGGCAGCAGGACCGGCAGGTCCGATTGGCTGCCCATGACCACTAATACTTTTTTGGGCATGTGTCACCTCGTTTGATCAGGCTTGTTCTTATCTTGACACAGGGGCCAGGACCCGTCAATCCAGCCGGCTTTCCTGCTGGCTCATCAAAGAGGCCTGGATGAAGGCATCCAGCTCCCCGTCCATGACAGCCTCGACATCGGATCGCTCGGTGCCGGTCCGGTGGTCCTTGACCATGGTGTACGGGCAAAACACATAGGAACGAATCTGGCTGCCCCAGGCGATGTCCATCTGCCCGCCTTTGAGGTCCTCGATGTGGTCCATCTGCTGCTCCCGGGCGATGGCAAACAGGCGCGCCTTGAGCATGTTCATGGCTGTTTCGCGGTTTTGAATTTGGGAGCGTTCGGCCTGGCAGGAGACCACCACACCTGTGGGCAGGTGGGTGATGCGGATGGCCGATTCGGTCTTGTTGACGTGCTGGCCACCGGCTCCGGAAGAGCGGTAGGTGTCGATGCGCAAATCTTCCGGCTTGATGTCAATGTCAATGGAATCATCCAGTTCGGGAATCACTTCAAGTGAGGTGAAGGAGGTGTGGCGGCGGCCCGATGAGTCAAAGGGTGAAATGCGCACCAGGCGGTGAACCCCCATCTCTGTTTTCAAATAGCCGTAGGCATATGGGCCGCTGACCAGGAAGGAAACACTTTTGAGACCGGCTTCATCCCCTTCCAAAAGGTCCAGCTGCTTGACGTCGAAGCCGCGTTTTTCAGCCCAGCGCAGGTACATGCGGTAGAGCATCTCAGCCCAGTCCTGGGCCTCCGTTCCACCAGCCCCGGCATGCAGGGTGCACAGGGCATTGTTCTCATCGTATTCGCCGGTGAACAGCAGTTCCAGTCGCAAGTCGTCATAGGCCCGGGTCAGGTCCTGGACGTTTTGCCGGACTTCTTCAAGGACAGCGCCGTCGCCGGCTTCGCGGCCCAGTTCACACAGGACCAGGGCATCTTCAAAGCGTTCGTCCAGGTCACTGAGGCGGTCGACCTGTTTTTGCAGGTGGGTCATGCGGGTTTGCACCTTGCGGGCCGCCTGGACATCGGTCCAAAAATCGGGTTCCTGGGCTTTGAGCTCCAGTTCCGCAATCTGGGCGTGGATGGCTTCAAGATCCAGTTTGGCCACCAGGTCTTTGAAGGCCTCCTGCAAGGTTTTCAGGTTTTGTTCCAATTCAACATAATCAAGCATGCTTGCGACACCTCTTTACAAACCGTTCCAAGCGCACCAGGGCTTCACGCAAGTTGTCGGTTGATGTGGCATAACTGATGCGCACAAAGCCTGCCGCGCACGCCCCGAAGGCCTCTCCGGGCACAATGGCCACTTTTTCTTCCTGGAGGAAACGCTCGCAAAAGGCCTGTGACGACAGGCCACTTGACCGGATATCCGGAAACAGGTAGAACGCCCCCAGCGGTTCGGTGCAGGGCAGGTCCAGCTCCCGGCAGGCGGCCAGCAGCAGGCGCCTCCTGGCGTCATAGGCCTCACGCATCTGCTCAAGCGGCTTTCTGGAACCGGTCAGGGCTTCAATCGCAGC
>CAYXIM010000010.1:9334-10406 GCA_964465385.1 uncultured Oscillospiraceae bacterium
TCCTGGGCCATGGTGGGCGAGCACATGATGGCATACTGGTGGATTTTTTTCATGCTGTCGATGAGGCTGGCCGGGCCACAGGCATAGCCGATGCGCCAGCCGGTCATGGCAAAGGCCTTGGACAAGCCATTGACCACCACCGTGCGCTCACGCATGCCCGGCAAAGCGGCAATGGACACATGGCGGTGCGGCGCATACGTCAACTCGGCGTAAAGTTCATCAGATAAGACCACCAGGTCCTGCTTGGACAAAACCTCGGCCCAGGCAGCCAGCTCCTGGGCGGTGGCGATGGCTCCCGTCGGGTTATTGGGATAGGCCAGGATAACCAGCTTGGTTTTGGGTGACAGGGCTTGCCGGAGCTGATCAGGCGAACATTTGAAGCCCTGATCAGCCGGCCCGTGGACCGGCACCGGGATGCCCCCGGCCAGGCGGACACAGGCCTGGTAGGCAACAAAGGACGGTTCAGCAATGATGACCTCATCCCCCGGGTTAACCAGGGCCCTGACCGTCAGGTCAATGGCTTCACTGCCGCCCACTGTGACCAGGGTTTCCTCCTGGGGGCAGTAGGACAGGTCAAACTGGTCCTGCAGGTAGGCCGAGATGGCCTGCCTGACAGACAGGTAGCCGGCATTGGGTGAATAATGGGTGTGGCCCAGCTCCAGGGACCGGATGCCAGCCTCACGGACCTGCCAAGGGGTTACAAAATCCGGTTCGCCGATAGACAGGGAGATGACCTCCCCTTTCATCTCTGAAGCCAGGTCAAAAAACCGGCGAATGGCCGACGGGGGAATGGTTTGAACCTGTCTGGAAAGCAAGTGTTGCCAGTTCATAAGACAACCGCCTCACGCAGGTCTTCATCCTGGTCCAGGAAAGGCAGGTGGTTGACCTTGTATGTTTTGAGGACAAAGTGGGTCCGGGTGGACACAACAGCTTCCAGGGGGGCGATTTTTTCAGACACAAAGCGGGCAACCGTCTTGAGGCTTTCATCTTCAACAATGACCAGCAGGTCATAGCTGCCGGAAATCAAAAAGCAGGATTGCACCTCCGGGTGCTTGTAGATGCGCCTGGCAAT
>CAYXIM010000010.1:10416-12639 GCA_964465385.1 uncultured Oscillospiraceae bacterium
ATGTGATCAAAACCGCGGTCCAGCTGGGGGGTCACGCGAACTTCAATCAAGCCCGTCACCGATTCGCGGTCTGTCTTTTCCCAGTTGACCGCTGTGGTATAACCTAAAATCACCTTGTCTTGCTCCCACTGTCTCATCAGGGCGCTCACCCGGTCTGCTGGCAAACCGGTCATGACTGCCAGTTCTGACACGGGCAGGCGGGCGTTTTCTTGCAAATGTACCAACAGGGCCAGTTCTTTCATGGGGCATACCTCCACGCATAAACGAAACCAGACTGAATGGCTTCAGTCTGGTTCCTTTCGATCACTGAAAACCATTCAGATGCGCGCCACACCGGATGCGCGTGCAGCCGCTGCGACGGCCTGTGCCACCGCCGGTGCAACCCGCTCATCAAAGGCAGAGGGGATGATGTAAAGCGGCGCCAGGTCTTGTTCTTGGATCAGGTCGGCGATGGCGTAAGCCGCCGCCAGTTTCATGGGGTCATTGATGTCACTGGCGCGCACGTCCAGGGCACCCCGAAAGATACCCGGGAAAGCCAGGACATTGTTGATCTGGTTGGCTGTGTCGGAACGGCCTGTGGCCACCACGGCTGCGCCGGCAGCCAGGGCCTCTTCGGGCATGATCTCGGGCACCGGGTTGGCACAGGCGAAAATCACCGGACGGTCGGCCATGCCTTTGATCATGTCGCCGGTCAACGCCCCGGGTCCTGAGACACCGATGAAGACGTCTGCGCCTTTGAGCATGTCGGCAAGGGTCCCTGAACGGCCAGCCGGGTTGGTTGCTTGTGCCAGAGCCGCCTTGTGGGGGTTCAAGTCCTGGCGGTCAGGTGTCAAAGCGCCAGCGCGGTCACACACGACCACATCTTTGAGGCCGCTGGCCATCAGGAGCTGGACAATGGCTGTTGCAGCGGCGCCGGCGCCGTTGACCACCAGCCGGATCTGGTCCAGCTGCTTGTCAACCACCCGCAGGGCGTTGATCAGGCCGGCCAGGGTCACGACAGCGGTTCCATGCTGGTCATCATGAAAAATGGGGATGTCACAGCTGGCTTTGAGCTGTTCTTCAATATCAAAACAGCGTGGTGCGGCGATGTCTTCCAGGTTGATGCCGCCAAAGCTGCCGGCCAGCAGGCGAACGGTTTGTACGATTTCATCCACATCCTGGGAACGGATGCACAGGGGAAAGGCGTCCACATCGGCAAAGCTTTTAAACAAGACGCATTTGCCTTCCATGACCGGCATGCCGGCTTCAGGCCCGATGTCACCCAGGCCCAGCACCGCAGAGCCGTCTGTCACCACCGCGACCATGTTCCAGCGGCGCGTGTAGACATAGGACAGGTCCGGATCCCGGGAAATTTCCAGACAGGGTGCTGCCACGCCCGGTGTGTAGGCAATGGAAAGCGCCTCTTTATCCGTGACCGGGCTTCTGGAAACGACCTCGATCTTTCCACGCCAGTCCCGGTGTTGCTGCAGGGCTTTTTCTTTAAAATCAGACATCGGTTTCCCCCTCTTATGTGTGCTGCGTCTTAACGCGAAACATCAGGTTTTGATGGTATCACAACGGGTTGTTTTTTGACAAGCTGCAGGTACAAGATCCCCATCAGGCGCCCCTGCATGAGGGCCTGAAGCACCACGAAAAAGGAATTCAAGATGGCATAGGACACCTGGCTGCCCGAAGCCAGCGGCAGCACCAGGCTTTGCGGGATGGACAGCAAAAACGACAGCAAAAAGACCTTGATAAACAGGCCCAGCCGCCGGCCCCGGGTCTGTTCGAAGCTGGCACGCATGGCCTGGCCCAGGGTCTGGCGCCCAACAGCCAGGTTGAGCGGCAAAAAATACATCATAAAGACAAAGATCAGCAGGGGCAAAAAAGCCAGGAAGGCCGACAAAAGGGCCGGAAGGGCGATGATGAGGGCCAGAAAAACCAGGGGCGGCAGGGCCTTCAGGGTCAGGCGCAGGACCGCCGACTCCTCGGCCTCCTGGTCACGTTCACTGACAAAAAGCACGGCGTAAAGAAAGGTGAAAAAGGCACTGATCAGGTAGGTCAGGGCCAAAAGGCCCAGGTAAAGCCAGTTGCCTGGTGTTAAAACCTCCCAGACAGGTGGCGGCACGCCGTTGCCGGACAGGATGGTTTCATAGGCAGACAGCAGGGCATCAAAGTTCTGGTCACCGATGGGCAACAGCAGCACCAGCAGGTGGATGCCATAAAGCAGCAAAAACCACAGCT
>CAYXIM010000010.1:12649-17744 GCA_964465385.1 uncultured Oscillospiraceae bacterium
CCGATCCCGGCCTGCTGCGCGTGGTCAGGCTTGCGCCACCTGGGCAAGGGTCAGATCGGTGCAAATGCGCCCGTTGACAATGTGTTCGGCAACGACTCGCCTGGCCTTGGTGGCATCCATCTGCACATAGGTCACCTTGCTGCCATCGGCTTCAATGACCTCAACAATGGGCTCGAAACGGCAAATACCAATACAACCGGTCAACGAAACCTGGGTCTGGTGCAGGCCGCGCTTGTTACATTCATCTTGCAGGGCATCCATCACCGGCTGGGCGCCTGCCGCAATGCCACATGTGGCCATGCCAACAATGATGTTGCGCCCGCTCTGGCTTTCGCCCGCCTGTGTCTTCAGGGTCTGACGATAGGCTTCAAGATCTGCGATGGTCTTCATAAAAACCTCCTCGTTTGCTCACATGATCAGCTCAAACCGCATGGTTTTTGCTCACGCTATTATAGCACTGCCACAGGCTGAGCCGCAATGAGCAGATGCACGAATGCGCCGCAGGAAACAGAAGGCTTTGACGCTGAAATGTCAGGAGGCCGGCGGGCTTTTTTGCAGGGCCAGAAGCAGCTCCATCTGGGTGGCCGGCAGGGGTCGGCTGAGCCAAAAGCCCTGCAGGGCATCGCAGCCCAGCTGGGTCAGGTGCTGTTGGGTGGCTTCGGATTCAACCCCCTCAGCAATCACCTGTTTGCCGGCGTTGTGGGCCAGTTTGATCAGAAGTGACAAAAGGTGCTCGCCGTAGGCTTGTTCGGTCAACAGGCGAATGACAGATTGTTTAAGCTTGATGGCTGTATAGCTGTCCTGGCTGGCTTCAATCAGGTGGCACAAACCGTCGCAGAAGTGGTCCATGTAAATCTGAACAGGCATCTGCTGCATTTCAGACAAGGTTTTGCGCACGGCCTGGTTGTCTGCGCGGAAATCCACTTCACGGATTTCAAGGGCCAGGTTGTGCTGGATGCGGGGGTGGGCCTCGATCAGCTCACGCATCTGGCGGACAAAGTAAGGCGAGGCCAGCTGGTTGGTGCTCAGGTTAAGTGAAATCAGCGGGCTGCTTCCGGGGATGATCAGCCGTTTTTCAGCCCACAGGTTCATCTGGTTAAACGCTTTCTTCAAGGCCCAGTCCGTCAGTTCCCGGTCAAAGCCGACAGCATCCGCCAGCGGCAGGAAATCGCCGGCTGTCTTGAGGCCTTCCTCGGGCGAATGCCAGCGCAGGAGCGCTTCAAAGGCGATCATCTGACCTGTTTGGGCGGCAATGATGGGTTGGTAGAACAAGGCAAATTCCTTGTCTTCAATGGCCCGGCGCATGCGGTTGGCAAAAACCGTCTCGCTACGCACCCGGTGGTCCAGCTCGCGGTCGTAGAAGGAATACCGGTTGCGGCCCTGTTCCTTGGCCCGGTAGAGGGCCAGGTCGGCTTTGTGGATGAGCGCCTCAACTTCTTTTCCATCTTTGGGGAAGAGGCTGACCCCGATGCTGGCTGTCACCTGTTCTTCCAGGCCGTTAATGCGCAGGGGCCGGTTGACGGCTTGTAAAATGCGGATGGCAATGGCCACCGCCTCCTGCTCGCTGTTGATGTGGCGGGTGAACAAGATAAACTCATCGCCACCGTAGCGGGCCAGGGAGTCTGTTTCCCGCAGCAGGCCCATCAAGGTGTTGCTGATCAGCTGCAAGACCTCGTCTCCCCGCTGGTGGCCCAGGGTGTCATTGATGCGTTTAAAATGGTCCAGATCAATCAAGAGGACCGCCATCTTTTCCCGCCGCCTGCGGGCATCGATCAGGGCATGCTTGAGGCGGTCCACCAGGAGGTGGCGGTTGGGCAGCTGGGTCAGGGGGTCATAAAAAGCTTTGTGGATCAGGTCAAAGCGGTCGCCGGTCGGCAGGCAGCTGTCCAGCAAGACCACTTGCACCAGGTCCGGGTGCCGCGTCAAACGCTGGCCGACCAGGCGGACAGGGGCCAGGTGGCCGGACTCATTCAGCTGTGTTTCCAAAGGGACCTGGCCGTTTTCTTGTGTGAAAAGGCGGTCAACCCAGTCGGTCAGCAAGGTTTGATCCGACGGGGCGAACAAAGATAAAAAGGACGCATGGGTACGTGCCTGTGGCTGCACAGACAGGTGCAAGAGATCGGTGGCCTTCTGGTTGATGTAACGGATCGAGGCAGCGCGGTCAAGCAAGATCACCGGATCGGTGAGCTCATCCAACACCAGGCGGAAGTCAATAGATCCTTCCGCCACAGACAGGGGTTGGGCATGCTGTAAAGACATCTGATCCATGGCCTGCTTCCTTGCTGTGGGGCCGAACGTCGGCGTACGGTTGTGGGTTCATTTTACAAGACCTGGGGCAAGCAGGCAAGGCACAGTCAGAAAAGCCGCAGCCGTTGCAGGACGGCCTGGCCGAAAGATGCCAGCAGGTCAGCCAGCTGCTGCTCGGTCATCGGACCGGCCTGGCCAACCAGCCAGGCCTGCTCGGTTTTTTCCTGAGCTGCAACAGGCTCGGCGCCAAAGGGGGCAAAGGCCGCCTGGATACGGCTGGCCGGCAGGTCGCTGCGGAAACGGACCAGGGCCTGGACCAGGCAGTCGGCGTGGGGCACAAGCGGTGACTGGTCCGAACGCACCCACTCTGACAGGTAGCGGACATCATGGTCTGTTTTCATGCCGCAGGAGATGACATCGGCGACGACGGCGCTGGCGGTGGGCAGCTTGCCTGCCCCCTGGCCGTAGAACATGGCCTTGCCCAAGGCGTTGCCTTCGATCAAGATGGCGTTGTTGACCCCGTCAGCAACCGATACCGGGTGGTCTTGGGGGACCAGCATGGGTGCGACGATCAGGTCAACACGGTGATCGGCCAGCAGGCGGAAACGGGCAATCAGCTTGAGTTTGGTTTTCAAGAGGCGTGCGTATGCCTGGTCGGTCCGTTGGATGCGGCTGATGCCTTCGGTGTAAATGTCCGCATAGTTCATGTACTGGCCGGTTGAAATACTGCTGAGAATGGCCAGCTTGCGGCAGGTATCCGAACCGTTGAGGTCCTGGGCGGGGTTTTGTTCAGCATAGCCTTGCTCCTGCGCTTCCGCAAGGGCCTGATCAAAATCGATGCCGCCGGATGCCATGCGGGACAGGATGTAGTTGGTGGTGCCGTTTAAAATGCCGACTATGGAGCTGATTTCATTCACGGCCAGGGTCTTGTAGAGCGGGCGGATGATGGGAATGCCCCCACCAACGCTGGCTTCAAAATAATACTGGACCTGGTGCTGGCGGGCCAGCTTCATCAGCTCCGGTCCGTAGGAGGCAACCAGCTCCTTGTTGGATGACACCAGGTGCTTGCCGCCTTTCAGGGCCCGGATGGACAAGTCGCGGGCCACCCCGGTGCCACCGATGGTTTCCACAACCACTGAAATGTCCGGGTCTGAAAAAATCTCATCCGGGTTTTGGGTGATCCGGTCTTCAAAGGGATCGCCGGGAAAGGGCCGGATGTCCAGGATTTTTTTCACATTCAGGGCGAAGCCTGTGCGCTGGCGCATGAGCTCCTGGTTCATCCGGCAGACTTCGGCAACACCGGAACCCACCACACCGTACCCCAAAATAGCAATATGAATCATGGCTGCTTCTCCTTCTTCGCTGCAGTGGTCAATCACGGGCCAGGATGCGGTGAGAGCGCACGCCCGGTATTTTACCTATCCGGTCGAGCAGCTGCTGCAAATCGATGGCCATGTGCTCGGTCTCAATGGCAAAGGACACATCCGCAAGGCCGTTGATGGGAAAATTCTGGTTGATGGTCAAGATGTTGGCCTGCTCCCGGGCCATGCAGTTGATGATGGCCGACAAAATGCCCGGAAAATCTTCAACCGCAAACACCAGGGTGACCAGCCGCCCCCGGGAGGTTTCATAGAAGGGTAAAACGGCATCTTTGTATTTGTAATAGGCGCTTCGGCTCAGGCCGATTTGTTGAACAGCCGCATTGATAGATCGGGCTTTGCCTGCGCTGAGCAGGCGTTTGACAGCCATCACCTTGTTAAACACCTCAGGCAGCATGGCAGCCTTGACCAGATAGTATTCATCTTTTACCTTGACATCCATAGACCGTCCCATCAAGCTGCCTCCAAAAGCGTTCGCCACTGGCGCACATTCGTCCGTGATGGATACTATATCACGCGGCTCATAAGCGGTCAAGCAGCTGGCTGACCAGGCCTCTAATGGCCTTGCCACGGTGGCTGATGCGGTGTTTGTCGGCATCACTGAGTTCAGCCATGGTGCGGCCCAGATCGGGCACATAAAAAATGGGATCATAGCCAAAACCGCCCCCGCCACGCGGGCGTGGTGT
Source organism: uncultured Oscillospiraceae bacterium (assembly GCA_964465385.1). GTDB lineage: Bacteria > Bacillota > Clostridia > Saccharofermentanales > UBA5734 > JAAYBY01. The sequence goes on from CAYXIM010000010.1 coordinate 16,962, forward strand.
GATCAGGCCATCGACGCTGCCTTGCTGGGACACAATCCGGCCGTCCGGCAGGACCGCGGCCAGCACACAGACAAATCGGGCCGTCCATTCCTGAGGTGGAAAAGGCCGTAGCATGCCATAGAGGGTGTTGATCTTGGTGGGGTAATCGGCATCCGGGCCGGCGAAACGGGCAGAATACACACCGGGTGCCCCATCCAGCCGGTCGATGACCAGACCTGAATCATCAGCCACCACCAATCCGCCTGTGTGCCGGTGGACCGCCTTGGCCTTGATCAGGGCGTTTTCAAGAAAACTGGCCCCCGTCTCTTCAATGTCGGCCGTGAAACCAGCCTCCCGCATGGGTTGGATCTGAAAGGGCGGATCCGTCATGATTTGCCTGTATTCCCTCACCTTGTCGTCATTGTTGGATGCCAATATGACCTTCATGCAGCCGTCTTCCTTTCTGTTTGTTCAGAGGCGGACCCACCCCCGGGGGTAGGTGTTTTTAAGCAGGCCGGGTGACAAGACTTGTGTCCAGCCCAGGGGCCAGGCCTGGTCTTCGTGTCGGATGTGCAGGGCCAGCCGGTCAGATGGCTGCCAGGCCTCCTGCCAGTCCGGGTCAGCAACAGCCAGGGTTTCACCACGCAGGTAGCGGTCCACCCGGCCATCCTGGGCTGCAAGCAGCCATTTTTTTGAAAAGGCCTCCTGGTTCAAGGCCAGCAAAAAGGCCTGTGAGGGGTCAAAGCGCCAGTGGCGGCCGTGGTCACGAACCCTTCCCAGGTAAAGGCCGCTCTTGAGCTGTTT
>CAYXIM010000010.1:17844-25942 GCA_964465385.1 uncultured Oscillospiraceae bacterium
AGTGGCGGCCGTGGTCACGAACCCTTCCCAGGTAAAGGCCGCTCTTGAGCTGTTTGAAGGCCTTGAGGGCAGCAGGACAGGGCGGCACCAGGTGCAGCTGCCCCGCCCACTGCCGCCGGATACCAGCCTGCATGAAGGCCTGCACCCGGCTTTGACCGGCCGGGGTCAGGTCTTGGCGGCAAAAGGCGGCAAAGGCCTCCCAGGCTTTTTCGTCCAGCGCGTCTTCAGTCAGCAGGGGCAGGGCCTTGCGGGGACCAGGCGCTTTAAGCAGCAGGGCGCAAAAATGCCCCTCCCCCCGGGCCCGGTGTGGCCAGATGCGGGCGGTTTTTTCCAGCTGTGGCCCGCCGGCCAGGCCTGGATCCACCCCCCTGCCCTTGGTGATGTCCAGCAGGTGGGCGTCGGGATGTGTGGTCAGAAAACGGGTGATCTGCCCCTCGTTTTCTAGGACGGAAAAAGAGCAGGTCGAATAGACCAGGCGTCCACCCGGCCTGAGCATGGCCCAGCCGTCTTCTAGAATGCTCTCCTGCAGGCGGATGTAGCTTTGCGGCGGATGGGCCAGCCAGCTGCGGATGGCCCGGGGGTCGCTGCGAAACATGCCCGATCCCGAGCAGGGGACATCCGCCAGCACCGCATCAAAGGCATGTGGCAGTTGCCGGGCCAGCTGGCTTGACGAGGCACAGGTGATGACCGTCCGGCTGCTGCCGGTCAGGGACACATTGCGTAAGAGGGCCTGTACCCGTTTGGGTGAAGGTTCGTTGGCCCACAGCAGGCCGCTGTCACCCAGGTCAGACGTCAACCGGGCTGTCTTCCCGCCTGGCGCGGCACACAGGTCCAGAACCCACTCTCCGGGGCCAACCCCCAGGGCGCTTGCCGGCAACATGGCACTGGGCTCCTGAATGTAATAAAGCCCGGCGGCATAAAGGGGCAGACGGCCCGGCGACAAGCCATGTGGGATGTAAAGGCCGTCAGCGGTCCAGGGAACCGGCGGCAAGTCCGCAAGGGGCAGCTCCCAGTTTTCAGCCAGCCACTGGCGTAAAACAGGCAGGTCTATTTTCAGGCGGTTGGCCCGCAAGGCTGCCACCGGCTCCTGGTTCAGGGCCGCTTCAAAAGCCGGCCACTGGCCGATCCAGCCTGCCGCCTCAAAAAGGGCTTTCATTTCTGCGATGAAGGCATCGGGCAAGGTCATGACCGTCACCTTAAAGGGAGAGGCTGTCACACAGGGTGTAAGCCACGGCTTTGAGCCGGTCAGATCCAAAAAGGCTGTCCCCTGGGTCCGTCTCTTGAGCCACCGAAAAAGGCGCTGACGCACTGGCCAAAGACCAGGCCTGGTAGCGTTTGGCAGCTGGCGCCGCATCTTTGACACTTTGACGCCACAGATCCAGCGCAGCCAGCTGGGCATGAAGGGAGCTGCCGGCAGACAGGGGTTGCAGGGCCAGGCGTTCAGCCAGCTGCCAGCCCCGGCCACTTTGTAAAAAAGGGTCTTCCGACAAGTCCAGGTCCGGCTGGTAACTGGCCGTCAGTTCCAGCCACAGCTGGTTGCGCGCCTGGGCCGTCATGTCAGGCCGGCTGTAAAGCGCGTGTTCAAAAACATCCAGACGGGTGTCTGCCAGCAGCTTCAGCAGGTGGCGGATGAGCAGGAGGGCACCGCTGTCATGGTAGTGGACATCCAGAAAACCTTTGAGCTGCGGAAAAACCAGCAACGCAAAGGCTTCACCCCAGAAGATGCGACTGCCGGGGTCAGGGAAAAAAGGCGTCAAGCGCAGCGGCTGACCCTGCAGCATGTGCCAGCCCAGGGCCTGGCCTGTCAACAGTAAAAAAGTCACCAGATCGGAAAAGGTCCTTGTCTCCTGCATCAGAAGGACACTGCTTGATTCTTCAGGCAGCACAAAACAGGCTGGCCAGGGGGCTTTACCCAGCCGGGCCGACCGGTCCAGCCGCCCTTGCTGAAAAAGTGCCTGGGCTGAAAAGCCGCTGTCCGGCAGCAGGGTTGACAGGCCCTGGTCCAGGGCCTGCGCCAGCTCGGTCCAGGCCAGGCCGCCTGACAAGGGGTTGCCTTCTGGCAGGAAGTTACAGGCATCATAGGGGGTCAGCTGATCCAGTTTCAGATTTTTGCGCTGCAACTGGCGCAACTGCCGGGAGGGTGCCAAGAGGTAGCGGGTCAGCTCCCGGTGCAGGTCTTGGGCGGAACCATCCAGCAGATCAGGCCGTTGGATGCGGTCCGCTGCCAGCTGCAGGTAGCTGTCATATCCGGCACGCTGAGCCATGCGGTGCCGGCAGGCAATCAGCGCATCAAAACAGTCATCCAGCTCTCCCAGTTGCTGCGTCCGGGCCCGGGCAAGGGCCAGCCAGCTGGCCCGGCGCAAGGCGCGGTCCGGGTTCTGGGTGGCTGAACAGACCATGGCGCTGGCCTGGTTGCTTTGTTGCCAGAAAACCGATACGGTGGACAGCTGCTTGACATAGCGCTGCATCAGCTGGCTTTCGTGCAGCCTGTCCTGGCGGATTTGCGACCCATGGGTGCGTCCATAGGCTTGCAGCAAGGCCGGGCAGTCGGGACCCAGCTGCTCACCCAGGCTTTCCTGAAAACGCGGGGAGCCCAGGGCACCCACAACCTGTTGCAGGTGATGGTCTAAAGCAAGTGCCGATTCCTGGTAGAAAGAAAGCTCTTCTTCGGCCTGGCGGTGGCGGGTGTCCTGCAGGTAGCGGATGCGGGCTTTGCCAGCCGCGTTTTCAAAACGCTGGACCACCACCTGGACTTGTTGGGCAGCCAGCTGGACCGCATCCGTTTTAACAGACAGGCGCAGCTGCAGGCGGGTTCGTCTGAGCTGGCTGATCAAGGCCTGCAGGTCCGGCCGGTCCCCTGTCTGCTGCTGCACACCCGTCAAGGCCACTCACATCCGTTCCACAACGCCGATGCCCACCAGGTCTAGGCCGGTGCGTATGGCCAGGCTGACGGCTTCAACCAGAGCCAAGCGGGCCTGGCGCAGCTCTTGGTCGGCTGTTTTCAGAATGGGCTCATGGGTGTAATACCTGTTGAAGGCACGCGCCAGCGCTGTGACCAGGCGCACCAGCAGGTAAGGTTCATGCTGTTCAGCAGCCCGTTGCACGGTCGCATCAAAACCGTCCAGGAGCTTGGCCAATGCAAACTCATCTTCGCTGTCCAGGCGCGCCAAAAGCCGGGGGTCAACGTCCGCCGTCTGCAGGCCGCTGTCCATGGCTTTCCGCAAGATGCTGCGGGCCCGGGCATAGGTATACTGGACATAGGGGGCCGTGTCGCCTTCAAAGTCCAGCATGTCCTCCCAGGAAAAAACGATGTCCCGTTCCCGGCCGTTTTTGAGGAAGGTGTACACCACGGCACCGACACCGATGGTCTCGGCTATGGCGTCAATTTCAGCATCTGTCACGGTCTCCTGGCGCGCCGCCATGTTCTGTCGGATGATCTCTTTGGTCTTGGCCACGCTCTCTGACAGCAGATCGTCCAGCAGGACCACATCACCGCTTCGGGTGGACAGCTTGCGGCCGGGCAGTTTAACCAGGCCAAAGCCGATGTGTTCACAGCGGTCGGCTGCTTCAAGGCCGGCTTTCTTGCAGACGGCAAACACCTGCTGAAAGTGCAGGGCCTGCGTGGAGCCGACCACGTAAAGGTTTTTGTAAAAATGGTAGTGCTGCCAGCGGTAAAGGACGGCCGCGATGTCTCTGGAGGCATAGATGGTGGTGCCGTCCGATTTCAGGATGATGCAGGGCGGCAGGCCGAACTCATCCAGCATCACCACCTGGGCTCCCTCACTTTCGACCAGCAGCTTCTGGTCTTGCAGCCAGCTGACCACCTCCGGAATCTGGTCCGAATAAAAGCTCTCGCCCCGGTAGCTGTCAAACGACACGCCCAGGCGGTCATAAATGACCTCAAAGGCTTTCAAGCTCAAGGACCGGATGTCTTCCCACAAGGCGGTTTCGGGTTCAGAGCCGGCTTCCAGTTTTTGGAAGGCTTCACGCGCCTGGCGGTCCAGGTCCGGATCTGCCTGCGCCTCTTCATGAAAGCGGATGTAGAGGCGCAGCAGCTCGTCGATGGGCTCCCGGGCCAGCTTGTCGGCATCGGCCCACAGGCGGCAGGCAACGATCAGCTTGCCAAACTGGGTGCCGTAGTCTCCCAGGTGGTTGATACGCACCGTCTGGTAGCCCAGCTGCTTATAGAGGCGGTAAAGGGCGTTGCCTAAAATGGTGGTAAAGGCATGGCCCACATGGAAAGGCTTGGCGATGTTGGGTGAGGAATATTCAACCAGGACTGTCCGGCCGGCCCCCAGGTCCTGCTGGCCCAGGGTGTTGCCGGCTGCCAGGGTGCGGGCCACGGCTGACTGACTGTAAACAGCGCGGTCTACGAAAAAATTCAGGTAACCCTTGACCGCTTGCACCTGGCGCATATGCGCCAGGGTCGCGCCGGCCTTTTCAGCCAGTTCCTGTGCGATAGCAACCGGTGACCGGCGCAACGGTTTGGCCAGGCGAAAACACGGGAACGCGAAATCCCCCAGATCGCTTTGGGGCGGCCGTTCAAGCCAGCCACTGATTTCCGCCTCGGGCAGGCCGGTTTGATCGGCCAGCCAGGCGGCGATGGCGCCGCGAAAATCCATTCAAGTCACTCCCCTTGCTGCATGCTGTCATCCTCCCGTTAATCTACCATCCCCCTCTTTGTTCTGTCAATTTGCCGGCTCTTGTGGTCGGTGCTTCTGGTATCAACCGCTCACGTTCTGTGTTACACTGAAAGCAACACGTGAACAGCTACGGAGGATTTCATGAAATGCAAACGATGTGGGACAGACAACCCCAAGGGCAAGAATGTCTGTCTCAAATGCGGCGCCTTTTTATATGACAGCACGCCGCGAAACCGTGTCGCGCTGACCCGGAAAGAGAAAACAGACCAGCGCAAAGCTTACATCAAGGGAACAGCCAGGGGCTGTCTTTGGATTTTTCTCATCATGATTGGCTTGTTTGTCGTTGTGGTTTTTTTCAGTATGTTTTTATCGAGGCTGATCACCCCGGTACCGGACGAACCGGTGCCTCCCACCCAAGCAACCACCACCCGGGCAGTGGACCAGCCGGTCTGGACCGTCTGGCCGCCCGCAGACACCAGGAGGACCTAATGGCTCTGGAACAAGAACAAAAAAGCGACATCCGGCTGGCTGTCCTGATTGACGCCGACAACGTGTCCCATCAGAACATCAAAGGCATGATGGAGGAAATCGCCCGCTACGGCAACGCCACCATCAAGCGCATTTACGGCGACTGGACACGACCCAACCTGAGCGGCTGGAAACACCTGCTGCTGGATTACGCCATCACGCCGGTTCAGCAGTTTGGCTACACCACCGGCAAGAACGCAACCGATTCGGCCATGATCATCGACGCCATGGACATCCTTTTTTCTGAAAGAGCGGATGCCTTCTGCCTGGTGTCCAGCGACAGCGATTTCACCCGCCTGGCCACCCGCTTGCGCGAAGCCGGTAAAACCGTTTATGGCATCGGTGAGCAAAAGACACCCAATTCTTTTATCGCAGCCTGTGACCGCTTCATTTACCTGGAGATCCTCGATGAATCCGATCACGAAGAGCGTGACGGGCAGGCTGCATCAGGCCAAAGGCAGGCCCGCCAGCAACCTCAGCGGCGTAAAAAGACTTTCCGGAAAATCAGCCAGGATGTGGTCAAGCTGATCACGTCGACCATCCGGGACGTGGAAGATGAAAACGGTTGGGCCTACCTGGGTGAGGTCGGCAGCCTGCTGATCAAGAAACAGCCGTCCTTTGACTCCCGCAACTACGGTTTTGAAAAGCTGACCCCCATGATCCAGTCCATGGGCTTGTTTGACATCGATGTCCGTGAAGGGGTCCACTCGTCGTCAAAGCACATCTACATCCGGATCAAGAAAAAATAAGTTAATAGGCCACACAACAGCCGTCCGCACGGGCATCGCTGCCGCCGGTGTAACCGCCTCCGGGCTTTCGCCGGATGATTTGGCCGCGCCCGAAATCCAGGTAATCCGCCTCGTGGTTCACCTGGTGGCCCCTGCGGGCCAGGTCCCGGGCCAGCTCTTTCGGAAAAGACGGTTCCAGTCGGATCGTCCGGCCGCCGTCCCAGCGCCAGCGCGGGGCATCCAGTGCCTGCTGGGGATCCAGGCCCTGGTCAATCTGGCGCACAAGCACCTGCACATGCCCCTGCGGCTGCATGAGGCCTCCCATGACCCCGAAGGGCCCTACCGGCCGGCCGGCCTGGAATAAAAAGCCCGGGATGATGGTGTGATAGGGTTTTTTGCCTGGCAGCAAGACATTGGCGGCTGCCGGGTCAAAGGAAAAATCCTTGCCCCGGTTGTTGAAGGCGATGCCCGTAGCAGGCACAACCGCACCCGATCCAAAACCCGTGTAATTGCTTTGAATGAACGAAACCATGTTCCCGTGCCGGTCAGCCGTGCACAGGTAGACCGTTCCACCCGCCCGCAAGCGGCCTGGCTGGGGCTGGCAGGCCTGATCGCCGATCTGGCGGCTGCGGCTGGCGGCATAGGCAGGATCCAGCAGGTCTGGCACCGTCACTGCCATGTGGTCAGGATCGGTGATGTGCTGACGGCCATCTGTAAAAGCCAGCTTGAGGGCCTCTATGCTGCGATGGACCTCTTCTGCTGTATCCGTGGCCTCGCTTTCAAAAGCTGATAAGATCTGCAGGGCCATCAAGGCAACCAAGCCCTGGCCGTTGGGGGGCAGTTCATAAACCCGGTAGCCTTTGTAGGGAACCGAGATGGCGTCAACCCATTGGGCCTGATAAGCGGCCAGGTCAGACCGGCGCAGCAGGCCGCCTGACTGGCGGCTGGTCTGGTCGATCACGTCTGCCAGGTCTCCCCGATAAAATGATTCCCCTTCGGTCCGGGCCAGCTCCTCAAGGGTTGTGGCCTGGTCTTTGTGCTGCCAGAGGTCACCAGCTGCGGGTGGCAGGCCGGTGTCTGGCCGGGTGAAGGCGGCAGCCCAGTTGTCATAGCCCGCTTGCGGCAGATCAGCCAAAAACTTCTGGTGTTCGCGTGCCCAGAGGCGGGCAATCACCGGCGTGACCACCAGCCCTTGCCGGGCCAGGTCAATGGCCGGCTGCAGGCAGCTGGCAAAGGGCAGCGTCCCCCAGCGTCGCCAGAGCTGGGTCCAGGTGGAAACGGCGCCAGGTACCGTGATCGACGGCCAGCCGACATCGGGCATGCGGCTGTAGCCGGCCTGACGCAGAGTCTGGATGGACAGGGCCTGCGGGGCCGGCCCGCTGCCGTTGATACCGGTCAGCTTACCATCAAACCAAATGAGCGCAAACGCGTCCGAGCCCAGCCCATTCATGACCGGCTCTGCGACCGTCAGGGCGGCGGCGGTGGCGATGGCGGCATCAACCGCATTGCCCCCCGCTTTGAGGATGTCCAGACCGATCCGGGCCGCTTGGGGCTGGGACGTGCACACCATGCCGGATGCGCCCTCAAGGGCTTGACCGTGATCGAACGTTTGAAAGGATGCTGGGGTCATGCAGGAGACCTCACTTTTCTTTTTTGGACACGTCTACCCCGCGTCCTGGCCTCAAACACCGCCCGTGTGGCCAAGCCTTCACCAGAGGCTTTTGATGGCCCTCAGGTTTTCGTGGACCAGGACCTGGCCCTGATCGGGCCCCAAGAGGGTTGTGGCTGGTTTGGACGAGTACGAGCCGCCTTCAATGGCCGCCTGGGTGGGCAGATAAACGCCGGCATTATCGCACAACTGAATGACAAAGACCTGCTCGCTGCGGCTCCTGGCTCGGATTTGCAGGCCGTATTCGGTAAAAAGCTCAAACGGGTTGGTGACCAGCGCCACCTGGCCGATCCGGATGATGTGGCAGGTGAAGGTGTAGTCTGGTTCTGTGTGCTGGCGCTCCCAGCGCAAGAGCACACCAATCGCTTCATAGGCCTTGACCTGGGCAGCCAGATCCATTTTGTTGTCGGGTCCGTAGGCTGCCTTGAGGGCGTCAACGGTCTGGCGGGCTTGCTGGGTCTCTTCCCTGCTGACCGTTCGAATGGGCAGGCTCAGTTCCAGCAGGCGATGTGTGAGCACCGGCTGGCTGT
>CAYXIM010000010.1:25952-29788 GCA_964465385.1 uncultured Oscillospiraceae bacterium
CCCGCCGGTAGCCTCGCAGGACGGCTTCAGCCACACGCTCCCCGATCTGCCGGCAGGCTTCTTTCATGTCAAAGTTTCGAAACACTTCGCCGGCCTGGCTGCTCCAATCGGCCAAGGCCTGTTCGTTGTGCCGGGAGATGCTGATCAGGTCGATGGGGTTTTGATCCCCTCCGGCACCGCAGGCAGCCAGCACATAAAGGGGGCCAAAGTGCTCACGCAGGCAATCGCGCACATCGCACCAGTAGTCGGCAGACAAAAAAGCATGCAGCTCATAAACCTGTGCCGGACAGGGAACATCAACGAGGACGCCAGTCAGCTGCTGCTGGCTGTCGAAGGTGTAAAGCATATTGACCCGGTGGTCCGACGGCCCTTCCATGCGGACAAAATCGTCCCGCGAGCAGGCCCCGTACATCTGTGAGCGCCATGTTCCATCTTCCTGCTGGAAAACAGGCCGGCGGTTGAAGGCGACCACCGCATAGTCTTCGGCGGCGGCGATGCCGCCCGGCTGCCTGGCGGCCCAGGCCTGGCGGACCAGGCTGTTCACATGGTCAGCCAGAAAATCAATTTCCGCCTGGCCATAGAGGACATCTTCGGGCAGGTCAAAGGGCTCGACACGGTCTGCCCCCAGGAAACGGGCGAAGCGGTCCAGGTGGGGGTCTTCGGCCCCGCGCAGTGAGTTGTGGGTGTGGGTTGCGTGAAAGGCTATCTTTTCCACGTCCAGGCCCGGCACGTCCTTAAGCCGCTCCCGAAAGCGGTCGCAGCAGGCTTTGGGCACCGTGACCATGTCCAGGGAAACAAACACCACCTGATCCTGGCCATTTTCCAGCACCAGGCAAGTGGCTGTGAGGGGGTCGTGCACGTAGGACGACAGGCGCGGGTACATCTGGCCGGCTACAAAAACCGGCCGGTCTGGCGTGATGTCCACCTGGGCCCAACCGATTTTAAGCATAGGGTTCATCTGGCAGTCCTCCTGTTTGATGGTGCTTGTATCATACCGCTGGAAACGTGAGGCGGCAACCAGCATCACGGGCCTGTTTATAAACAAAACCTGCCCAGAAAGCACAATCAGGCTTCTGACAGGTTTCGTTTTCTGGTCGAGGTGAAGGGACTCGAACCCCCGACATCCTGCTCCCAAAGCAGGCGCGCTAGCCAACTGCGCTACACCTCGCCGCGCTTTTGGATTATAAACGAAGCTTCGCTTGAAAGCAAGCCAGGGCCTGTGCTTGCCGGTCCCCAGGCCTGGCCCTATAATAGAGGCATCTTCGTAAAGGAGGCACAGCCATGACGGAGCATCCCATTCAAAGCCGGGAGCTGTTTGACCTCAGCCAGTCCCTCGCCGGCCCCCTGCTGGAGGCGGTGGCCTACCCCTGGGAGGCCCTGACCCGAATCGGGGCCTTGATCTTGCAGCTTGGCCCTGGCTTGCCGCAGGACCAGTATCAGCTGTGGGCCGAAGGCGTCTGGGTGTCTCACAGCTGCCAGATTGATCCCAGCGCCCGGATAGAAGGACCGGCCATCATCGGCCACAGGTGCCAGGTCCGGCCAGGCGCCTACATTCGAACCAATGCCCTGATTGGGGACGATGTGGTCGTCGGCCACGTGACCGAAATCAAAAATGTCATCTTGTTTAACGGGGTCCAGGTCCCCCACTACAACTATGTCGGCGACTCCATCCTGGGCCACCTGGCCCACCTGGGTGCCGGTGCCATCACCTCCAACGTCCGGTCCGACCAACAGCCCGTTGTGGTCAGCCTGGGTGAGCGCCGTTTTGAAACCGGTTTGAAAAAAATGGGGGCTTTGCTCGGAGACCAGGTGGAAATCGGCTGCAACAGCGTCCTGAACCCGGGCTCCATTGTGGGCAGGCAGTCGCAGGTTTACCCCCTGACCATGGTGCGCGGCTTTGTGCCGGCCTGGTCAATCGTTAAACAATCGGGACAAATTGTCGCCAGACGCAGCTGAAACACGCGCAAAAAAGGGGCTGGGTCAGCCCCTTTTTTTATGCGCACAGGCGATGGCATGCCATCAGTAAGGCTGGCAGTACACCTCGAAGTGGGCGGTTGCATGCTTGCAGGCCGGGCACAGGGCCGGGGCCGCCGGGCCTTCATGGATGTAACCGCAGTTGCGACATTTCCACAAGAGGGCATCGTCGCGTTTGAAGACGCGGCCCTGGGCAATGTTTTCAGCCAGCTTCAGGTAGCGGGCTTCGTGGTGTTTTTCCACGTCAGCGATCCGCCGGAAGGTGGTCGCAATGTCAGCAAAGCCTTCTTCAGCCGCTTCATCAGCAAAGGCCACATAGAGTTTTTCCCATTCTTCACGTTCTCCCGCGGCTGCGGCAATCAGGTTGTCGTGGGTGTTGCCGTAAGCAACCGGGTAATCAGCTGTGATTTCGACAGGAATAGCAACTGTTGAGCCTTCCAGGCCGGCCACGATGTATTTGTAAAACATCTTGGCGTGCTCTTTCTCGTTGTCAGCTGTTTCCTGAAAAATCGCCTCAATCTGCCGGTAGCCTTCCTTGTTTGCAACAGAAGCATAATACGTGTAACGGTTTCTGGCCTGAGACTCACCTGCAAAGGCTTTCATCAAGTTCTTCAGCGTTTTGGTTCCTTTTAAGTTTGCCATAGGATCCCCCTTTTTTCGTGGCTGGCTGCCGATTTTGATCGTTTGAATACCCTTTTTCAGGGTTTGAACAAGCGCATTATAGCATGTTTTGCACAACCCGCCAAACGACAGACGTGGTTTTTTCCGGCACCCGGGACCTCTTTTGTGTGACACCGGTCGTAACTTCAGGTGAACAATCGTGACAAGCGCCCCCCAGGTTGAATGGATTAAGCTATAATAAAAGCACTGACAGCCCCTGGAGGTGGTGGCACATGGCACAAGCGCCTTTGATCCTCATCTGCGACGACGATCCGGTCATCCACGAATCGCTCGGCCTTTACCTGAAGGCGGATGGCTTTTCCCACCGCTCAGCCATGGATGGTCAGGAAGCCCTGCGCATGCACGAGGCTTTGCAGCCAGACCTGATCATCCTGGACTTGATGATGCCCAAGCTGTCCGGGACAGAGGTTTGCCGGCAGATCCGTAAAAGCAGCAACGTTCCCATCATCATGCTGACGGCCAAGGGCGAGGAAATCGACCGGGTCCTGGGCCTTGAGCTGGGTGCCGATGACTACATCGTCAAGCCCTTCAGCCCCCGCGAAGTCCTGGCCCGCATCAAGGCTGTCTTGCGCCGCCTCAAGGAGCAGCCTCGTGAAACAAGAAGCCTGCTTCGTTTTGATGGCTTGGAGATCAACATCGACCATTACCAGATCAAAGTGGACGATGTCGCCATTGCCAGCACCCCCAAAGAAGTGGAGATCCTTTACCTGTTGGCCTCCCACCCGGGACAGGTGATGGACCGCCAGCAGATCCTGTCCAAAGTCTGGGGCTATGATTACTTTGGTGACACCCGAACCGTTGACACACACATCAAGCGGATCCGGCAAAAAATTGCCAAGCCTGACGCCGCCTGGGGCCTGATGACCGTCTACGGGGTCGGCTACAAGTTTGAGGTTTTTGACTGAATGCTCCGAAGCATCTTCTTTCGCCGCATGCTGGCCCTGCTTTTACTGGCGTTGCTCTTGTGGACCTTGTTGACCGCCCTGATCTACAACGTGGTCCTGCGCGCCATCCTGACCGACATCAAAGTGGGTGAGCTGGAGCCCAAGGCCTTGTCTATTGCCCGGCTGGTCTCCCGAAACTACTTCCAAAACGATCCCTACCTCAATGAATTGATCCGCTCGTCCATGGACTTGTTCGATGCCTGGATCTTTGTGGTGGATGGCCTCAGCGGTGATTTT
>CAYXIM010000010.1:29798-33496 GCA_964465385.1 uncultured Oscillospiraceae bacterium
ACACCGCCCTGCCCGATGCCTTCCGGCCGGCAGAGCCAGACATCCGCCAGCACATTGTTGGCCACATGGACCAGATTTTGTCCGGTACAGCCGCCTCGGTGTCCTTCACTGGCCAGCTGAAAACAGACCGGGCCGAAGAAATCCTCTTTGTCGGTGTGCCGGTGACCCTGGAGCTGAGCCGGCAAAAAACCGTTGTCGGCGCTGTTTTTTTCGTCCAGCCCCTCAACGAGCTCAAAGCCGGTCTCAACAGCATGAGCATCGCCCTGCTGCTTGCCGCTCTCTTTGTTTTCCTGCTCATGGTCATTCCGGTCTATTGGGCCACCGCCCGGCTGATCCAGCCCTTGCGACAAACCCGCAACGTGGCCATGGCACTGGCAGACGGCCAGTTTTCCCTGCGGGCTGACACCCGCCAGAAGGGGGAGATCGGTGAGCTGGCCATGACCATGAACCACCTGGCCGAGACCTTGTCTAAAACCATCTGGGACCTGGAACTGGAACGCAACCGGCTCAAGCAGATCATTGACGGCATGAGCGATGGCCTGATCGCTGTGGACCGGTCGGGCCAGATCACCCAGATCAACCAGACGGCCTTCCTGCTTCTGGGCCTGCAGCCGCCAGCCAGCAACAAGGCCCTGCCCGGCGCATCTTCCATCAGCCCCCCGCTGGCCCAGGCCTTTCGGCTCGCCATCGATCAGGCCAAGCCCTCTGCTTTCTTGCTGGATGCGTCCGGCAAGAAAATCCGCACCCAGGTCACCCCGCTGCAAGATGACCAGGGTCAGCTTGCCGGGGCGGTCAGCTTGCTGCATGACAGCACCCAGGCCATTCACCTGGAACAGACGCGGCGAGACTATGTGGCCAACATCTCCCATGAACTGCGCTCTCCCCTCACCGCCCTCCGGGCTTTGGTTGAGCCACTCAACGACGGCATGGTGACCAGCCAGGCCGACCAGCAACGCTATTTCACCATCTTGCTGCGCGAAATCATCCGCCTGTCCCGCCTGATCGATGACATGCTGGAACTCAGCCGCCTCCAGGCGGAACCTGTGGCCGCCAGCCCACAGGCCTTTGACCTGGCCGGCCTGCTGGCGGACCTGGCCTTGCGCTACCAGCCCCAACTGGTGGAAAAACAACTCAGCCTCTTGATCGACGAGCAAGCCAGCCAAGCCCCCCAGGCCCTGGCGGATCCCGATCGCATCGAGCAGGTGCTGGTGATTTTACTGGACAACGCCATCAAATTCACCCCGGCCGGCGGCCAGATTGACCTGTCCGTCGACTGGAATGAACAAGTGCTTCGCGTCAACGTCCGAGACACGGGTGTTGGGATCGCCCCGGAGGACCTGCCGGCTGTCTTTGATCGCTTCTACAAGGCTGATAAAGCCCACAACGAATCCGGCACCGGCCTGGGCCTGGCCATTGCCCGTGAACTGCTGGCTAAAATGGGACAACACATCCAGGTTGCCAGCCAGCTGGGCCAGGGATCGATCTTCACCTTCACCTTAGACCGGGTTCTTGATAACCAGGCCCCTGACAAGAGACCAGGCTGACAAAAGTGACCGCCATTTGTTGCCAGCAGGTCACAGTCTCTTCATAAAGTACCGGTACAATAAAGATGGCCCGTATTCAACTGACCACCATTGGAAAGGATGTTGCTACATGGTCCTTGTCTGTGTGACGGATCAGGAATCTTGCAGCCGCTTGATTCGCACCGGCCGACGCTTGGCCAACCTGCTTGGCTCCCCCCTTAAAGTCATCACCGTCCGCCCCAAAGGAAGTGAAAACTGGTTTGCCAGCGATGAGCTGGAATATTTGTATCAGGTCTCCAAAGAACTGGGGGCAGAAATGATCATCCGTTTTCACAACGATGCGTCGCAGTGCGTAGCCGATTACATTGCACAACAACCGATCCAATCGATTGTGGTTGGTGAACCCCCTGAACCCGGACACAGCCTTTTTATTTCCAACCTGGAAAGCAGACACCCGCAGCTGCCTCTTTTGACTGTCGATGCCCATGGAAACGCCCAGCTGGCTTCCGTTTTCCACGGCGTCGATGAACCTGCGGCCTGGACATGACCGCACAAAACGATGGCTGGCGCATCAACCGTTACCTGTCGGCTGCTGGTTTTTGCAGCCGCCGCCGGGCGGATGAGCTGGTGGCCCAGGGCCGGGTCACCATCGATCAGGCGCTGGCAGAGCCTGGCAGCAAGGTTTTCAAGGGCCAGGTCGTCCGTGTCGATCAGAAGGCGGTTCTCCCGCAAGACCACCGCACCTACCTGCTCTTGTACAAACCCGTGGGCATCACCTGTACAACCGATCGCCGTAGACGGGACAACATCATTGATTTCCTTGGTTACCCGGAGCGTGTGTTTCCGGTTGGCCGCCTGGATCGGGACTCCGAAGGCCTGATCCTTCTCACCAACGATGGCTCCATCGTCAACCGCATCTTGCGTCAAAGCAACCAGCATGAAAAGGAATACCGGGTGACCGTGGACCGGCCCATCACAGATGACTTTCTGGAACGCATGCGTGCCGGTGTGCCCATGCTGGGCACGGTGGCTCAGGCCAGGCGTATCTGGCGCGAGCAAGACACGGTTTTTCGTATCGTTCTGATTCAAGGCCTCAACCGGCAGATCCGGCGCATGTGCGAGGCCCTGGGTTACGGGGTCAGGCGGCTGATCCGGGTGCGCATCATGCACCTGACGATCGGCTCCATGCGCCCCGGCCAGTGGCGTGAACTGACCCCCCATGAAGAAAAAAAGCTGATGGCGGCGCTGGCCCAATCACAGTCAACCAATGACTGACCTGCCGTTGCCTCCAAGTGTTTTTTGGTCTATGCTGGTAGCCAAGACCCATGTCAGGAGGCTTTCTTATGAGCTGGATACCGAGTCGAACACAAGCCTTGGCACTGTTTCGCCAATATAACCAGGATCCCGGACACCTCAAGCACGCCCTGGCCGTTGAAGCGGTCATGCGCCATTTTGCCGGCTTTTTTGAACCGGACCAGGCGGACCTCTGGGGCCTGGTCGGCCTGCTTCACGATCTAGACTACGAGCAGTTCCCCGATGAACACTGCGTCCAGGCCGGCCGCATCCTGACCGAACTGGATGTGGATCCTGTGGTGGTCCGTGCGATCGTCAGCCACGGCTACGGCATCTGCTCAGACGTCAAACCGGAATCAGATATGGAAAAAGTCCTTTTCACCGTTGACGAACTGACCGGCCTGATCACCGCATGCGTCTACCTGCGCCCTTCCAGAAGCGTCCTGGACTTGTCACTCAAATCGTTGAAGAAGAAATTCAAGGCCCCATCGTTTGCGGCAGGCGTCAACCGGGAGGCCATCCGGCAGGGTGCCGAACAATTGGGTTGGGAGCTGGACCGGGTCATGACAGAAACCATCACGGGCATGCAGGCGGCTGCGGCTGAACTGGGTCTGGACGGATCGACTTGAAACAGGCCGCCTTGAGGCGGTGCGACAAACAACCGGGGCTGGCTGCCGCAAGGCAGCCGGCCTTTTTTAAAGGTGGGTGAAAATGCGAAGCGGCGGGCCGTCAGCCTGCCAGACAACCTGCCCCAAGCGGGTCAATTCTTCGTAGTCATGCGTGATCATCAGGACCGGTTTGGTGTGGGCTGCGGCTTCAATCCAGGGGTAGAGATGGGCCCTTAACGCATCGTCCATGCCCTGAAAAGGCTCATCGAGCAAC
>CAYXIM010000011.1:0-14565 GCA_964465385.1 uncultured Oscillospiraceae bacterium
GCTGAATGCCCGCTTTTGTTTTCAAGTGATGTCCTTTTAGCTATAATGATGACATCTTTTAAACGGCGGCTTCGCCTTTGATTCGAGGTAGTAACCATGAAAGACATTCCCTTATACGATGTTAGAACCATCCGAGACCTTCGAGACATGCTGCAGCAAAGTGTTGCACATTATGGCGACCAGACGGCTTTCCTGATCAAGGATCCCCGTGTCATCCATCGCGACCAGCCGGCTGCGCCGGACGCCACTAAAAAGGCGCAGGCATACCTGCCGGTTAGCTATCGCCAGTTCGCCCGGGATGTTGATGCGCTGGGGACCTTTCTCAAAAATCACAAGCAAGCACAACAGCGTGTTGCCATTCTGGCTGAAACACGCTACGAGTGGTATGTGTCTTATCTGGCAACTGTCAACGGGGTGGGTGTTGTGGTGCCGTTGGACAAAGAACTGCCAGACACGGAGATTGCCAGCTTGCTTAATCGCTCCCGATCAAATGTGCTGGTTTATTCACAAGCAAAAAAAGACGCTGTCGACCACATCCGGGATCAGATCCCGCTGGTCGAAACCTTCATCACAATGGATGAACCACAGGCGGGGTCGTCTGATTTATCGTTCTGGTCCTGCCTGCAGGCAGGCGAACAGGCCCTGCAGCAAGACGACCGCCTCTTTTTGGATGCACCCATTGACCCCGAGATCATGAACATTTTGCTGTTTACATCAGGAACGACAGACCGCTCCAAGGCGGTGATGCTGTCTCATCGCAACATCTGCATCAACCTGATGGCCATGTGCCAGATGCTTTACATTGATGACAAAGACACCTTTTTGTCGGTCTTGCCCTTGCACCACACCTATGAATGCACCTGTGGCTTTTTATGCCCCATCTACCGGGGCAGCACGGTGGCCGTCTGTGAAGGGCTCAGACACATCACAAAAAACATGCAGGAAGCCAAGACCACCATTATTTTAGTGGTCCCCTTGATGGCTGAGTTGTTTTACAAGCGCATCATGAAGACGGTTACAGCCGATCCCAAACTGGCCCGTAAATTCAAGCTGGGCCTGGCCCTGAGCAATACCCTGAGAAAAGTGGGTATTGACAAGCGGAGACAGTTTTTCGACCAGGTTCATAACACCTTCGGTGGCCACCTGCGCCTGATGATTGCAGGCGGGGCTGCCATCGACCCGGCTGTGCTCAAAGGCATGCGTGACTTGGGCATCCTCAGTGTCCAGGGCTACGGCTTGACTGAATGCGCCCCCATCCTGGCTCTCAACAGAGATGTGGATTATAACGACAAAGCCGCCGGCCTGCCCTTGCCCGGGGTGGACATCCAGGTGATCGACAAAGACGAAGACGGTATCGGAGAAATTATCGGCCGAGGCCCCAACGTCATGCTGGGCTATTACGAAAATGAAGCAGAAACACGCCGGGCGATTGATAGCGAAGGCTTTTTCCATACCGGAGACCTGGGTTATATTGACAACGATGACTTTGTGATCATCACCGGACGCAAGAAAAACGTCATCGTCACCAAAAACGGAAAAAACATTTTTCCTGAAGAAATTGAGTTTTTGCTTAGCCAGAGCGACTACGTCCAGGAGAGCCTGGTATCCGGTGTTAAAACAGAAAGCGGAGACGTCCTGATCACAGCTGACATTTTTCCCAATGAAGAAAAAGTCAAGGAAACCCTGGGAGAGGTTTCTTTAACGGATCCGTCGGTTCGGGCTGTTATTCAGGAAGAAATCAAAAAAGTCAACCAGCAGCTGACCAGCTACAAGGGCATCCGCCGCTTTCAGCTCCGGGACACAGAATTTGAAAAGACAACCTCCCGAAAGATTAAACGCACCTATTAACACACTGTAACAGTATTACTGAAAAGCCAGCAAGATGCTCTTAAGCTATATGAAAAGCAACGGCCCCGCCAACCACTCGACCGGTTGGCGGGGATCCGTTTACAGGAGGCCCAAATGAATCTGAAAAAATTGTTTCCGGTTGCCATCGCCCTGCTGGTCGTGGTGATCTCAGCCCTGATTGTCTATGTGTTGGCCCAGGATGGCACCTTGTCATTCCAGCGAAAACCCTCTGTGGAAGGTGACGAGGCCGTCGTGCATCTGGTCTCGTCTGGCCAGTCCCTGTCACACGCTTCCATTGATGACTTTGAACGTTTCATCCGGGAAACCGACGAACCGATCCTGGTCGATTTTTGGGCGGAGTGGTGCGGCCCGTGCCGGGCTGCCGCCCCATTTGTGGAAGAGCTGGCACGCGACTATGATGGCCGTGCGCGCATCGTCAAGGTTAATGTGGATCTGGCATCAGACCTGGGTGCACGCTACGGCGCCCAGGCCATCCCGTTTTTTGTGGTCTTTTCCAAAGGGCAGCCGGTTGACAGCCTTGCTGGTTACAGCCCGGCACACGAGGGACAGATCAGGCAAATGATCGATGGGCTCCTGGCTTGATCTCTTGCAACACAAAGCGGCCTGTGTCAGAATAAACCTAACCTAACTGACCCCGGAAACCTGGAGGCCGTCTGATGATTGGAAAAATCCTGGCCCGTTGCCGTTTGGGCGCAAGGGATCCCCAAAACAAAAAGAAACCGGCCGGGCCAAAAGCCTGGCCCGTTGACTGGCAACAACTTCACCGCCTGTTGTTGTTGCCGGTTCTGGCCTTGGCCTTGGCTGAATGGCTGCTGCTGCTCGGTGACCGCCTGTCTGGCTGGTCAGAGACAGCTGGATCCATCGTGTCGGCCGCAGGCCGCTATGGTGCCCTGGCTGGGCCGGTGCTGCTGGCGGCAGCGCTGGTGTTGGCCCTTGCCTGGCCACATGAGCCTTGGCTGCTGCTGACCGCCCTGGTTTCCAGCCAGGCCTGGCTGACCGCCCTTGTGGTGACGGTGGCACGTTTTCGTCCGGAGCTGCCTGCGGCAAACCCGCCTTTTGCCTGGCTGGGTGGTCTGCTGGCCGGCCTGCTTGCCCTGTTGCTTTTTTCTTCAATTCAAAAAACCGAGCCGCCAACCAGCTTAAACAGCTGGCAAAAAGGGTCTCGGCTGCTGGCCGGTCTGGGCTTTTCGCTGGCTGGTGGGTTTTTATCAGCCGGTTTTAGCCTTTGGATCGGGCGTTTTCTTGAAGGCCTGGCCGAACGCCTGGCGACAGCGGGATCTGGCGGCCTCTTTTTGCTGGGCCTGCTGGACCGCCTCCTGGCTCCGTTTGGCTTGCAGGTCTTCCCGCAAACGCTTTTGCACCAGGTCACAGGCTCCTTTATCACCCAGGACGGTGGGCTGGTCCATGGAGACCTGAATCGCTTTTTGGCCGCCGATGCAAGGGCGGGTGCCTTAACAGCCGGCCTGTTTCCCATGATGCTTCTGGTTGTGCCGGCTTTGTTGCTGGCCGGCTTTGTCTTTGGATCTCTGCCGCGTAAAAAAACCTGGCCCTTGGTCTTGCTTGTTGGGCTGTCCAGTGTGCTGGGTGGCATGTCTGGTGCATCAACCTTGCTGTTGTTGGTTTTTTCTCCCTTGCTTTATTTGTTTTCCACCCTTTTATCAGGCTTTTCTTTCCTCATGGCCGCCCAGATGCAAACCCGTCTGGGTTTTGTGCTGGGACCTGGCCTAATCGACCTGCTTCGCTTCTGGTCATTGGGTGAAAACCCCCAGCGCCTTTTGTTGGCAGGGTCGGTTTTGCTGCCGCCGGCATTTTTGCTGCCAGCCCTGCTGTCCAAGGGCCTTGGCTGGCTCAAAGAAAGGAAACAAAAAGATGTGGACGATTAGGTTGTTGACCCGGCGGGGCCGCCTGCTGCGGATCGGGCTCATGCTTGCCGCTGCTGTTTTTCTGGTGGCCGGACTTTTACGCGGTGAAGCGGTTCGCGTTTTACAGCGGGCTGTACAGGTGTGTCTGGGGTGCATAGGCATTGGCTAGCATGAAGCTTGGTAAACTGCAAAAAAAACGGTCCCTGGTCCAGGGCCTGGCGCTTGTGCTGGGAAATGCCAACCTGCCAGGCTTTGTCACCGGACAGATCTATCAAGGACCGCTAAAGCACCTGTGCCTGCCCGGCCTGAACTGCTATTCCTGCCCAGGCGCCCTGGGCGCCTGTCCCATCGGCAGCATCCAAAATGCCTTGGCCGATCCCCTGTGGCGCCTGCCCCTTTACGTGCTGGGTTTTATCATGCTCACGGGCAGCGTGCTGGGCCGCCTGGTCTGTGGCTGGCTTTGCCCCTTTGGCTGGTTCCAAGACCTGCTTTACCGGGTGCCATCCCGTAAGCTGCATCCGGAAAAGAACAAGCGCCGACAGGCCCTGCTCCTGAAGGGCAAACATGTGTTTTTGTTTGTCTTTGTTCTGGCCATCCCCCTCATTGGTCGCTGGGTGGCCGGCTACGGCGTAACGGCTTTTTGCAGCTACATCTGCCCGTCCGGCACCTTGATGGCCGGCTGGCCGTTGACCTTGACCAACCCGGGCTTGCGCAGCCTGGTGGGCTGGCTCTTTGGCTGGAAATCCACCCTTTTGGTCTCTGTGCTGCTGGCGGCTGTTTTTATCTACCGGCCCTTTTGCCGTTATGTCTGTCCCCTGGGCGCCTGTTATGGGTATTTTAACCGCATCAGCCTTTACCGGGTCACGGTGGATCCAGATAAATGCACCCGTTGCGGCATTTGCACCCGCCAATGCCCCATGTCTGTACCGGTGCCTTATGACGCGAACACAGCGGAATGCATTCGCTGTGGGGAGTGCGAGGCCGTCTGCCCCTTCGATGCGATACACTGTGGCTTTGAAAGCCGCAGCCAAAATAAAGAGCCGGCCCGCAGTTGAGCGGCCGGCCGGACAGGTGAGGTGTCAAGATGAACATTGTGATCAAACCTTTTGGACAGACCCAGGCGGGAGAGGCGGTTTCCAGTATCACGCTTTACCAGCAGGACGGGTCTTTTTGTACCCTGCTGACCTATGGGGCCATTCTTCAGCGGTTGCTCGTGCCAGACCGAGACGGCCTCTTGCAAGATGTGGTCCTGGGGTTTGACACGCTGGCAGAATATGAATCTAAAAACAACCCCTATCATGGCGCGGTTGTGGGCCGCTTTGCCAACAGGATTGAAGACGCTGCTTTCGAATTGGATGGACAGACCTATCACCTTTCGGCCAATTACGGCCCCCACCACATCCATGGCGGAGTCAAAGGCTTTGACCGGGTGGTCTGGCAGGCCGATCCCTTTGACGCAGAAGAAGGGCCCTCGGTCCGCTTTTTTCACCACAGCCCCGATGGGGATGAAGGTTATCCGGGCAACCTGGATGTCAGCGTAACCTACACCTGGACCCGGGACCATCGCCTGATCCTGCGTTACTGGGCCCGGTCTGACCGCAAGACCGTGCTCAACCTGACGAACCATGCCTACTTTAATTTGCACGGGCAGGGGAGTGGTCAGGTTTTGGATCACTTGGTGCAACTTGAAGCGGATGCCTTTACGCCGTCCAATACCTACCGGCTGCCAGTGGGAACCATTGAACCGGTTGCCGGTACGCCGCTTGATTTTCGCACCTTGCGGCGAATCGGAGACGGCATTGACGCCGAACACCCGGCCATGGCATTCGAGGGCGGTTATGACCACAACCTGGTGGTCCGCGGTGAAAACGGGGTCTTGAGACCATGTGCGACGGTCGTGGAACCCAAAAGCGGGCGAAAGATGGTTGTTGAAACCACCATGCCCGCTGTTCAGCTTTATACCGCCAACACCATGAAGCACATGAATGGAAAAGAAGGGGTCCAGTACGAAAGCAGAAGCGGTTTTTGTCTGGAGACCCAGCAGTTCCCCAACGCACCCCGGATCAAGCAGTTTCCCAGTGCGGTCTTACAGGCTCATGAGGAAAACCGGCAGACGACCATCTACGCCTTCTCGATTGACTCAGAGACTGTGCGCTGACCAGTCGTAACTGAGTTGGTAGACGGACAGGACGTCAGCGTCTTGAAGCGGCAGATAATGGCCGCAGCTGCCATCCGGGTTGCGTTTGACTTTTCGGGCCAGGGCAGGCAGGTCTTCTTTTCGGACATCCAGCTCCTGCAGGGAGACCGGCATGCCCAGGGTCCGGTAGAGGGCGGCCAGCTGTAAAATGCCCTGGCGGCCCTGCTCCAGTTCAGACAGACCCGTGGGGTCCACATCAAAAACAGACCGGGCCAGACGGGCAAAGCGAGCCGGATCAGCAGACAGGTGAAACTGCATCCAGGCCGGGTAGAGGGCTGCCAGCCCGGCGCCGTGTGCCATGTCGGTATGGGCGCTGAGCTCATGTTGCAGGGCATGAACACCCCAGTCTTCCTGTCGCCCCATGCCCAGCAGGCCCACGTGTGCCAGTGTGGCGGCCCACATGAGGTTACCGCGTGCGGCCATGTCATTTTCATCTTCCCAGGCTTTTAGGCCCACCTCAACCACAGCGCGCATGACAGCCTCACACAGGTGATCAGAGACGGTGACGTTGGGGGTCCGGGTAAAGTATCGCTCAAAGACATGGGACAAGATGTCCACAATGCCGCAGGCCAGCTGATAAGGCGGCAGGCTTTTGGTCCATATGGGGTTGATGATGGAAAAATCCGGACGGTTGAAGTCCGAGCGCAGGCCCCGCTTGAGCTGCTGGTCGCTTTTGAGAATCACTGAGCTGTTGGAGCCATCTGTTCCGGTGGCCGGGTGGGTGATGATGGTGCCCAGCAAAAGCCGTTTTTCAGGCAAGGCTTTCTGTGTGTAAAAATCCCAGAAATCACCATCGTAAGGTGTGCCAAGGGCGATGGCCTTGGCTGAATCGATGGCGCTGCCGCCTCCGATGCCCAAAACCAGATCGACCCCTTGCCGCCTGCATTGTTCAATGCCGGCATAGACCAGGTCGTCGCGGGGGTTGGGCACAACACCACCGAGCAGCTCAACGGCAAGACCGGCCGCTTGAAGCGCATGCATGACCCGTTCCAGCAGGCCGCTGCGGACAACCGATCCGCCGCCATAATGAACCAGGACAGTTTGGGCTCCCAGCTGGCGGCACAGGTCGCCGACCTGCGCTTCACTGTCTTCACCAAAAACAAATCGGGTGGGGCTGTAATAGGAAAAATTGAGCATTTTATCCTCCTCGGTAGCTGTCTTTAAGTGAAACAGAGCGGTTAATGACCAGCTGGTCGGCTTTGCTGTCCGGATCCAGGCAGAAATAGCCCAGGCGCAGGAACTGGAACGATGACGGGTAGGGGCGCTGGGCGATGGCCGCCTCAACCTTACAACCCTCCAAGACGGTCAGGGAGTCACGGTTGACCAGCTCCAGGAAAGAACGGTCCTGGGCATCCGGCTCAGGATCCTCAAAGAGGGCCTCGTAAAGATGCACTTGGGCGTCAAGCGCTGTCCGGGCATCCACCCAGTGGATGGTGCCGCGAACCTTGCGGCCGTCCGGTGCCTGCCCACCGCGTGACTGTGGATCATAGGTGGCGTGGATTTCCACGAGCCGGCCGTTTTCATCGTGCACCACATCCGTGCAGCGGATGATGTAGGCGGATTTCAAACGCACTTCTTTATCAGGGGACAGGCGGAAAAACTTGCGCGGCGGGTCCAGTCTGAAATCATCTCGGTCGATCCAGCATTCACGGGAAAACGAGACGGTCCGGCTGCCGCTTTCCGGCTGATTGGGGTTGTTCTCAATGTCGAAAGATTCGGTCTGGTCTTCAGGGTAATTGACCAGCACCAGTTTAACTGGATCCAGGACGCCCATGAGGCGGTCTGCGTGCATGTTGAGGTCTTCGCGCAGGCAGTGCTCCAGAAAACTGGCGTCAACCGTGCTGTTGACCTTTGAAACACCGATACGCTCGCAAAAGCTCCGGATGGCCTGCGGGGTATAGCCACGCCGGCGCAAGCCGGACAAGGTCGGCATGCGCGGGTCATCCCAGCCTTGAACGAGCCCTTCTTCAACCAGCAGGCGCAGCCTGCGCTTGCTCATGACCGTGTGGGTGATGTTGAGCCTGGCAAACTCGATCTGCCTGGGCCGCGACGGCAGCCCGTCCAGGTTGTCGATCACCCAGTCGTAAAGGGGCCGGTGGTCTTCAAACTCCAGGGAACAGAGCGAATGGGTGATGCCCTCCAGGGCATCTTCCAGGGGATGGGCATAATCGTACATGGGGTAAATACACCAGTCGTCGCCCGTCCGGTGGTGGGTGGCGTGAACAATCCGGTAGAGGACGGGATCGCGCATGTTGAAGTTGCCTGATTCCAGGTCAATTTTGGCACGCAGGGTCAATGACCCATCCGGGTGCACACCCGCCTTCATTTCTTCAAAAAGGCGCAGGCTTTCATCAATGGGCCGGTCTCGCCAGGGGCTGGGGGTGGCTGGTGTTGACAGGTCGCCACGGGTTTGGCGGATTTCTTCGGCTGACAGGGCACAGACATAGGCCAGGCCTTTGCGGATCAGCTGGCAGGCCAACGCGTACATCTGTGGGAAAAAGTCGGAGGCATAGAAGAAGCGGTCCTTCCAATCGTAGCCCAACCAATGGATGTCTTCCTGGATGGCATGCACGTAGGCTGTTTCTTCTTTGGTGGGGTTGGTGTCGTCCATGCGCAGGTGGCAAATGCCCTGAAAGCGTTCAGCCACGCTGAAATCAATATAGATGGCCTTGGCGTGGCCGATGTGCAGCAGGCCGTTGGGTTCGGGTGGAAAACGTGTGTGAACCTGCCTGCCTTCAAAACGGCCGCCCGGCTTGAGGTCGGCGATGACCTGCTCTTCAATAAAATGGGCGGGCTCAATGGCCTCAAGCTCTTCCATGGTCAACGGTGTGGTTCGGGTCATGGGGCAACCTCCTCTGTGTGGGCCTGGTTTAGCCGCTTGATGTCGGTTTGCAGCCGGGACAAGGTCTGACCCCGGCCCAGCAGCAGGGCCAGCTCAACAGAACCGCCCGGCGTGATGGTCTGTCCTGACAGGGCAATGCGAAGCGGCCACATGACCTGGCCTGTCTTGAGCTGTTCCTGGCGTGCAAGGTCGGTCAGGGCCTGGTGGATGTCCTGACGGGCCCAGCTCGTCAAAGCAGCAAGATGATCGTGAATCAGGGGCAGCAGGCTCCGTGCCAGTTGCTGGCTTGATTTGGCTTTCTTGTGATCATAAAAGGCCAGGTCGCCCACCGGGCGCTGGCGCAAGAAAGCAACCATGGGCGCCAGATCGGTCAGGCGCACCAGCCGCGGTTGCAACAGCTCTGCCAGCAGGGCTTTGTCTGGTGCTTGGCCGTCAAAAACCTGGTCAAGCAGCGGGTCAATCAAGGCCAAAAAAGCTTGCGGGTCCATGCCGCGCAGGTAGCTGGCATTGAACCAGTCCAGTTTGTCAAAATCAAAAACAGAAGGTGACTTGCTGATACCGTCGATGGAAAAGACCTGGCTCAGCTCCGCCAGCGTGAACAGTTCACGGTTTTCCTTGGGATCCCAGCCCAGCAGGGCGATGGCATTGACGATGGCTTCAGGCAGGTAGCCGTCCTGGACCAGGTCGGCAAAGCTGGTCGACCCGTGTCTCTTGGCCAGTTTTTGCCCGTCTTTGCCCAAAATCAGGGGCAGGTGCACGTAAGTGGGGATCTGCCAGCCGAAGGCATCATAAAGCAGGTTGTATTTGGGTGTTGAAGACAAATACTCTGAGCCGCGCACCACGTGGGTGATGTGCATGAAATGGTCATCAACCACATTGGCAAAGTTATAGGTGGGGAAACCGTCAGATTTGATCAGAATCTGGTCTTCCAACTCCCGGTTTTCCACTGTGATGGCGCCGTAAACCGCATCGTGGAAGGTGGTTGATCCTGTCAGGGGCATTTTCTGACGGATCACGTGGGGGACTTTCTGGGCCAGCAGCTGGTCCACCTGAGCCGGATCCCGTTCACGACAGTGGCGGTCGTAGCCGGTGAAGGCGGCCTTAGATGCTGTTTTCAAGGCTTCCAGGCGTTCCCGGCTGCAAAAACACCGATAAGCCTGTCCCTTGTCCAAAAGGACAGCCGCCTGTTCCTGGTAAAGGGGCAGGCGTTCGCTTTGGGTATAGGGGCCGTAAGGGCCGCCGACATCGGGGCCTTCGTCGTGCGTGAGGCCGACGGCGCCAAGGGTCTGGTAGATGAGATCCAGTGCTTCAGGCACCTGGCGGTGCTGGTCGGTGTCCTCAACACGCAAAATAAAAGAACCGCCCATGGAACGGGCTATCAGGTATTCATAAAGGGCCGTGCGCAGGTTGCCGACATGCATCATGCCGGTCGGGCTGGGCGCAAAACGGGTACGGACCGTTTGTGTCATGGTTTCAAGCTCCTTTTCAAGTCGAAGGTAGCCCGGCTTGCGGGTTCTTTCGTGCCCACTATGATATCACACCGTTGGCCGGAAAGACAGAAGAAACCCCGCGTCACAGGCGCGGGAGACCGCTTGTTGCAAGCGCCCAGGCGCCGGCTACTGGCGGCTTCGACGCTCAAAGACCACCAGCAACAACAGGCGGATCAAGCGTCTGATGGACAAGATCAGCTGGACCAGCAAAACCACGAACAGGCAGCTGCCGCTGAAGGCAATCAGGATGAACAGGTTGCGGTTGCCCTGCAGGACGCTGAGGATTTTGTTGAGCAGGGAGATCTTAGACAGGATTTGCCGGTCAGGCTTGACTTCCACGGCGATGCTTGTTCCGTCTCTGAGCCGGAAAATAACCTGGCCAACAGTCATATCGGACTCGATGGGCCTGCGGTGCGGCCCGTTTGAATAATACTGGATGGCGGGATCGATGAAATCATCGTTGATGGGGTGGATGTAACTGACAGACCGCCGGTAAAGCAGCCCGAAGGCTTCACCGTCAACCGTTTCTTCCTGATAGCCTTCGAAGGGGGTTCCGGCCTGGACCAGTGAAGACTGGATGTAGGTGCGCTCAATACCGTTGAGCAGGGCCAAGAGGTCTACAATGCGCTGCTGAGGCAGGCCATCGGCGGTGACCATGATGACATTGAAGGCATTGACGGTCCCGATGGCCACCAGATAAGACTGGTCGCTGGTTTCACAAAAATAGGCCCCCCTGACCCGTCCTTCCGACAGGGTCCACAAAGACTGGATCACGTTGTGCATGGACACCAGCCGGCTGTCGTCCAGCAGCAACACGTCGCTTTCCTTTTTGATGAGGTCGGCAAAGGTCTGGTTGTTCATGGCATAGGCCAACAGCTTGGCCACATCGCTAACCGTGGAATACTGCAAGGGCTTGTAGGCTTTCTTGTCCGTATTTTTACGGTTGAGGGGATCGTCAGCATCCATGGGGCTGTCGTAAACCGGATGGCCTGTCGCGTTTAAAAAAATGGTTTGATGCAGCTCAAGGGCCTCAGCTTTTGTGTTCATCAAGCTGACAAACGCTTCTTCCACGTTGCTGATCTGCTCGGCTATGGCGATGGCGGAGGCCTTGGAATGGTAGAAGAGAAGGCGCAAGAGCAGGTATTTCATGGGGTATTTATCACCTGTGCGCAAGACGACGCCATCAGCGGTTTTCTCTGCAAGGGCTGCTGTCGCAGCTTCTTTGCTGATGGTCACCAAGGTGTTCAGGGGCACACGTTCACAGGCCAGAAGGGCCGTCATCAGCTGAGAGGCAGCCGGTATGGACAGCTCCTTGTCAGCTTGTTTGGTGTAGAGGCGCTGCGAACGGTCCGGGCTGATCACAATGGCGGCAGAGGCTGAAACCGATAGCTCCAGCTCAGGCTCATAAAGCGCAGGCTGATCCGTTTGAACCGCCCAAAGCCCGGGCCCCGGGAAAAAAACCAGCAAAAAGCAAGCGGTCAGCAACAGGCAGACCGTTGGCAGGCGTTTGGGGCGTCCGGCAACAGGCTTCATGGCTCACTGTCTCCCTTTGATCTTCTCTTTATTCTATCACAAGACGGGGCCATTAAAGCGAGCCCTTATAGACCACGTTGCTTGCGCGATCCGAATCGAGCAAGTACAATGGAACTGATTTGCAAGCCGTGTGAAAAAAGATCCTGCAGATTTTACTTTCCTGCGCTTGCACCCCTGAAGAAAGGAGCCGCCTGCCCGGACGCCGGCACCCGCGCCTGTGCAGCTGGATATTCGGTTCATGAAAAAAACCCCTTGGACAGCCGTTTACCGCTGGTCTGCCTTCCTTTTGTCTGTGCTGTTGCTTCTGCCGCTTTGTTTGTCGGCCTGTGACGCCGACACCCCTGAAGAAGAGATCCGACCAGCTGATTATGGCCGCATCGGTTCGGAACTGGCCTTGGCCCTGGCCCGCAACCACCCGCTGCGAAGCGCGGGTTCCAACGAGGAACGCCTGGCAGGCGATTGGATCATCGGCGTGTTAGAAGAAAACGGCTACCAGCCGGAGGTCACCAGCTTCGTGTTTGAAAAACGGGACGGCAGCCTGGGGACCTCACGCAACATTGCCATCCGCATCCCCGGCAAGGGCTTTATACGTGAGCAGGAGGAAGGACAGGACAAGGAAGAAGAAGCCTTCCGGCGCCAGGTCATTGTTGGCGCCCATTACGATGCCTATTTTTCGGAAACAGACCTGCTGCCGACTGAACCGGACCAGCCGGATGAAGATCCTGATAGCGACGCCGAGGCCGATCCGGTGCAGGCTGCACAAGCGATGGGCCAGCCGCCTTTGAACGTGTTTGACGGCATCCATGACAATGCCTCCGGCATCGGCTGCTTGCTGCTGCTGGCCCGTGAGCTGCGTGGCCAGAGCCTGGGTTACGATGTGATCCTGGTGGCCTTTGGTGCGGGTGAAGCCGGCCAGGCTGGCGCCCGGGCCTATGCCCGGGAGATGACCACACAGGAGATTGACGCGACCGATGCCATGTATTGTATAGATTCTATTTATGCCGGCGACAAGGTCTATGCCCATGCCGGCCACAATTCCGTACGTGGCTACAACCGCAAACACTATGAGAAACGGCGAAAACTCTACGAAGTGACGGATGTCTATTACGAGCACCAACTCTACACCAACAACCAGTTCATGCTTTACACCAACCAGTCTGCTTTGAACCTGTCGCTCGATGACCTGTCGGCCCCTGTCCTCTACCGGGAATGGACCCTGACCGAGTCGGACTACCGCCCCTTTGATGACTTGGGCATCCCGATTGTCTTTTTCGAATCCTACGACTACGACGCCACAACCCTTGAAGGGCAAAAAGAAAGCAAAAACCCGGCTTTTGCCGCAACGGAGGGTGCCATTCGCAGGACCTCCTTTGACAACACGGTTTTTCTCCGGCAGCTGATGAACCAACAGCGCTCCTCTGTCTCTAAGCAAAACGATACAAACCGCACCGTCCGGCTGGAAGACCACCTGACCCGGCGGATTAACAACACGGCCTTTATTGTTTTGGAAGCCATCAAGAAAGGGGTACACGATGCGCACGTCGCTGAGCCGACGCATGCGCCAACACAAGAAGCGGCTGACCATTAGCCGCTGAAGGAGGTTTCAGATGCTGCCGCTGCCCACACTCGCTTTGTTTTTGCCCCAGCTTAAAACCGTTTTGATCTGGCTGGCTGTTGCTGGCCTTGTGGCCCTGCTGATCGTGCGCAACATCCGGATTGTTCCTGAGCAAACCGGCCTTGTCATCGAGCGGCTGGGCAGCTTCCACACCACCTGGCTGGCTGGCCTTCATGTGAAAATCCCCTTGATAGACCGTGTGGCCAAAGAGGTCAGCCTCAAAGACAAGCTGATCACACTGCCGCCGCTGGCCACCTTAACCCATGACCGGGTTCCCTTGCACGTTGACCTGACTGTCCACTACCGGATCAGTGACCTAAAAGCGTACACCTACGGGGCGGAAAACCCGCTTCTGGCCTTGGAAGAACTGGCGTCCAGCCGCCTGCGCCAGTTGGTTGGAGACATGACTCTTGAGCAAGCCCTGTCAACGCGACAGCGTTTGAATGCGGCTGTCCAGGCGATCTTAGAGGAAACGGCGCAAGGCTGGGGCCTGGCTGTTTTTCAAGTGGCCCTCAATAACCTGGTCCCACCTGTCTCGGTGCAGGAGGCCCTGGACCAGGCCCGCCAGGCTGAACAAGCCGAGCAGGCGAAAGACCTGCAGGCCCAGGCCGATGAAAAGGCCTTGGTCCGTCAGGCCAAAGCCGAGCATCAGGCGGCCCTCATCCGTGCTGAGGCGCAACAGCAGCTGGCCCTGCAAGAGGCCAAAAGCAAGGCCCAGGCCTGGTTGATCGAGCTAGAGGCCACGGCCCAGGCGGTGGCAAGCATGCAGGCGGCTGGGGACGACCGGCGCTGGGTGACGGTCACAGGCTTAAAAGCCCTGGTCCGCCTGGCAGAAAACCAGGCGCACTCACGCGCCAACCTGTCTGACCTGCGTGCCCTGCTAGACCTCTTGCGTGA
Organism: uncultured Oscillospiraceae bacterium; assembly: GCA_964465385.1. GTDB lineage: Bacteria > Bacillota > Clostridia > Saccharofermentanales > UBA5734 > JAAYBY01. The sequence continues at coordinate 14,306 of CAYXIM010000011.1, forward strand.
CCCGGATGACGCTGATTCGCAAACCAGTGGACGGGGCTTTTTTTGAAGCCCTGGCCTGAAGAGGCTGTGACCGCAGCCTACATCCACATCCCTTTTTGCACCAGCAGGTGCAGCTACTGTGCGTTTTGTTCGTTTGCCGGTGTCACGACAGCGACACACCGGGCCTATGTGCGTGCGCTGACCCGAGAAATCAGCCAGACGGGGCAGGCCTTGGCAGCAGATCCAGCCACAAAAACCCCGCTGGCAAGCGTTTACGCGGG
>CAYXIM010000011.1:14665-32831 GCA_964465385.1 uncultured Oscillospiraceae bacterium
ACCGTGGACCTGCTGCTGCGGCTGCCGGTCACCCATGTTTCCTATTACAGCCTCATCCTGGAAGAAGACACACCGCTGGCGCGCCGGCTTTCTTCCGGTCAGCTGCCGCCTGTTGATGACGAACAGGAACGCCAGGCCTACTGGCTGATTCGCCGGCGCCTGGCCCGCCAGGGGCTGATTCCCATGGAAATCAGCAGCAGCGCCAGGCCGGATTCGATCTGCCGCCACCATGTGACCTACTGGCGCGGCTTGCCTTATCACGGTTTCGGCTGCGGGGCCCATCGCTTCATCAAGGGCTGGCGCGGCCAGAACACCGACAGCCTGCAAGGCTATCTGGACACCTGGCTGGACCAGCCGCTTCCCACCATCGACTTGTCTGGCCCCCACGGGCGGTGCCCAGACTGGCCGGCTGCCAGCTGGCATGAGCAGGTGGACCGCCAGGAGGCCATGCGTGAAATGATGCTTCTGGGCTTCAGACTGGCCGATGGTATTGATGACCGGCTTTTTCAAAGCCGCTTCGGCTGCAGCCTCTGGTCGGTTTTTTCCCAGGAACTGTCTGTTTTACAGGCGGACCAGTTGATCAGCCAGACAGGCTCCAGGCTGCAACTAACCGACCGGGGCCTGGATTTTGCCAACGTCGTTTTCCGGCAGTTTGTCTAGAAAAAGAGCGCTGCCGGCTCTCGTTAACGGTGCCGGCACAGATTATAAGCGCGCCGATTGACAGTGCGTCTGAATGGTGGTAAATTAATGTTAGCACTCTGGGTGCCAGAGTGCTAACATTATGTCAGAAAGGAGCCGACCACCATGCCCAAAGACGTGCTGGACAGCCGAAAACAGCATATTTTAAAGGCCGTTGTGGATGATTACATCGCCACAGCAGAACCGGTTGGTTCCAAATCGCTGGTTGCCAAACATGGCTTTAACTGCAGCTCGGCCACCATCCGCAATGAGATGGCTGAACTGGAGGCGTTGGGCTACCTGGAGCAACCGCACACCTCTTCGGGGCGTGTTCCATCTGACAAGGGCTACCGGGCTTATGTGGACCAGTTGTTGCTGGTCGAAGAGCTGCCGGATGAACAGGCCCAGCAAATCAAACAGTCGCTCAACGACAACCTGACCGAACTGACCGGGCTGATCCGAAAAGCATCCAGCCTTTTGTCAGACACCACCGGCTACACATCGCTGGCTTTGACCCCGCATGTGCAGCAAAGCCATTTGCAGCAGATCAAGATGCTGATGATTGAGCCGGGTCGGGCACTGGTTGTGGTGGTCTTGTCTGCCGGGGTTGTCAAGGACCGCCTGGTCCGGATTCCAGATATCCTGGACGCCAACCAGCTGATGCAGGTGGCTTCAGCCATTGAAGAGGGCCTGTCCGGCAAAAAGCTCGATGACATCACCCTGGTCACGGTGGCAACCGCGGCCAGAAACGCTCCCCTGCCTGAGCCTTTGCTCAACCAGGTGCTTTATGAGGCCTATGTGGCCATCAAGCAGGCCGATAACCTGGAGTTGTACATCGATGGGCAGCACAACCTGCTGTCCTATCCCGAGTTTCATGACATCGACAAGGCCCAGAATTTTTTCAAGGCCCTGGCCAGAGACGGCATGATTGCCGGCTACATGCGTGAACTCAATGATACAGCAGGCCTACTCAAGGCCGATACAGCGGCCGAAGCCGGCAAGCCCCGGGCCACCTACATGATTCGGATTGGCCAGGAAATCAGCGTCGAAGGCCTGCACGATTGCAGCTTTGTCACGACCACCTATCAGATGGGTTCGACCCTTGCCGGCCGGATCGGTGTGATCGGTCCCAAACGGATGGCTTATGGCAAGGTTATCTCCAACATCCGTTTTGTCAAGCAGACCATCAATGAAAAGCTGCGCCAGCGGCAGCAAAAGAGCAAAGAAAACCTGGAGGACGTACAGACATGACCAAGCATCAAGCGGCATGTGCGCCGCAAGACGATCAGGAACAGGCGGCAGCCGAAACACAAGACGTGGTTCAGGAAGGACAGGAGGCAGAAGAGACGGTCGAAACACTCAAAGCCCTTCTTGCAGAAAAAGAATCAGCCTACCAGCAGCTGACTGACCGCTACATGCGGTTGACGGCTGAATACGATAATTACAGGCGGCGGACGCAAAAGGAAAAAGACGCCCTTTATGAAAGCAGCCTGGTTGATGTGGTGGCCAACTGGCTGCCGCTGCTGGATAACCTGGAGCGTGCGGAACTGTCTGCCGGCCAGTATGACACGCAGGAAGCCAGGCAAATTGCCCAGGGCATCGCCATGATTGCCAAGCAGGCAGCTGACATCCTGGCCCAGCTGGACGTTGAGGCGATTGACTGTTGCGGGCAGCCCTTTGATCCAAACCTGCACGACGCCGTCATGCATGTGGCTGATGAAGCGGTTGGCCCGTCGACGGTTGTTGAAGAACTTAAAAAAGGATACAAGCGCAACGATCGGGTCATCCGCTACAGTGTGGTCAAGGTGGCCAATTGAGCGCCTGCAGAACATGGAATGGGTGTACAAACAGGAGGGTTAAAATATGGGAAAAGTAATCGGAATTGACTTAGGAACAACCAACTCATGTGTTGCGGTCATGGAAGGCGGCGAGCCTGTCGTCATCCCCAACGCGGAAGGCAACCGCACGACACCATCTGTCGTGGCCTTTTCCAAAAGCGGAGAACGGCTCAGTGGCCAGGTGGCCAAGCGTCAGGCGGTTTCAAACCCGGATCGGACCATCATGTCGATCAAACGGGAAATGGGTAGCGCCTACAAGGTGACCATTGACGACAAACCCTATTCACCACAGGAAATCTCTGCGATGGTTTTGCAAAAAATGAAAACTGACGCGGAAGCTTATCTGGGAGAAAAGGTCACCCAGGCGGTGATCACGGTCCCGGCTTATTTCAGCGATGCCCAAAGACAAGCCACCAAAGATGCCGGCAGGATTGCCGGTCTGGATGTCCTTCGGATCATCAACGAGCCGACAGCGGCCTCGCTGGCTTATGGCCTGGACAAAGAGCACGAACAAAAGATTCTGATCTTTGACCTGGGTGGCGGCACCTTTGACGTGTCCATTCTGGAAATCGGAGACGGTGTCTTCGAGGTGCTGGCGACAAACGGCAACAACCGCCTGGGTGGCGATGACTTTGATAACAAGATCGTTGACTGGTTGGTGGAGGAATTCCGCAAAGACCAGGGTGTCGATTTGAAAGCAGATAAAATGGCCATGCAGCGGCTGAGAGAAGCGGCGGAAAAAGCCAAGGTTGAGTTGTCCAGCGTGACCAAGACCGACATCAACCTGCCCTACATCACAGCCGACGCCTCCGGACCCAAGCACCTGGACACCACCCTGACCCGGGCCAAGTTTGATGAACTGACCGGGGACCTGGTGGAACAAACCGAAGGGCCGACCCGTAAAGCCCTCAGCGATGCCGGCTTGAAACCAGATGACATCGACAAGATCCTGCTGGTCGGCGGCTCCACCCGGACCCCTTCGGTCCAGAACATGGTCCAGCAGCTCTTTAACAAGGAACCGTTTAAAGGCATCAACCCGGATGAATGTGTCGCCATCGGTGCCGCCATCCAGGCAGCGGTCTTGTCCGGGGACGTGACCGGCCTGCTCTTGCTGGATGTCACCCCCCTGTCTTTGGGCATTGAAACCATGGGCGGTGTCTTCACCCGCATCATCGAGCGCAACACCACCATCCCGACCAAAAAAAGCCAGGTTTTCTCGACCGCTGCAGACGGCCAGACCCAGGTTGAGGTCCATGTCCTGCAAGGCGAGCGGGAAATGGCCCAGTACAACAAGACCCTGGGCAATTTCATCCTGGACGGGATTCCGCCCGCACCGCGGGGCGTCCCGCAGATTGAAGTGACCTTTGACATTGACGCAAACGGCATTGTCCAGGTGTCAGCCAAGGATCTGGGCACCGACCGCAAGCAGGACATCACCATCACCGCCAGCAGCAACCTGTCAGAAGACGAAATTGACCAGGCCGTTAAGGAAGCCGAACAGTTTGCGGCCGAAGACAAAGAGAAAAAAGAAGAAGTGGACGCCAGAAACGCTGCCGATTCAGCCGTTTATCAGGCGGAAAAGACACTCAAGGACATGGGTGACAAGCTGGATGCGGCAGACAAAGAGCCGATTGAACAGGCCATCGAGACTTTGAAACAATCTCTCAAGGGCTCGGACATTGAAACGATCAAACAGGACACCGATGCGCTCCAGCAGGCCTTTTATGCGGTCAGCGAAAAGCTTTACAAGCAGGAGGGCAGCCCCCAGGGCCCCGAAGGCTTTACAGGTGGCCCGGATGACCTGGGTGGCGCGCATGAAGGCGAGTTCAAGGATGCCGGCGGCGACAGCTGAAGACAAAACCTTTTCGCCGATCTAACCATCCCGCCCGGTTCCAGCAGGAGCCGGGCGGGTTATCCCATTCATGGAGGAGCAGGCAGTGCCAGACAAAAGAGACTATTATGAGGTGTTAGGGGTTCAACGCTCGGCGACAGATGAAGAGCTGAAAAAGGCCTACCGCAAGCTGGCCAAAGCGCATCACCCGGACCTCAACCCCGATGACAAAGCAGCAGAGGCACGCTTTAAAGAAGCCAACGAAGCCTATGCCGTCTTAAGCGACCCTGAAAAAAGGCGGGCCTATGATCAGTTTGGCCACGCCGGTGCAGATGGCCAGGGCTTTGGCGGCTTTAACGGGGCTGGCTTTGACATTGATTTGGAAGATTTATTCGGATCCTTTTTTGGCGGCTTTGGCGGCCGCAGCCAGCGCAGGAGCGGGCCCCGGCGCGGGGCCAATCTCAAGTACCGGATGGCGCTTGATTTCATGGAAGCCGCTTTCGGTGTCCAGCGTGAGATCACCATCAACAAAGAAGACATCTGTGACACCTGCCAGGGCACCGGCACCCGCGACGGCTCGCAGCCGGAGACCTGTACCACCTGCCAGGGCAGCGGCCAGGTCAGCCAGCGCCAGCAGACCCTTTTTGGGGCCATGATGACATCACGGACCTGCCCGGACTGCGGCGGCTCCGGCACACGCATCAAAAACCCCTGCCCGGCTTGCGGTGGACGCGGCAGGCGACAAAAGAACAAGCAGCTGACTGTGCAGATTCCTGCGGGCATCAATGCGGGCGAAATGCTGACGGTCCGTGGGGAAGGGGAGCCGGGAACCCGCGGCGGCCCGCCTGGTGATTTATACATCGAGGTTCGCATCCGCCCGCACCCGGTTTTCAAACGGGAAGGCAACAACACCTTCTGTGACGTGCCCATCACCTTCACCCAGGCGGCACTGGGGGGGGAGCTTGAGGTGCCCACCATCGACGGGCCTCATACCTTCCAACTTAAAGAAGGCACCCAGCCCAACGACGTTTTCACCATCAAAGGCAAGGGCATCCCTTATGTCAACCGCAACCACCTGCGCGGCGACCACCGCTTCCAGGTGGTGCTTGAGGTGCCGCGAAATCTCAATGCAGAGCAAAAAGACATGCTGCGCGACTTTGAACAGACCTGTACCCGGCAAAATTACCAGAAACGAGAGAGCTTTTTTAGCAAACTAAGGGATTTGTTTTCCTCATGAAAAGGCGCTGGCTGGTTTTATCTTTTGAGACAAGCCATGAGGCAGCGGAGCTGTTGTCGGACTACCTGCTGGCTCTGGGAGCCGAGGGGGTCGACAGCCAGGATCCAGAAGACCTCAGGCATATTCTGATGGTTTCGGATGCGTCCGTTTATGCGGATGGTCCACTTTTGCAAACCTTTGATGGCCCGGTTCACATGCGCGCCTATTTTAAGCGCAGCAGCCAGGGCATCTGGTGCCAGCCTGAACCAGATTTCATGCAAGGGCCCCTGACCTACCCGACTCACCAGGGGCGCTGGCTTTCGCTGGCTGAGCTCACCGAACGAATCCAGACGGATCTGGCGCGCTTTTCCCAGTACCTGCCAGTGGGAAGAGGCTTGACCGGTCATCAGGATATGGATGAGCAGGCCTGGGCCGACCGCTGGAAGGCATATTTTAAAACCCTTCACCTGACCCCGCGGCTGGTTATCAACCCCAGCTGGCTGACTTACAAGGCTCAGGCGCATGAGGTGGTGGTCACCCTGGACCCAGGCAGCGCCTTTGGCACCGGCAGCCACGAGTCAACGGCCCTGTGCGCCGAGCTGTTGGATGCATGGATCCAGCCGGGCGCAGGGGTGTTGGACCTGGGTACGGGCAGCGGCCTGCTGGCCATTGCAGCGGCCCGCCTGGGAGCGGGCCGGGTGGAGGCCATTGACATTGACCCACGGGCTGTTCAGATCGCACAAGACAACGCTGCCTTAAACGGGGTGGCCATCGATGTGCACACCGCAACCTTGGACAAGGTCAGGCAGGCACCGTTCGATTTGATTTTGGCCAACATCGTTGCCGATGTGCTTATTGAGCTGATGCCGGACCTGGCCACGGCCCTGGCACCAGGCGGGCGGCTGGTCCTTTCCGGTATTTTCGAAAACCGTGAGCAAGCTGTGAGGCAAGCGGTCCATCAGGCCGGCCTGGATGTTCTAGCCCGCAAGGCGCGAAACGACTGGGTGGCCCTTGGGGCTGCATCCGGCAGGCGGATCTAACCCTGGTTTGGGTCGCTGGGGGGCTGAACCATGGCTTTTCGCCGTTTCTTGCGCCTGACCAGCACGATGATCAGGATGGTCAAAAGGGCAATCAGCCACAGGGGAGACAGGACAACAGCGGCAATGGCCAGCCATTGCAAGACACTGACGGTCGCGTTGGCAACCCGGCTCAGGCCCATGCGCATCAGGTAACCCATGTCTGAAAAGCTGAGGGTAGACCAGGTGATTTCCTTGCGGATTTTAGCCGGGTCGCTGCTTTGACGCAGGCGCAAGGTGACCAGGGACAGGTCCAGCAGCCGATCCCACACGGTCAACCGCCCCTTGAGGGATTCGATTTCCGTGGTCAACCGGTTGATCTCATCTTGCACCATCAAGCTTTCTTCAATGTTTTGTGCGTCCTTTAAAAAGACATAATACTGTTCCAGTGAGGCCTCCATGGTACGCAGGCGCGTCTGGGTATCAAAGTACGCATCTGTGATGTCTTCCGTGGTGATGTTGGTGTTGATGACCTCACCCTGTTTATCGGCAAAAGCCAAAAAGGCATCCAGGTGCTCAGGTGCAAGGCGGAACTGGGCGTCCAATGTCACGAACTGGTCGCTTTTGTTTTGCTGGCGGCTCACTTCATAGCCCCCGTGTGCGACGACCCAGTCCAGCAGGGTGTCGTAGGCATCGGTGACATGGGTGACCTCCAGATCCAGTGATGCGTTACGGATGATTTTACGGGTGATGTCGGCATCCGGTGCCGCATCTTGTGGCGCTGAACCGCGTTCCTCATCGCGTTCAGCGCCCCCAACACCCGCGTACTCATTTTCTGCTCTATCCACCATGCTTGGAGGAGGCGCAAGGTTTTTGCTGCTGGCCGCACACCCCACGGCAGACCAGACCATCAACAAGGCCAAAAAGAAAAGCAATCCTTTTTTCACCGAATATCCCTCCCATCGTCCAACGGCATGCTTTGGGATGCCGTTGCTGGCTCTTAGACGCCCGGCAGACTGAAAAAGTTCCCCTGCAGCAAGCTGAAAAATGCCCTGTCACGCTGGACAAGCGGGGGGCCAGTGGGATACGATACGGAAGGAAGGTGCGCCACACGCCACACCAGCTGGGGCGTGACAGATGACAGGAGGCAAGCAGATGTCCTTGAAACAAAAAATTGGTGTTTGGGGTGATTCTGTCCTGAAAGGGGTCGTGTTTGACGACGTCCGTGGCACCTATCAGCTGCTGGCCCAGAGCTGCGTCCAAATGGTTGAACAGGTCTTCAACACCACCATCATCAACAGGACCCGCTTTGGTTCCACGGTCGAAAAAGGGCACCAGCAGCTCAAAAAAGCACTCAAGGCTGGCTTGGACTGCGACATCATTTTGCTGGAATACGGTGGCAATGACTGCGATTTTGATTGGTCGGCTGTCAGCGCGGCCCCCTTCAAGGACCACCAGCCGCGCACCCCCATGCCGCGTTTTTTGAACAACCTGCGTGACATGGTTGCCTTGATTCGCTCGCATGGCATGATCCCCGCCCTCATGTCTTTGCCGCCTATTGACGGCCAGCGCTACTTGGATTACCTGGTGTCCAAAGGATCTGACCGGGATGCCCTGCTGGCTTTTTTAGGCCAACCCCAGCAAATTTACTACCACCACGAGTGGTATTCTTTGGCGGTGACCCGCCTGGCACAGGAGCTGGCCTGCCAGTACGTGCCCATGCGGGAAGCCTTTCTGGCCCGAGGAAAATGCTTTGAACTGCTCTGCATGGATGGCATACACCCCAATGAAAGCGGACACCACCTCATGCAGGACGTCTTCACCCGATACAGTGTGGAAAAGCGGCTGATCGAAGCGGTCAAGCCGTGACCAGACCCCGTTGGAGGCAAACAACATGAACCTGTTGGACCAACTCAGACATGTACCCGACTTTCCCAGGCCGGGGGTTGATTTCATTGACATCACCACCTTGCTCAAGCGGCCGGATGCGTTCCGTGAAGCGGTCGACCAGATGGCTCACCTGGTCCGGGATATCCCTTATGACCTGATTATCGGCGCCGAATCACGGGGCTTCATCATGGGGGCACCGCTGGCCTATGCCACCGGACACGGCTTTGTCCCGGTCCGTAAGCCAGGCAAGCTCCCGGCCGAAACCATCAAGGCGGATTACCAGCTGGAATATGGCATCGATACCTTGGAAATGCACGTCGATGCCATCGAGCCGGGCATGCGCATCCTGGTGGTGGATGACCTGCTTGCCACAGGCGGAACCGCCCAGGCCAACTGCCGGCTGGTTGAAAAATTGGGTGGCCAGGTGGCGGCTGTTGTCTTTCTGATCGAACTGGTCGAGCTTAAAGGACGTGAAAAACTGACCGGCTACCCCATTTACTCCCTCTTGCAGATTGAGTGAAACCGGTACCGGGGGTGGCGAAGCCTCCTGTCTGCGCCATCCTGTGAACCGGCGGTGGCCGTGTGCGCCAGCCGATGGCCGGCAGGCGAAAGGACAGGACCCATGACAGATCAAACGAACATCCCGCCAAGCCAGGTCTGGCTGCAGGCCGCCCGGCTGGCCCGATTGAAGCCACAAGAAGCCCTTGTTCGGCTTCTGGCCGACCGATGGGCCTGGCTTGAGGCCCAGCTGCCACAAGGGCCGGCAGCTGACAGCCCGCCACAAGAGGCGGACGATTTTGCCTGTCTGACAGCCAGGAGCCAGCTGCGGCCGGACCAGGCCGTCCAGCAAGCTCCGCCCGATCTCACCACTGTCCCCATGGACAATGGCTGGTTTTTGCTCTCCCGGCTGGATTGGCTGGAGGAGTCTTTGCCATGACCTTGATCCGACAGACTGCTGTCCAGCTTGCCGGGCTGATCCGCAGCCGGCAGCTGGCACTTCAAGAGCCGCTGGCTTGTACCAGCAGGCGCCTGGCACAAACAGAAGCCGTTCTCAAGGCCTATTTAACCCCAACCACGGACCGGGCCCTGCACCAGCTTGCCTGCCTGCAAAACAGGCTGGACCAGGGCGATGATCCGGGCCCTTTGGCCGGTATCCCGCTGGCTGTCTCTGACCAGCTTTGCAGCCAATCAATCAAAACAACAGCCGGTTCGCGTTTTCTGATGGATCATGTACCCCTCGTGGAGGCAGACGTGCTGGCGGCTGCATGGTCTCTGGGCGGCCTGATGATGGGCAAGACCAACCTCAATGCGTTCGGGTTGGGCCCCGGGACGGGCTGGTCCGATTTTGGGCCCAGCTTGAACCCGCTGGATCTGGACCGGACCAGCCGGGGGTCGGCCGCTTCGCTTGCAGCAGGGTCCAGCTGGCTGGCCTTGGATTCAGATGCTGACGGTTCCATGCGACTGGACGCGGCGCGCTGTGGCCTGACCGCTTTAAAACCGTCTTTTGGCCGCTTGCCCCGCCCGGGGCTCATTGCCGGCGCCCCTTCTTTGGAAGAAATTGGACTCATGGCCAGAAACGCAGCCGATTGCGGCTTGCTCCTTTCCCAGTTGGTCGCCGGCGCTGGCAGCGGACACTGGTTCGGTGATATGCCGGCGTTGAATGGGGTCCGCATCCTGGTCCCGGCGGGCTGTCTTGAAGACCGGTCACCAACAGCCAACCGCCAGGCTCTGACAGCGGCCACCCGGCTCTTTGAGGCCGGCGGCGCGTCAGTTGAGGCTGCCGAAGGGTTGACCCATCATGGCCTGGCAGCCGCCTGTCAGGTTCTGGCCGCAGCACAATGGGCCAGTCAGCTGGAACGCTATGACGGTTTTCTTCTGGGCCGGCCGGCCAGACAAGCTTTACAGGCGCCTTTTTCACAGCAGGTGGTTCAGGCCCGGACACATGGCTTTAATGAGCGGCTTCAAGAGGAAATCCTGCTGGGAACCCGCCTTTTAAGCCAGACCGGTCCGGACAGCCTGTTTCGCAGGGCCCGGGTTTTTCAGCATGACCTGTGCGTTCGGCTGCAAGAGCGGCTCAAGCCAGGGACTGTTCTCTTGACCCCGGTCTGCCTGCCAGACCAGGATCCGGATGCGGACAGCCTGGCAGCCCGGCCCTGGCTGCTGGCAGCCAACCTGTCTGGTTTGCCAGCTGTGGTCTTTGCGCTTGACCGCGACGCAGATGGCCTGCCGGTCTCGGTTCAGCTCATGGGTCCACCAGGCAGTGATGAGGCCCTGCTGGCGCTGGCCGATTTGATTCAGCTAGAGACGGGTCAAAGCCAGTGGCTGCCTTTAGAGCAGGTGTTTGATGCCTATGCTTAGAATTGGCTTGGAAGTGCATATCAGGTTGTCCACAGCAAGCAAGCTTTTTTGTGCCTGTCCGGCCGATTTGGGCCAGGCGCCCAACACGCACTGCTGTCCGATCTGCCTGGGCTTGCCCGGTGCCTGGCCAACAGTCAACCAAGCAGCCGTTTACAAGGCCCTCCAGGCCTGCTGGATCGTTGAGGCGGCCATTGACCGCCGCAGCGCCTTTGACCGCAAGCATTATGCCTACCCGGACATGCCCAAAGGTTACCAAATCACGCAACAACGCCGGCCCATCGGCCGTGGTGGCCGGCTGACCGATCCCGGGGGAGCCTGGTCAGTGGGCATCCGTCAGCTGCACCTGGAAGAAGATGCAGCCAAACTGATCCACGATCCTGACCGCCAGGTCACCCGGGTCGATTACAACCGCTCGGGTCTGCCCCTTCTGGAACTGGTGACCGAGCCGGACCTCCGCTCGGCGGATGAAGCGGTTGCGTGTTTGACCCAGCTCAGGCAGCTTCTGGTCCATGCTGGCGTGACTGACGGCCGCATGGAGGCAGGCTCCCTGCGCGTTGATGTCAATGTGTCTGTTCAAGGTGGTGAAGAAGGGGCTTTTACCGCTCGCGTTGAAGTTAAAAACCTCAACTCCTTGAAAGCGGTTCACCAAGCTATTGTCTTCGAGAAAACGCGCTTGGAGCGGCTTTTACAAACTGGCCGGCCGATCCCGTTGCAGACCCGGCGCTGGGATGAGCGTCAAAAGCGCACCTTGCTTTTGCGTGGTAAAAGCAGCGCAGCCACATACCGTTACCTGCCGGAAGCCGATCTGGGATACCTGGAACTGGCAGCGGATTGGGTTGAGGCGGCCCGGGCCTCTTTGCCTGAAGAGCCACATGACAAGCGCATGCGTTACCAGCTGGCCTATGGGCTGCCTGCCCGTGACGGCAGCCAGCTGGTTGCCGAACCGGCTTTGTCCCATCTTTTTGAGCAAACCGTTTCCCTCAATGGCTTGCCCCAGCAAACAGCAGGCTGGCTGCTGGGGCCCTATCGGCATGCCCTGCGTGACCGCCAGCTGCTGACAGCAGACCCTGCCATAAGCCCCCGCCAGTTGGCGGATCTGATCACAGCGGTGGAAGATGGCACGATCAACCGGGTCACTGGAGAACGGCTGCTGGGGCTGGTGATGGACCGGGGCGAGGACCCCCTTGACCTGGTCCAATCCTTGAACCTGCATCAGGTCAGCGACGAACAACTCCTGGACGACTGGGTGGACCGGGTGATCCGGGACAACCCCGGTGCAGTTTCTGACTGGCGGCAGGGCAAAACCAAGGCCTGGCATTTTTTGATCGGGCAGGTTATGAAGCAATCAGGGGGAAAAGCTGATGTCAAGACCGTTGAAAAGCGGTTGAAAGACCACCTTCAGCGCTAGGTTAAAGCCAGAACGTGCTGGCGCAGGCGGTCCATGGCCCGGGGAAAAGGCAGGGCTGCCAGCTCTTCCGCCGTCAACCAGGCACCGGCCTGTCCAAACGGTTTTAAAAAGGGCATCGTGTCGGTTAAATCTGGCTGGGGCAACTGGACCCAATAAGGCTCAAGCTGCCAGATGAGGTGGGTGAAGGAGTGGACCAGGGGCGGCAGCGGCTGGATCCGGGCCCCTGTTTGTTTTTGAAGCACCTGGATGGGCTGGTCGGTCCGGTTCATGTCTGCCAGCAGGTTCTCGTGGAGCCAGTTAAACGTGTACAGGCCTGCCAGCAGACCCCGGTCCGGCCGCTGGATGACATGGAAGAGGGGACCTGATGACAAAATCAGAACCACGCGTTCCTGCCGGGGCAGCGGGCGGCCGGGTGCTTGAAGTGGGTAAGCTTCGACGGCATCTTGCGCATAGGCCTGGCAAAACGCTGTCAGGGGGCAGGCCGGACAAGCGGCTTGCCGGGGCAAGCAAAGGGTTGCCCCACAATCCATCAGGGCTTCGTTAAAAGCGCCTGGGCTATCCACCGGCATGCGGGGAGCCAGCCAGTTATGCACCTGTTTGCGATCCCTGATCAACTTGGGGTTCCAGGAACGGCCTGGCCAAAGGCAATAGACAGGAGGGCGCCGGCTGTGTAAGGGCCGATGCCTGGCAGGGCCAGCAGGTCTTTTTGCTGGTCGGGAAAGACCCCCTGGTGGTGGCTTTCAATCAGGCGGGCCGTTTTTAACAGGTTGCGGGCACGGGAATAATAGCCCAGCCCTTCCCAAAGCTTGAGCACCTCCTGTTCGTCAGCCCGGGCCAGGTCAGTCAACTGGGGAAAGCGGTCCAGAAAACGCCGGTAATAGGCCTCAACCGTTTGAACCTGCGTTTGCTGCAGCATGATTTCAGACAACCAGATGCGGTAAGGGTCTCGTTCAAGCCGCCAGGGCAAGTCTCGTGCCTGGTGAGAGAACCAGTCCAGCAGGGGCTGGATCCAAGCCGTCTCCAGCATGTTTGCAAGGTCGTTGTCGTTTTGTTCAGCCATGAACCGTTCCTTTCTGACAGGTGTGTGCCCCCAGTTTATCAAAAAAGTGTCCCCAGCAGAAGTGGAGTTGACGGGCGCCCTGTGTCCTGAAATAATGGGATGAAGATCAGGGTGGAAGGAGCGCCTATGCCGCGTTTTTTTGTTGAGGATATCCTGCAAGAACCACAAAACCAGGTGCCCTTGTCGCAAGCGGATCATCACCACATGTATCAGGTCTTGCGCCTGAAACCAGGTGAACACATCACAGTTTGTGATGGATCACAGACAGATTATATCTACCGGATCGATCGCTTGACGGGTGACGGGCCCACGCTGACCTTGGTCAGCCAAACGCCCAATGAAACAGAACCCCCGTATCGGGTCACCCTTTTTCAGGGCCTGCCCAAGGGTGATAAAATGGCCCTGGTGGTTCAAAAGGCAGTCGAGGGCGGGGTTTATGAAATCGTTCCGTTTATTGGTGACCGAAGCGTTTCGGTGCCCGCATCGGCTGTTCATGACAAGAAAAAAGAGCGCTGGAACCGCATCGCTGCTGAAGCGGCCAAACAGGCTGGCCGTGGCCTGCGTCCACGGGTTCGTTCGATCTGCAGCTTTGAACAGGCCCTGGATCAAGCAGGCCCTGCGGATTGTGCCCTGATTGCCTGGGAAGGCGAACAAGTGCAATCCATCCGCCAGCTGCTGGAAACGCTTGAGGCAAGACGTGACCAACAGCCCTTTGAACTCCAGGTCTGGATTGGTCCAGAAGGTGGGTTTTCTGACGCTGAAATCCGGCAAGCGCGCCAAAACGGGCTCCACCCGGTTGGCTTGGGCAAACGGATTTTCAGGACAGAATCTGCCGGGCTGGCCGTTTTGGCCATGCTGATCTATCGGTTCAACGATTTTTGAGGTATAATAGTACGGCTTGTAAGGATAAAAAACCCGAAGCACAGGCTGCGGGTTGATGAAGGAGACACCCCATGACGTTTGCTGCGCCTAAAGGAACCAGAGATTTGCTGCCTGGAGAAACAAACCGGTGGCAATACCTTGAAAGGGTCTTCATGGCTGTCTGCCACCGCTTCTCCTATCGGGAAATCCGCCTGCCCACCTTTGAGCAAACCGAATTGTTTCAGCGCGGGGTGGGCGACCAGACAGATGTGGTGCAAAAAGAGATGTACACCTTTACCGACAAGGGTGGACGCAGCATGACCTTGCGGCCGGAGGGAACAGCCGGTGTGGCCCGCAGCTTCATTGAAAACGGCCTGGCTTCCTGGCCAGCCCCGGTCCGCTTGTTTTATAACATCACGGCCTTCCGTTATGAAAACGTGCAAAAGGGCCGCTACAGGGAATTCCACCAGTTCGGCTGTGAAGCGATCGGCTCTGAAGGGCCGGCGGTTGATGCGGAGTTGATCAGCCTGCTGCAGGCCTTTTTTCAAGAACTGGGCCTGCAAAAAACCAAGCTTTTAATCAACAGCATCGGCTGCCCGGTCTGCCGTGGCCCCTATCTGGAGGCTTTGAAAACATGGTTGCGACCCCGTGTCGACCAGCTGTGCACCCATTGCCAGGCGCGCTTTGAGCGAAACCCGCTGCGGATTTTAGACTGCAAAGAGGCAGGCTGCCAACAGGCCACCCGGCAGGCGCCGACCCAACTCGATGCCCTGTGCCCGGATTGCCAGCACCACTTTGATGCCGTCAGGGAGCTGCTGACAGAACTGGACCTGCCTTACCAGCTGGCGCCGCGCATGGTCCGCGGCCTGGATTACTACACGCGGACAGTTTTTGAATTTGTTTCGGAACATGTCGGCAGCCAGGGCACCATCTGTGGTGGTGGCCGCTACGATGGCCTGCTGGAAACCCTTGGCGGACCGGCGATGCCTGGTATCGGTTTTGCGCTGGGTGTGGAACGCCTGCTTCTGGAACTGGATGCCCAGCAGCAACAGCTCCCTGAGCAAGCGCCGGTGGACCTGTTCATCGCGGTTGCTGGCGAGCACATGGGGCTGGCCATGAAGCTGTGCCAGCATTTGAGACGAGCGGGTTACCGGATTGAAACGGATCTGATGAACCGAAGCCTCAGGGCCCAGATGAAGTATGCCGGCAGGAACAAGGTGCGCCAGGTTCTGGTTCTGGGCGATGACGAAGCCCAAAGCGGCAACGGCCGCATCCGAGACCTGCAGACCGGCCAGGAAACCGAGGTTGCTTTAAGCCGAATCGCTGATGTGCTCAGCAACAGGGAGGAAAACAGATGACAGATAACATGGTGGGCCTGAAGCGAACAGCCTTGTGCGCCGATATTGACCAAACCGCCCTGGGCCAGGAGCTGACGGTCATGGGCTGGTGTCACAAGCAACGGGATCTGGGCAACCTGGTGTTCATCACGGTCCGGGACCGCAGCGGGGAGATTCAGTTGGTTGTGGATGACACCTGTTCCCAAGCGGTCCGGGAAAAAGCAGCCCTGGTGCGAAGTGAATTTGTGATTGCAGCTCATGGCGTGCTGCGCCAGCGGGCTTCAGCCAACCCCAATATGCCGACAGGGCAGGTGGAGGTGCTGGTGGCAGACCTGCGCGTGCTCAACCCGTCGAAAACCACACCGTTTTATATTGAAGAGGGCCTTGATGCCAACGAGGCCTTGCGGCTCAAATACCGCTACCTGGACCTGAGGCGGCCGGATATGCAGCAAAAGATGATCCTGCGCCACCAGGTGACCAAAATGACGCGCGATTATTTCGATGAAGCGGGTTTTTTGGAGATTGAAACCCCTGTTTTGACCCGCAGCACACCGGAGGGTGCGCGCGATTATCTGGTTCCCAGTCGGGTTTTTCCGGGCCAGTTTTTTGCCTTGCCGCAATCTCCCCAGCTTTTCAAGCAACTGCTCATGTTGGCTGGCTATGACCGGTATATGCAGATCGCCCGGTGTTTTCGGGATGAAGACCTGCGTGCGGACCGCCAGCCTGAATTCACCCAGATAGACCTGGAAATGGCTTTTGTCGAGGTCGAGGCTGTTTTAGCCATCAACGAAGGCTATTTGCAGGCCCTGTTTGAGCGGTTCACAGGCCAAAATCTTACCCCTCCTTACATGCGCCTGACCTATGCAGAGGCTATGCGCCGCTTTGGTTCTGATCACCCTGACTTGCGTTTTGGCATGGAGTTGGTGGATGTGTCAGACCTGGTCCAGGACAGCCCTTTTCAGGTCTTCCAACGGGTCCTGACAGATGGCGGGTCTGTTCAGCTGATCGCTGTTCCCCAAGGGGCAAGCCTGTCCAGGCGGGATGTGGATGATTTGGGTAATTATGTCAAAACCTTCCGCGCCAAAGGCCTGGCCTGGCTGGCGCTGGACGAAACACCCCGTGGCCCGCTGGCTCGCTTCATGGATGAAGACAGCCTGCAGGCTCTGCAGAAACGCGCAGGTGCCCAGCGGGGGGATTTGCTCCTCTTCCTGGCCGATCAAGAAGACATTGTTCTGGAGGCTTTGGGGCAGCTGCGCTGTGAGCTGGCTCGGCGGCTGGACCTGATCGATCCAAATACCCTCTCCTTACTTTGGATCACGGAGTTTCCGCTTTTCGAACGGGACCAGGAAGCGGGGCGGCTTGTTTCCAAACACCACCCCTTCACCAGCCCCATGGACGAAGACCTGGCCTTGCTGGAAAAGGAGCCTGAAAACGTTCGAGCCAAGGCCTATGACATCGTTCTAAACGGGATTGAACTGGGCGGTGGCAGCATCCGTATTCACGATCGATCCTTGCAGGAAAAGATCTTTTCACTCCTGGGTCTTCCCCAAGAGCTGGTCGAACAACGCTTTGGTTTTCTGCTCGAGGCTTTTCAATATGGTGTGCCGCCACACGGCGGCATCGCCTACGGACTGGACCGCCTGGTCATGTTGCTGACCAGAAGCCCCAGCATTCGGGACGTCATTGCGTTTCCCAAGGTCCAGACCTCGGCCTGTCTGATGAGCGGTGCCCCCAACACGGTCGACCAGGAGCAGCTGGATGATTTGCATCTTTCAATCTCAGCCGACTTGGGAGCAGCGGCTGAGCGCGACCATGAACACTAGCCGGAAGCAAACCGGCAAGCAAGCTGAATCGGCCTATTGGCTGACCGAGCTGATTGACTGGCTCAAGTACATCCTGGTGGCGGTCTTGTGCGGCATCTTGCTGGTTGTCTTTGTTATCCAGCGTAATTCCGTCATTGGTTATTCCATGGTTCCCACCCTGGATGATCAAGACCAGCTTCTGGTAGAGAAGGTGACCCGCTGGTTCGGTGGCATCCAGCACGGCGACATTATCACGATCAAGACCGAGCGCCTGCCTGATCACACGGAAGGGCCCAACATTGTTAAACGGGTGATCGGCCTGCCAGGAGATACAGTTGATATCCGACCCGATGGCGTCTACCTCAACCTGGAACGGCTGGATGAGCCATACTTGCCACCAGACACCCTCACCCAACCGCGCAATGTGTCCTATAAAACGGTAACCTTGGGTGAGCGAGAATACTATGTTTTGGGCGATAACCGTGACATCAGCCTGGACAGCCGAAATTTTGGGCCGGTTGCTTTTGAAAGTATCATTGGCGAGGTGCTGCTTCGCTTTTATCCGCTTGAATCATTCGGAACCCCTTAAGGGTGACTGACGGGAGGAAACAAACGACCATGTCTTCTGACAGACAAAAACACATCCGCAATTTTTGTATCATTGCCCACATTGACCACGGCAAATCGACCCTGGCTGATCGGCTGATTGAGCGCACCGGGCTTTTGACCGCCCGTGAGATGCAGCAGCAGGTGCTGGACAACATGGATATTGAGCGTGAACGCGGCATCACCATCAAGGCTCAGGCGGTCCGGCTGACGCACCAGGCGGGGGATGGGGCCATCTACACACTTAACTTGATCGATACGCCTG
>CAYXIM010000012.1:0-31314 GCA_964465385.1 uncultured Oscillospiraceae bacterium
CTGGGTTGCCGGACCCTTTTTGCCACCCACTACCATGAGCTGACCGACCTGGCCGGCCGGGTTTCAGGGGTTTTCAACTGCCAGCTGACCGTGCGCGAAGAAGAAGGGGTTGTTGTTTTCCTTCACCAGATCGAGCCGGGCGGCAGCGACGACAGCTACGGGATTGAAGTGGCCCGCCTGGCTGGCATTCCAGCGTCGGTTGTTCTGCGGGCAGATGCCCTGCTGGACCAGTTGCGCCGGGAACAGGGGCCGCGACAGAAGTGGGCCATCAAGCACCACGCCCGGCCCATGGATGGCCAGCTGGACCTCTTTGCAGCCAGCCAGACCATGAAAGAATCCCAGGCTATCCTTGATACCTTGCGTGGGCTGGATGTGTCCCAGATGACCCCCCTGGATGCCCTGAATGTGATTGATGACCTGCACAAAAAAGCCCTGCAAACCAGAGGGGGAGAACAACCATGAACCAGATCATCCGCCTGGACCAGGCGACCGCCAACAGCATTGCCGCCGGCGAAGTCGTTGAGCGCCCGGTTTCCATTGTTAAAGAACTGGTGGAAAACGCCTTGGATGCCCGGGCCTCCATCATTCAAGTGGCCATCGAAAACGGGGGCATCCGCCGCATCCAGGTGGTGGACAACGGGCAGGGCATGGGCTTCGATGACGCAGCCCTGGCCTTTGGCCGCCATTCCACCAGCAAGCTCACGTCCATTGAGGACCTGGATCACCTGTCAACCATGGGCTTTCGTGGTGAGGCGCTGGCCAGTATCGCGGCCGTATCCTCGGTGGTCCTGCAAACACGCCAGCAGGGAAAAGGGGAGGGAACCCGGGTTCACATCCAGGCTGGCCAGGTCCTGGCCCACGAGCCCTGTGGGTGTCCTGAAGGCACGCGTATCACGGTGGAGGATCTTTTTTTCAACGTCCCGGCCCGCTTTAAATTCCTGAAAAAAGACAGCACGGAAGCGGGCCACATCAGCAGCCTCCTCGAACGGCTGGCCCTGGCGCGGCCGGATGTCTCCTTTCGCCTGACCCAGGATGGGAGCGACCGTTTGCACACGCCGGGCAACAACGATCTGTCCAGCACGGTTTATGCGGTTTATGGCAAACAGACGGCCCTGGCCAGCATCCCGGTGTCGGAAACAGATCCACCCCTGTCTATCAGTGGCCTGGTCGGTCGACCGGAGCTGGCCCGCAGCAACCGGGCTCAACAATCCTTTTATGTCAACGGCCGCCTGATCCGGTCCAGCGTGCTGAGCGCCGCGCTGGATGAAGCCTACAAGTCCCAGTTGATGAAGAACAAGCATGCGGTTGCCTTTTTGTTTTTGTCCCTGCCACCCAACCTGGTGGACATCAACGTCCACCCACAGAAAATGGAGGTGCGCTTTTGGAACGATCAGCAGGTGTTCCGAAGCGTTTACCGGACCATTTACACGGCCTTGCACGCTGAAGCCGGCCTGGCACAACCCCCACAGGAAACCCAGCTGGTTTCCGAGGGGCAAGCGCCTGAAAAACCGGAACCGGTGCAGGCCTTGGTGACCGACCCCCTGCCCCTCTATGACCGGACTGACCCGGCACCCTCAGCCGCAGCAGATCGCCTCGCACCTGTGCCGGCTCAGGCAGATCACGCTGGGGGTGAACAATTGTCTGTGCTCCGCATACAAGAGCTGGCTGATGCACGGGTGATCGGGACCCTTTTCAAAACCTATCTGGTGCTGGAAGGGGAAGGCGACTTGTTGCTGATTGACCAGCACGCCGCCCATGAAAAAATCGTCTACGAACGGTTGCTGGACCGCCACCGCAAACGCCAGGCCACCCAGGCTTTGCTGACCCAGGACCTGCTGGTGCCGCAGGTGGTCGAGCTCAGCCGCCAGGAGGCCGGCCAGGTTCAAGACCTGCTGGCGGACTTGGCCGGCCTGGGCTTTCACTGCACGCTGGTGGGCCCAACCAGTGTGGCCATTCGCAGCATCCCAGATACGGGAGACCGCAGCCTGCAGCCAGAGGCAGCCTTTCGCATGGCGCTGGAAGCCCTGACGGGACCGGGCCTGGGCGGCGAAGAGGCAAACACAGCCCTCTATGAGCGTATGGCCTGCCATGCCGCGGTGAAGGCGCGGGACAGCCTGAGTGAAGCTGAAATCGACAGCCTGTTGGCGGAGCTGCAGCGTTTGTCTGATCCCTACCGCTGCCCGCATGGGCGGCCTGTCTTGGTTCGCCTGTCCCGGCGGGACCTGGAAAAAATGTTTCGCCGGATTGTGTGAGGCGGACATGGGGGGCCAGAGCAGTCAAACGCAAACCGTTATCGTCCTGACCGGGCCAACGGCCAGTGGCAAAAGCCAGACGGCCTTGTGTCTGGCCCAGGCACTGGCAGGGGAGATTGTGTCAGCAGACTCCATGCAACTCTACCGGGGTCTGGACATTGGCACGGCAAAACCCACCCGGGAAGAGCAGGCCTTGGTCCCTCATCACCTGATCGACATCCTGGAGCCCCAGGACACCTTCAGCGTGGCCGCTTTTCAGGAAGCAGCCAGCCGGGCCATCCAGTCTATTCACCAGCGGGGCAGGCGGGCCATCGTCTGTGGTGGCACCGGACAATACCTGTCCGCCCTGATCGAAGGCCTGGCTTTCGCGCCTGCGCCTGCTGACCCCCAAGTCCGCAGCCGGCTTGAATCCCGCATTGACAGCCAGGGCCTGGACCGGGTCTTTGAGCAGCTGCGCGCACTGGATCCGCAGGCCGCTGAGCGAATTGCGCCCAGTGATCGAAAAAGAATCATCCGCGCCTTGGAAGTGCGTGAACTGACGGGTCAAACCATCAGCGAACAAAACAGACAATCCAGGCGTCAAGGCCCCTCGTTTTCATATCTGTCCTTTTGCCTGACCCATGACCGGCCGATCCTTTACCAGCGCATCAATGCGCGCGTGCTGGCCATGGTGGAGCAGGGCCTGCTGGAAGAGGCACGCTGGCTGATGGACCTGGGCTTATCCCCGGACAGCACCAGTCTGCAGGCCATCGGCTACAAGGAGCTTTTTCCAGCCCTTCGTGGCCAACAGCCCTTGGCAGATGCCCTGCAGGCGGTCCAGCAAGCTACCCGCCGTTATGCCAAACGGCAACTGACCTGGTTTCGCCGCATGCCCGCTTTAACCTGGCTCATCAACCAAACACCCCAGCAAGCCTGCCAAAGCCTTGTTCATAAGGTGTCAATTATGGACTGCAAGCAATAGACCATTGGGGTGGTCGGCGTTATGGTGAAAAAAAGGGGAGGAGGGGGACCATGCACCAGTCGTCCAACATGGAGCGGGGTTCTGCCCGCGATTTACGCATTCAGGATGCTTATCTCAACCACTGCAGGCGTCAGAAAGTAGCCATCGTCATTCACCTGCTGGACCAGACCTGCCTTGACGGCCACCTGATCGGTTTTGACAGCCAATCGCTGGTGGTCAGCAGCAACAACACCCAGGTTTTGGTCTTCAAAAGCGCTGTCATCTCCATCAACCCCAAGACAGCCTTCAATTATATTTTTAACGATGGGCCCAGAAAAGCGTTAAAAGCCTACACGGAATACGCCGCAGACTTTTCCTAGGATCTGGCAATCAGCCGTGTCAAAGGGAATAGGCTCATAGGCCGGATTTTCGGGCTTGAGGATCATTTTGCCGCCCACATTGGCCAGGCGCTTGACGGTCGCTTCGTCTCCGATGCGGGCCACAATGATGTCGCCGGGCCGGGCATTGTTTTGCTTTTTAACAATCACGTAGTCTTGATCCAGAATGGCTGCATCAACCATGCTGTCACCACGGACGCGCAGGGCAAAGACGTCAGCGCCCTGGGAAAAATAATCTGCAGGGAAGGGCAAGGAGCGTTCGATGTTCTCTTCGGCGAAAATCGGGACACCGGCTGTCACCTGGCCCACCAGGGGCAGGTAAACCGGTTTGTCTTCCATAAACTCAGGGATGGTGATAGCCCGCCGCTTGCCAGCCGTGTACTCAATCCTGCCGGCTTCCTGCAGGCGCTTCAAGTGCCCGTGAATGGTGGATGTGGACCGGATGCCCACGCCTGCGCAAATTTCACGCACCGATGGGGCATAGCCCTTGTCACGGAGTGAAGACACAATAAACTGGTAGACCATCTCGACCGTTTCGTCAACATTGGCGCGTGTAAAGCGATAGGTGCTCATCTGAAGCCTCCCGGATCATCCTGTTTCAGCCACACTTGAATAAAGTGTAACAAGCCCCGGCCGGCTTGTCAAACTTATGTTCGTTCTCGACAAAGCAGGTGAAATATTGCGGCAGATAAGCTATAATCACTCCAGACTCCTTGTACAGAAAGGAATGCCTGTGTCTGACCTTACACATCAAGCCAAGGCCGTCTGGCAGACGGTTAAACGGCGCCTGAGCCTTGTGGGCAGGCGCATGCATGCATCTGTCCGGCAAGCGGGTGAGCGAATCCGAACCTGGACAGGTAGGCAGGCCCCAGTCAGGCGGCCGCCCCAAAGGCTGGCTGCCGCAGATGAGGCAGCCAGGCAGACCCGAACAACCGCTTCGCTCAACCAGCTGATTGGCCAGCAGGCCAGAAGAAAAGTGCGTCCCATTAAACGGTCCAGCCGCCAACGTGTTTACCGCCTGCAAGGCTACACCACGGTATCTAAAATCAACCGACGCCGCCAATCAGAGAAGCGGCAGCGGCTGCTCCGCGAACTGATCATCATGATCATGCTGGTTGTGGTGCTCATCTTGCTTTTCCAAGTGTTCAACCCCTTCAAAGATATGTCGGAGTGGTACCGCATCATCGGCATTGACGACCTCAAAGACCTGGCTGGCCAGACCAGTGCCCCCTGAACCTTGAGAGAGAAGCCCCTGGTGGCTCTCTTTTTTAAAAGACCCAACTATACAAAATAATAATTTTGTATAGTTGGGAGGAGGTTGTTTCCGATTTCAGCCCCTTCTGCCGCTTCTTTTATTAAACAGCGGCTTCTTTGAGCAAGGCATTGGCTGCACTGACCACTGCACGCAAGGAAGCTTTGCTGATGCTGCTGCTGACGCCGGCACCGATGTAAACGCGTGTGTGTCCATTTTGCAGTTGAACGTAACTGATGGCCTTGGAGGTCGATCCCCGTTCCAGGGCGTGCTGGTGGTAAGCCGTGATTTCCAGTTTGGTTTGGAAATGGCTCCTCAAGCTGCTGCAAAAAGCGTCCAGCAAGCCGTTGCCAGCCCCTGCCACTGACAAGGGCTGTCCCCGGTAAAGCAGATCTGCCTGCAGCTGCACAGTCTGGTCGTCCACCATCTGCTCCTGGTAGCGCACCAATTTCAGGGGTGCGGTCTGGTTGATGTAGGTCTGGTCGAACAAATCGTAGAGGTCCTGGGGGAACAGCTCCTGGTTACCCGTGTCTGATGCCGCTTTGACCACCCGGCTGAAGGCCTGCTGCAGGTATTTGGGCAGGGCCATCCCGAAGTGCTGCTGCATGATAAAGGCAATCCCGCCTTTGCCGGACTGGCTGTTGATGCGGATGATGGGTTCGTAAGCCCGTCCGACGTCTTTGGGATCAATGGGCAGATATGGCACGCGCCAGTAGCCTGCCTGGCGGGTCAGGGCGCTCAAGCCTTTGTTGATGGCATCCTGATGAGAACCGGAAAAAGCGGTGTAAACCAGTTTGCCGGCATAGGGGTGGCGTTCATGAACGGTCATCAGGGTGGCTTCTTCGTAGACATCGATGATGTCGTTGATGTTGGACAAGTCCAGACCCGGGTCAATGCCCTGGGAGTACAAGTTGAGGGCCAGGGCGACCAGGTCCGCATTGCCGGTGCGCTCACCATTGCCAAACAAGGTGCCTTCAACCCGGTCTGCACCGGCCATGAGGGCCAATTCGGTTGCAGCCACCGCCGTGCCGCGGTCGTTGTGGGTGTGCAGGCTGATGACAATGGCATCCCGGTAGCGGGTTTTCCGGCAGAAGGTCTCGATCAGGTCGGCATAGACATTGGGGGTTGATAACTCCACAGTTGCCGGCAGGTTGATGATGGCCTTGTTGTCGGGCGTGGGCTGCCAGACATCGCAGACCGCGTCGCAAATTTCCACTGCAAAATCAATTTCTGTGCCGGTGAAGCTTTCTGGTGAATATTCAAAGGTGTATGCCGTGCCACTGGTGTCAGCCGCCGCCTTTTTCAGGATGGCCTCGGCACCGGATACAGCCAGGGCGATACACTGGTCACGGTCCATGCGGAAAACGACATCCCGTTGCAACCAGGAGGTTGAGTTGTAAAGATGAACCACCGCTTTCTTGCAGCCGCGCAGGGCTTCGAAGGTCTTGTCAATGATGTGCGCCCTCGATTGGGTCAGGACCTGGATGGCCACGCCATCCGGAATGAGGTCTTCTTCAATCAGGTGGCGCGTGAAGGCGTACTCGGTGTCGGAAGCAGCTGGGAAACCGATTTCAATGGTTTTAAAGCCGATGTCAATCAGGGTCTGGTAGAGCTTGAGCTTTTGCGCCTGGTTCATGGGCACTTCCAGGGCCTGGTTGCCATCGCGCAGGTCCACGCTGCACCAGATGGGCGCCTGGGTGATCCGCTGGTCCGGCCAGGTGCGGTCGGGCAAGCTGATCGTCTGGTAAGGTTCGTATTTGAGCACGTCTTTCATCTTTTTCAAGCGAACATCCCTCCTTTTTCTGAACACAAAAAAACCTTCCACCTCTGAATCAGATCAGAGACGAAAGGTGACTTCCGCGGTACCACTCCACTTCGTTTCGCACAGGAAACGCACTCGCCAGATACGGGCCGCAGCCGATATCCTGTCCCTGTAACGGGAGACCCCCGAAGGGCCTTACTGCAACGGGTTCAGGCCCTTACACTCCGAGGTGAGTTCTGCTTATTCCATCTGCCGTTTCACACCAGCCAACGGCTCTCTGTCAGACGTCCAAAGCGTACTGTTCCTCATCAACGTGTGCTGATGGATGATTTGTCAGGGTTCATTGTTTTCACACAATAGCACAGCCGGGGCCTGGGCGTCAAGCCCTCAGGTGGTTGATCGGACAACCAGCCGGGGCTGGATGAGGATCCGCTGCTGGGAACGCATGGGAAAGCGGTCGATCTCGTGCAGCAGGGCCTTGAGAGCAGCCTGGCCCAGCTCATCGCGCGGTTGCGAGATGGTTGTCAGGTCGATCAAGGGCAGGCCAGCACAGCCCACATCATCAAAGCCTATCAAGCCCAGCTCCTGGGGGATGGCAATCCCCTGCTCCCGTGCATACTGCTGGGCACCAATGGCAATGAAATCGTTTCCGCAAAAAACCGCATCGGGGCGTGGCTGCAAGTGCATGAGGGCCGACAGGCGCTGGTAGCCGCTTTTTAAGGTGAAGGGGCCGCAGCTGATCCATTCAGGGCGGCTTTCCAGGCCATGGGCAGCCAGTGTTTTCTGGTAGGTCATCAGGCGGATCTGGTTGGAGGGCGAGCTTTTGACGCCACCAATGTAGGCAATGCGTTTAAAGCCACGCGCAATCAGGTGCGCCACGGCCAATTTGCTGCCGGCTTCGTGGTCCACTTCCACATAGCTGAGCCGGTCGTCCATGGCATGCCAGAACAAGACCAGGGGCACGTTTAAGCGCTCCAGCGACCCCGGTTTAATGAAGGCGGTGGGTTTCAGGATGATGCCTTCCACCCGCTGCTCCACCATGATGCGCAGCTTGTCCTTTTCTTTGGCCGGATCCCAGTCGGTGTTGCAAATCATGGTGGTGAAACCGGCGCCATCAGCGGCTTCATTGACTGACATGGTGATGTCCGCAAAAAAATGGTTGGACACATCAGGGACGATAACCGCCAAGATGCCTGATTTTTTACGCACCAGCCCGCGTGCAATGGCATTGGGCTGGTAACCCATCTCTTCGGCCAGTTTAAAGATGTGCTGACGTGTTGACTCGCTTACATCATGCTGCCCGGTTAAAGCCCGGGAAACGGTGGCATAGGAGACGCCAGCCCGTTCGGCGATGTCTTTGATGGTGACCATGTCATCCGACTCCTTTCTTAACGTGATCGATCAGCCAGTCCAGCACATCTTGCCAGACGGCTTCCCTGTTGCTTTCATTGAGTGATTCGTGGCGACCGCCCGGGTACAGCTTCAAGGTCACCTGCTTGCCGGTTTTCTTGAGGTTTTCCGCCACTTGCCTGGGCCCTTTGCCGTATTGGCCAATGGGGTCAGCGTCGCCTGACACAAGCAGGACCGGGAGCTTTTGGGGCACCAGGTCCGCCCAGTTTTTGCGGCTGACCTGCCAGAGCCAGGTCAGCAGGTCACGGGTGCCGGCTGTTGTCAGGGGAAAGCCACACCAGGGATCCTGACAGTAGGCCGTCACCACAGCTGGATCACGGGACAGCCAGTCAAAGGGCGTGGTGGCCTCTGGCAGCCGTTTGAGGTTGCCCTGTGACAGGAGGCGGTCCAGCAGCGGGCTGATGTGCTCGGGGCCACGCAGCCAGACCAGGAAACGGGCCAGCATAAGCCCTGGACCGACAGCCGGGTTGCTGCCTGACGTGCCTGACCAGATGACCCCGTCAACGGCTGTTGTCGGCTGGGTGACAAGCAGACGGGTGATAAATGAGCCCATGCTGTGGCCCAAAAGGATGCGGTGCGCCAACAACTGGCCGCTGCTTTCCAGTGCCAGGATCTGGGCCGCCTGGTAAACGGCAGTCACATCTTCTAAAACAGCCCCACTCCCCGCCTGGTCACCAAAATGGCCCGGGGGATTGGGCGGCTGGATGGAACGGCCATGCCCCGCCTGATCATGGATGCAGACGGCCAGGCCGTGTCTGGCCAGGAAGAGACAAAAGGCATGGTAGCGGGCCATATGCTCAGCCATGCCGTGGACAATCTGGACACAGACCAGGTCCTGGTCTGTGCTTTGAGGCAGGTAAAGCCGCCCTTCAAGCAGACCGGTGCCGGTTGCGGATGGGACAGTCAGGTTCTGGTAGGCAGCTTGGTTCGTGGTCATCACAGCCTCCTTGTCAGCGCGGTGTGATGAGTCCTTGTTTGACCAGTAATTCGGCGGTCAGGATGCCGCCACCGGCAGCACCACGGATGGTGTTGTGCGACAGGCAGGTGAATTTCCAGTCCATAATGGGATCCTGGCGCAGGCGGCCAATGGAGACGGCCATGCCCCGGCCGGCCAGGCTGTCCAGGACGGGTTGCGGCCGGTCCTCTTCAGGGCGGACCACCAGGAAGGGATCCGGCGCGGATGGAAGACCCAGCTTGACAGCGGGGTTGTCAAACGTGGCCCAGGCATCCAGGATGGCCTGGCGGCTTGGTTTGTTACGAAAACGGACCGACACGGAAGCCGTGTGGCCTTCCTGGACGGCCACCCGGTAACACTGGGCAGAAATCACGGGTTCCTGGGCCGCTTCAAGGCCCTGCGGGGTCACCCGGCCCCAGATTTTCAAGGGTTCACGCTCGCTCTTTTCCTCTTCCCCACCGATGTAGGGTATGAGGTTGTCGGTCATTTCCGGCCACTCGGTCAGTTTTTTCCCGGCGCCGGAAACAGCCTGGTAGGTGGAAACCATGACCTGGTCCGGTTCAAAGGCCAGGAGCGGGGTCAGGGCCGGCACGTAGCTCTGGATGGAGCAGTTGGGCTTGACCACAATAAAACCGCGGCTGGTTCCCAGACGCTTTTTTTGCAGCGGAATCAAGCTGGCCTGATCGGGGTTGATTTCCGGGATCAACATGGGCACATCAGCCGTCCAGCGGTGGGCCGAGTTGTTGGATACCACCGGTGTCTCGGTCCGGGCAATCCGGTCTTCCAGCGCCCGCACGGCGTCGCCGGGCATGTCGACGGCGCAAAAGACAAAATCAACGCTTTCGATCCAGTTTTCCAAATCATCGGTCGAGGCGACCACCAGGTCCCGGACCCTTGCCGGGATGGGCTCATCCATCTTCCAGCGGCCCTGGCAGGCGGCTTCATAGCGCTGGCCGGCCGAGCGGCTGGAAGCAGCCAGGCTGGTGACTTGAAACCAGGGGTGGCCTTCCAGTAACGTGACAAAACGCTGACCGACATAACCGGTCGCACCGATGATTCCCACACGATATTGTTGCTTCATGGTGTTTCCTCTTTGCTTGCTTGGTATTGACATCCGGGATGTCTCCTCCTAGTATACCTGAAAAGTGTGTTAAAATGGATAGGGTATGCGTATGCGCCGGTTTGGAGGGATGAAGGTGCCTGAACACGATCTGTTTCCACGTTTGGAGCAATTTTTAGGCTATTTCCAAGCCATCCGGGAGCGCTCTCCCCTGACCATCAAGGAATACCGCTACGACCTGGTTCTCTTTTTCCGCTTTCTCAAGCACAAACGCCGGCTGGTCAGTGCAGATACACCACTGGAAAATATTCCCATCCACGACTTGGATGATGCCTTCTTGCGGTCCATTGAGCTGACTGACTTTTATGCCTACCTGACCTGGCTGAGTCGTGAGCGTCGGAACGGTCCAGCGTCCAGGGCCCGTAAAACCGCTTCCCTGCGCGCCTTTTTCAATTACCTGAAAAACAAGGCCCAGGTTCTGGAAGAGAACCCGGCTTTGGAGCTGGAAGCGCCCCGGCAGCTTAAGCAATTGCCCCGCCACCTGTCGCTGGATGAAAGCCGCCAGCTGCTGGAGACAGCCGCGGCTGGCAAAAACCCGCAGTCAGCACGTGATGTATGCATCCTGACCTTTTTTCTCAACTGTGGCTTGCGCCTGGCTGAGCTGTGCGGCATCAATTTATCGGACATTCGTGAGGATACCTTGCTGGTCATGGGAAAAGGTGGCAAAGAGCGCACGGTCTACCTCAATGGTGCCTGCATTGACGCCTTGGATGACTGGCTGGCGGTTCGGCCCAAGGCGGGCCTCAAAGACCCTGATGCCCTCTTCATCAGCCGGCTGCGCCAGCGCATCAGCCCCAAAACCGTCCAGTACCTGATCAAGCAATACCTCTTGTCCGCCGGCCTGGATCCCAAACGCTACTCGGTTCACAAGCTGCGGCACACAGCCGCCACCTTGATGTATCAGTACGGCCAGGTGGACATCCGGGCCCTGCAACAGATCCTGGGCCACGCCAGCATCGCCACCACAGAGATTTACACCCACATTGACAACGCCGCCCTGCACCGGGCGGTGGAGCAAAACCCCCTTAACCAGATTCGACCCGGCCGGAACAGGCCGCTGGGAGACGCCTGAATCGCTTGTGACGATCAGACGTGCTCATAAAAGGCCTGGTAGGCCCGGTGGGTCCAGTAGACGTCGATCTTGCTGGTGACTTCAAAAGGCGCATGCATGGACAGGACCGGCACACCACAGTCGATGACTTCCATGCCCAGGTTGGCCAGGTAGGCTGCAACCGTGCCGCCGCCACCCATGTCCACCTTGCCCAGCTCCCCGGTCTGCCAGGGAATGTCGTGGGCGTCAAAGGCGCGGACGATCTTGCTGAAAAATTCACTGCTGGCGTCGCTGGTTCCGCTCTTGCCGCGGGCGCCCACATACTTGACCAGGCACAGGCCCCGGCCCAGGAAGGAACTGTTCTTGATGTCATAAACCGAGGCGAAGGTGGGGTCATAGGCCGCGCTGACGTCAGCAGACAGCATCTGGCAGTCTTGTAAATAACGATCGAAAGCCAGCTTGTCAGCCCACTGGTTTCCCGCACTTTTCACCAAAAGCTCCTGCAGCATTGTTTCATACACACGGGACTGGGCCCCTGTGTTCCCTTGGCTGCCCACTTCTTCCTTGTCAAAGAGCAAACAAACACCGGTTCGCTCCCCGGTTTCCATAGCGGCCAGGGCCGTCAGGGCGGTGTAGGAACAAACCCGGTCATCCTGGGCATAGGCGCCGATCAGGCTGCGATCAAAGCCGACATCGCGGGCCTGGCCGGCCGGTACAAGCTGTAATTCTGCCGTGACCAAGTCGCGCTCCAGCAGGCCATGTGTCTTTTCCAGCCAGTCCAGAAAGGCCAGCTTGAAGCGGCCCGCCAGGTCTTCTTGTGGATAGGCGCGGGAGGCCACCAGCACATTGAGGTCTTCACCCGTGATGACCTCGGTTGCTTTCTTGGCCATCTGGTCTTTGCCCAGGTGAGGCAGCAGGTCGGTGATGGTCAAGACCGGGTCATCGGCTGCTTCTCCGATGCTCAGGTCCACGGCACTGCCATCAGCCCGGTAGACCCGGCCGTGCAGGGCCAGGGGGATGGCCGGCCACTGGTATTTTTTGATGCCGCCATAATAATGGGTCTTGAAATAGACCAGCTCCTGGTCTTCATAGACCGGAATGGGTTTGAGGTCCAGGCGCGGGGCATCGACGTGTGCCCCGATCAGGTTCATGCCCGCTTGTGGCTGGCTGCCGATCACGGCCGCTATCAGGCCTTTTTCCCGGAAGGTCTGGTAGACTTTCATGCCCGGCTTCAGGCTATCCAGCCCGTCCAGTGGCACAAAGCCCCGCTGCTCAAGCCAGCGCTCGGCTTCACGGATGAAGGCCCGCTCTGATTTCGCGCGGTCCAGAAACCCTTTATAGGCATCAGCATAGCTGTAGGCGGCCTCGACCGTCTCCTGGCTGGCCTGGTCCCACAGGTTGGGAAAAGACAGTTCCAGTTGTTTTTTGCGCGTGTTGCCGTCTTGACCTGTTTGTTGATTCATGGTGCAGCTCCTCTCCACATCGGGCCCTGCGGCCCGTGGACGCGTGACTCTTTCGTGTATTATAATCAAGCCTGAGACAAAGAACAAGGACGGAGGCCCCTATGCTCATCGACCACCACACCCACACCAAACCCTTCTCCTTTGACGGCCAGCAGACGCTTGACGCGCTGCTGTCAGCCACGCAATCCCGCGGTTTGGCCGGGGTGTGCCTGACCGACCATTATGAAAAAGATGTTCGCTACCGTGATGGTGTCGAAGCCATTTTCAACCTGGATGCCTATTACCTGGCCCTGCGGCGCTTGAAGGCAGCCGGCCGGGCCCGGGGCCTGGAGGTCCTCATGGGGATCGAGCTGGGCCACCTGCCCCACCTGACCGGCCACTTTCGCTCCCTGGTTTTGCGCTACCCCTTTGATGCGGTCATCGGTTCCATCCACATCCTGGACGGCGAAGACCCCTATGACGACCCCGCCCCCTATCGGCAGGGCAAACAAGCCCTCTATGACCGCTACCTTGAGCAATTGACTGACATGACCCTTCGCGGGCCTGATTTTGATATCCTGGGCCATTTTGATTACATCTGCCGCTATGCCCCCTGGTCGGACCGGAAAATCACCTGGGCCGCCCACAGCGACCGCCTGGAGGCGCTTTTTCGCGCCCTGATTGACCGGGGCCGAACCCTGGAGGTTAACACAGCAACTGTTTATAAGCTCATGCAACTGGGCTACAGCCAGAAAGAGGCCTGGCCCGATACCGATTTGATCGGGGCCTACCGGGCTCTGGGGGGAGAACATATCTGCCTGTCCAGCGACGCCCACCAGGACCAGGACGTGGGGCGCCTGTTTGCCAGCGGCTTGGCCTGGCTTGAGGCCATGGGCTTTCGCCAGCTGACCTTCTACCGGGGCCGTCAGGCCATCCAGACACCGCTGTCTGCCATCACACCACCCGCTTGAATGCAGGCCTGGTCATAGAGGACACAGGATTGCCCGGCCGCCGGTGCGGCAACCGGCTGGTCAAAGATGACCTGCAGGCGGTCGGGCTCGGCCATGTGTTGAACCTGACAAGGCGCCGGGCGGGCGGAACTGCGGATGCGCCCGGCCAGCTTTTGGCCATTTTCAAAAGAAGCAGACCCTGAGTAGACCACCGCGTTAAGCGTGACAGACCGGCGCAGCAGGTGGTCATGGGGTCCCACGATCAGGGCCCGGTCTTGAAGCTGTCGCCCGATGACAAAGAGGCGGTCGGTGGTTTTGACCTCAAAGCCTTTGCGTTGGCCCAGGGTGTAATGGATGAGCCCTGGGTGGGTGCCACATGTTCGACCGGTCTCATCCAGAATGGGGCCTGGTGAAAAAAGCTGCTGGCGGTCGGGCAGCTGGCGTCGCTCGGCTTCTGCCCGGATCAGGTCAGCATAGCCCTGGTGGGGCAAAAAACACAGGTCCTGGCTGTCTTTTTTTTCGGCCAGGCGCTTGCCCATCCGATCGGTCAGGCCCAGGCCGGCAGCCAGCTGCCGCACCTCGGCTTTGCCATGGGAGGCCAAGGGAAACCAGGTCTTCGCCAGCTGTTCCTGGGACAGGCCATAGAGAAAATAAGTTTGGTCTTTAAGGGCCTGGGGCGTTTGGCACAAGGACAGGCGGCCGTGTTGGGGGTGGGTGGCAATCGAGGCATAATGGCCGGTTGCCAGGCCCTGGCAGCCGGTCTGGGCA
Organism: uncultured Oscillospiraceae bacterium; assembly: GCA_964465385.1. Classification (GTDB taxonomy): domain Bacteria; phylum Bacillota; class Clostridia; order Saccharofermentanales; family UBA5734; genus JAAYBY01. The sequence goes on from CAYXIM010000012.1 coordinate 14,301, forward strand.
GCCAGGTCAAGCAGCAGGTCAAACTTAAGGACCCGGTTACACAAGACGCAGGGGTTGGGTGTCAGGCCGGACAGCCAGGCGTCAACGAAAGGGTCGATGACCCGTTCCTGAAAGGCCTGTCGGGCATCCACAAACACAAAAGGGATCCCCAGCTGCCGGCAGACCGACTGCGCGTCGTCAGCGGCCTGCTGGTCTTGGGTATGGGTGCTCAGAAAGGCACCGGTGACACCATGGCCCGCCTCAAGCAGCAAGGCGGCCGCCACCGCGCTGTCTACCCCGCCGCTGATACCCAGCAGCAGGTTCTGGGGGGTTGCGTCGCGGTCAATGGGCATCGTGCGGGTCATCATCAAGCTTGTCAAAGAGGTGCTTGTTGGCCGCGTTGATCAGGCCGTGCTTGGTGTAGTATTCCAGCAGGGCTGTTTTGACCGCCTGCTCAGCCAGGAGCGAGCAGTGCATCTTGATGGGCGGCAAACCGCCCAGGGCCTCTGCCACAGCCTTGTTGGTCAACTGCAGGGCATCATCCAGGGTTTTGCCCTTGATCATCTCAGTGGCCATGCTGCTGGTGGCGATGGCCGACCCGCAGCCAAAGGTTTTAAACTTGGCATCCCGGATCACGCCGTCTTCTATTTTCAAGGTTACCTTCATGATGTCGCCACATTTGGCGTTGCCGACGGTTCCGGACGCATCGGCATTGGCAATTTCGCCTACATTTCTGGGGTTCATGAAATGGTCCATGACCTGGTCACTGTATTGCATAGCATCAAGCCCTTTCTCATCGATCAGCTGCTAGACGCAGCTGTCGCATCATAAAGCGGAGACATGTCGCGCAGCCTGGCGACAATGCCTGCCAGGTCCTCAACCAGCCGGTCCAGGTCTTCCTGCCGGGTGGACCGTCCCAGGGTCACACGCAAGGAGCCGTGTGCAATCTCATGGGGCAGGCCGATGGCCAGCAGGACGTGGGAGGGGTCGAGCGATCCGGATGTGCAGGCGGATCCGCTGGAGCATTCATAGCCTTTGTGGTCGAGCATGAGGAGGATGGACTCCCCTTCAATGAATTCAATCGACAGGTTGATGTTGTTGGGCAGCCGCTTGGTCGGATGCCCGTTGAGGCGCACATGGGGAATGCGGGCCAGGGCTTTGGCAATAAACGCGTCCCGCATGGCCGCCAGCTGACGGCTGTGCTGGGCTTGTTCGGCAACAGCCAGTTCCAAAGCCCGGGCAAAGCCCACGATGCCGGCAACATTTTCCGTGCCCGCACGCCGCCTGTTTTCCTGCGCACCACCATCCAGCAGGTTGGCAATGCGCACGCCTCGGCGGATGTAGAGGGCGCCAACCCCCTTGGGGCCATATAATTTGTGGGCTGAAAGAGAAAGCAGGTCAGCCCCCAGTTGCTTGACATCGATGGGCAAGCTCCCCGCCGCCTGGACGGCATCGGTATGAAACAACACCTTACGTTCCCGGCAGAGGGCGGCAAAACGGTCGACCGGCTGGATGGTGCCGATCTCGTTGTTGGCCATCATGAGGGTGACCAGGATGGTATCCGGCCTAAAGGCCGCTTCCAGGTCCTGGGGATCGATCAGGCCCTGGTCATCAACCGGCAGGTAAGTGACCACAAAGCCTTGCTTTTCCAAGGCCTGGCAGGCATGCAGGACAGCATGGTGTTCGATCTGGCTGGTGATGATGTGCCGCCCCTTGTGGGCCAAGGCCAGGGCAGCCCCCTTGATGGCCCAGTTGTCTGATTCGGTGCCGCCTGAGGTGAAAAAAACCTCGCGCGGGTCCGCGTTCAAGGCTTGGGCCACCCTTTGGCGGGCCTGGGTCAGCTGGCGCTGGGCCGCCTGTCCGGTCTGGTAAAAAGACGAGGGGTTACCAAAGGTCTCGGTGAAAAAAGGCAACATGGCCTCTAAAACGTCCTGTCTGACCGGTGTGGTCGCCGCATGGTCAAGGTATACCCGTCTGGTTTCTTGCATGATGTCCGCTCCTCTTGTTTTCTTCCAACCCATATGGTAAACCGATCAGCTGGCCGGGGGTGTAACTCAGGTTACTGTCCCTTGGGGGCCAGGACCGGCAGGGTGGATCCGGCCTGGGGCATCAGGCAGATGGAAGCCTGTGGGCCCAGGCGGGCCAGCGCGGCCTCCAGGGCCGACTGGGCATCTGGAAAGGGGGTCATCAGGGCCAGGCGGGCAGCCTGGTCATCCAGGTCAGAAACCAGGTAAATGGCCGCCCGCCGGGCCACCATGGCCAGGGCGGCAGCCTTGTGACCGCCCAGTTCAAAGGAGCGGTGAACACGCGCGATCAGGGCCGTTTCATCGCCCTTTGCCTCTTGCAGCCAGCGGGCAAAGGTGTCTTCACCATAGCCCTCTTGACAGGAAGCGATCAGGATGATGATCCCGCCGTCCCGGACGGCGTGGGCGGCGTTGTCCAGGGCTTTTTGCGCCTGGTAGAGGTTGATGTCTTTGGGCAGTCCCCCGGCGGAGGCAACCACCAGGTCAGCAGGCTGCTGGATGGTTTTTTTATAGAGCTGGTCCAGGTGGGCGCAGCCGGCCCGGTGGGCCAGGCGGTGGTCACCGGCAACCGCATGAAGAATCCGTTTTTGTTCATCCAGGACCACGTTTAAAATGAAGTCACAGCCACAGATGTCGGCCGCTTCTTCCAGGTCCAGGCGGACCAGGTTGCTGTCGATGGCGCCGGCCCGGGCGTAGGCCTCCACCATGCGGCTGTGGTTGGCCTGGATGGCCGCCTGGTTGGAGACCCCAGGCATGAGGGCCTTGCCGCCGCCGCTGTAACCAGCGAAGTAATGGAACTCAATGTTGCCCACACAGATGCGGCGGTCGGCACGGGCTACGGTGGCATCGATGTGGATCGGTGTGCCGTAGCTGGTGGTCCCCAGAAAAACGGTGTCAGCCGGGTTGCTGTCGACGGTCCGGATGCGATCGAACAGGGCTGGACCAACCAGACGGCGCTGTTCCTCACGCGTATGCGGCCTGTGGATACCCAGCGCCAACACGATGGTGATGTCCGCTTCCCGGATGCCGGCCTCAAGGAGGCGGTCAACCAGGGGTGGCAGCAGGACGGCTGAGGGACAGGGGCGCGTGATGTCGCTGGTCACGATACACACGCGTTCGCCAGGCTGGACCAGCTGCTCCACAGGCGCTGTGCCCAGGGGCTGGTCCAGGGCGTCCTGGATGGCGCGGGCCTGGTCGACCGGGGCCAGGTCCCGGTCCGCTTCAAGCACGGTCAGGTCCCCTCTCCCCTTCAGGTTAATCTGCGTCTGGGTGTTGCCGGTTTTAAATGACCAACGTTGTTCAGCCATGCCGTTTCCTCCACGCATCCAGCCAACTTTTGATGCGGGCTTCGTAGCCTTTTTCGGTGGGCTGGTAGTAAACTGTGCCCTTGAGTGCCTCGGGCAGATAGGTCTGGCCGGGGCTGTGGTCGGGGTCATCATGGGGGTATTGGTAGCCGACCCCGTAGCCCAGCTCTTTCATGTCACGGACCGGTGCCTGACGCAGGTGCAGGGGCACCTGGCCGGTGTCACGCGTGGCCACATCCGCCATGGCCTGGTCGATGGCCTGGTAGGCCGTGTTGGACTTGGGGCTGGTGGCCACTGCCAGGGCAGCCTGGCTTAAGATGATGCGGGCCTCAGGCAGGCCGATGGCTGCCGCCGCCTGATAAGCTGCCATGGCCATGGACAGCATTTGCGGGTTGGCCAGGCCCACATCTTCAGCGGCACAAATAACGATGCGCCGGGCCAAAAATTCGATGGATTCGCCGCTGTGCAAGGCGCGGGCCAGGTAGTGGACGGCGGCGTCCGGGTCGCTGCCGCGCATGGCTTTGATGAAGGCACTGATGGTGTCATAATGGCTTTCGCCATCCTTGTCATAGGCCAGGCTGCGTTTTTGCATGCAATCTTCAATCACCGCCTGATCAATGACGATCTGGCCCCTGGGGTCTGGCTGGGTGGTGATGACGGCCAGCTCCAGGGCGTTTAAGGCGATGCGGGCGTCCCCATTGGCCAGGTCGCTGATACGCGCCAGGGCCTGGTCTTGCAAGGAGACGTCATAGCGGCCCAGCCCACGCTCCGGGTCATCGAGCGCCAGCTGGAGAATCTGCTGGATATCCGCCGCCGACAAGGGGTGGAGCTGGAAGACCGTTGACCGGGAGATCAGGGCCTTGTTGACCTCAAAATAGGGGTTTTCTGTCGTGGCGCCAAAGAGGATCAAGCTGCCGTTTTCCACCTGGGGCAGCAGGGCATCCTGCTGCAGCTTGTTGAAGCGGTGGATTTCATCGATGAACAGCAGGGTGCGGCCAGACGGGTTCAAGATGCGGTTTTCCGTGTCGGCGATGATGCGCTTGATGTCAGACACACCCGAGGTCACGGCGTTGATTTTCTCGAAAGCGGTGCGGGTGGTGGCCGCAATGACCCGCGCCAGCGACGTTTTACCCGTCCCGGGCGGGCCGAAGACAATCATGGAGCTGAGCCGGTCTGCCTCAATCATGCGGCGCAGGAGCTTACCCGGCCCCAGCACGTGCTTTTGGCCGATAAAGGTATCCAGTGACCGCGGGGCCATGCGATAGGCCAGCGGTTCTTGCTGTCCTTTTTCCTGCGCCATACAGCCTAGGCTCCGTAAAGCGGGTAGCGGGCGGTCAAGGCGGCCACACGTGCAAGGATGGCCTGCTGCTGTGCCTCAAAGTCAAACAGGGCCCGTGAGATGAGGTCAGCGATCTCGTCCATGTCCGCTGGCGTCATGCCCCGGGTGGTCACCGCTGGTGTCCCCAGGCGGATCCCGCTGGTGATGAAGGGCTTTGCGGTGTCAAAGGGCACACCGTTTTTGTTGCTTGTGATGTTGACCGCGTCCAGTCGGTGTTGCAGGTCCCGGCCGGTGACACCGGTTTCACGCAGGTCAACCAGCATGAGGTGGTTGTCTGTCCCGCCGGAAACCAGCTTGAGCCCGCGGCGGATCAAGCCCTGGGCCAGGGCCTGGGCGTTAGCCAGAATGGCCGCTTGGTAGCTTGCGAAGGACGGTTGCATGGCTTCATGCAGGGCCACTGCTTTGCCGGCGATGACATGCATGAGCGGGCCGCCCTGCTGGCCGGGGAAAATGGCCGAGTCAATGGCCCGGGCGTGGGCCTGGCGGCACAAGATCATGCCCCCGCGGGGCCCGCGCAAGGTTTTGTGGGTGGTGGTGGTCACAACATCAGCCTGGGGAACCGGATCGGGGTGCAGGCCCGCGGCAACCAGGCCAGCGATGTGGGCCATGTCGACCATGAGCCAGGCGCCCACCTCATCGGCAATGTCCCGGAAGGCCTGGAAATCGATGGTTCTGGGATAGGCACTGGCTCCGGCAACGATCATCTTGGGACGCTCTGCCCGGGCGATCTTTAAGATCTGGTCGTAATCCAGGCGCATGCTTTGGGCATCCACCTGGTAGAAAACAGCTCGGTAAAGGCGGCCAGACACGTTTTTGGCCATGCCATGGGTCAGGTGGCCGCCGTGGGACAGGTCCATGCCCAGGAGGGTGTCGCCGGGCTCCAGCAGGGCAAAATAGACCGCGTTGTTGGCCTGGGCACCCGAATGTGGCTGGACGTTGACATGCTCGGCCCCAAAGAGGGCCTTGGCCCGGTCAATGGCCAGCTGTTCAACCACATCGACGTGTTCACAGCCACCGTAGTAGCGCTTGCCGGGATAGCCTTCGGCGTATTTGTTGGTCAAGGGAGAGCCGACGGCTTCAAGGACAGCCTGGCTGACAAAATTTTCAGAAGCAATCAGCTCAATTTTGTGCTCCTGGCGGTCGATCTCCTGTTGTACGGCTGCGTAGACCTCCGGGTCTGTGGCAGCAAGGGTTGCGGTCTTCATGCGTTGTCCTCCCTGTTTGGTTTCCCGTTTATTTTATCGAATCAGGTGATTTTGTAAAGCTGGTCAGGGCCGGGTGCTGCCAGGGGCACCTGGCTGTGTCCGGTCTGGACCAGCCGCTGCGGCCCTTCGGTCAGGGTGCCGATGGCGGTGCACCGGATGTCTTTGGCCGCCAGGGCGTCGATCAGGGCCTGGGGCCTGGGGCTGGCCAGAATCAGGCTGCCGCTGGCGATCAGCCGATAAGGGTCAACAGCCAACGCCGCACAGACGGCCCGGGTCAGGGGGTCAACTGGAATCCGGTCCTGGTCGATGACACAGCCGGTCTGGCTGGCTTCGGCCAGCTCCCAGCAGGCACCCAGGATGCCCCCTTCGGTGGCATCGTGCATGGCATGCACCTGCAGGGCCCGGCCCACCACCCCTTCTTCTATGACACTGATAGCGTCAATCAGGCGGGCGGCATCGGCCAGGGTCTGGGCATCCAGCACCTGCGCCAGCCGCTCCCGCTGGTCTTTGGCAAAGATAGCCGTGCCTTCGATACCGGCTGTTTTGGTCATCAGCACGGTGTCACCAGCTTGTCCCCCATCCGGCCGGATCAGCTCTTCGTCGTCACAAAAGCCGATGGCTGTCGCCATCAGGACGAAGCGGTTGACCGCATCCGACACTTCCGTATGGCCCCCGGCAATGGTAACCTGGATGGCCTGTGCCGTTTGCGCCGCCTGGTCCACGATGGCCGCGATTTGTCCGGCGGTGCTGTCGGGCGGGGCAATCAGGACCAGGGTCAGGACACTGGGCCGGATCCCGCAGGCCGCGATGTCGTTGCAGGCGATGTGCACACACAGGCGCCCGATATCGGCGGAGGCGCCGGTGATGGGATCTGAGCTGACCAGCACCTGGCCATCCTTGAAGCGGATGGCGGCACAATCCAAGGCGATGCCCGGCCCCTGGACCACATGGTCTGGCAGGGGTGGCAGGCGCTTGAGCACCAGGTCTTGCAGGTCTTCATGGCTGAGTTTGCCTGTTTTCATCGGGTCACCACCTCAATGTCGCTGAGCGTCTGGCTGATCAGGGCGTCCAGGTCCAGGCCGTCTTCGGCAGCCTCGGCCTCTGCCAGGCTGGGCCGGGTCTTGGGGTGTTTGGACACAAAAACAGTGCAGCAATCTTCGTAGGGCTCAATAGATGTTTCATAGGTGTCAATGTCCCGGGCCAGGCGGATGGTCTCCTCTTTGCTTTGGCCAATCAGGGGCCGGAAAACCGGGATACTGGTGACCGCATCGATGGCGCAAATGGCCTCCATGGTCTGGCTGGCCACCTGACCCAGGCTGTCACCGGTGATCAGGACGCGGCATGAGCGGTCAGCCGCAATCTCCTCGGCCAGGCGCATCATGAGCCGGCGTGTGGCCACCGTCAGCAGCTCGTGGGGCACGTGGTCGCGCAGGGCCAGCTGGGCCGTGGTGAAGTTGACCACATGGACCACCAGACGGCCCGTGTAGGCTGACAGGCGGTCGGCCAGGCGCAGGACCTTGTCCCGGGCCCGGTCACTGGTGTAAGGAAAGGCATGAAAATAAACCGCTTCAAGCTCAACCCCCCGGGAGGCCATCAGGTAGCCGGCCACCGGGCTGTCCAGGCCACCCGACAAGAGCAGCAGGCCCCGGCCGCCGGTGCCCACCGGCAAGCCACCCCGGCCCGGGAAGCGCTGGGTGGTCAGGCTGAAGCCGTCTCGGATTTCAACAGCAAGCACGAAATCGGGCTGGTGGACATCGACCGACAGGCGGTCAGGAAAGGCGTCAAGCAGGACCTTGCCCAGGCGGGCGTTGACCTCAGGTGACGGGTGTTTAAAGCGCTTGTCGGCCCGCCGGGTCTCCACCTTGAAGGTGGTATGGGGGTGGGCTTGCAGGTGTTGGCCCACCAGCAAGCGGGCCTGTTCCTGCAGGTCCTCATAGGAGCCGTCGAAGGCCAGGACCGGGCTGACAGAGACAACGCCGAAGATGGGCAGCACCAGGGGGATGATTTCACCAAGGTCGATGCCGTCATCCAGGGGGCTGACATAGAGCCGTGACTGGATCAGGCGGATGTCAAAGGCACCTTTGCTTTCAATCCGCCTGCGGATGTTGGCGATCAGGCGCCGCTCAAACAGGCCCCGGTTGCCTTTTTTCAGGGTGATTTCACCGATTCGGATCATCAGTTTGTTATATGCTGCAAGGGGTTGGGACACAAGCATCCTCCTCTTCTATCGTTTAACGCGCCAGCTGCCGGTGAAGCCGGGCCATGCTGTGTGCGGTTCGTTCCATGTCTGCCAGGCTGTTGGCGGCGGACAAGCTGATCCGGACAGCAGACAAAATGGTGTCCGGTGCCAGCTTCATGGCAGCCAGCACGGGGTTGCCGTGGCTTTTACGGGCGGCGCAGGCCGAGCCGGTCGACAGGCAAATGCCTTCAGCCGACAAGGCATTGACCAGGGTCTCGCCTTGAAGGCCTGGCAAGGACAAGGACAAGACCTGGGGCACGCCATCAGGGGGTGAATGGACCTGCAGAGGCACCCCCAGCCCCACCAAGTGATCGATCAGGGCCTGGCGCAGCCTGGTGGCCTGGCGCGCCTCCGCTTCCCTGTTTTGGGTGGCCAGCTGCAGGGCATGTGCCAATGCGGCGGCCAGGGGCGGGTTTTCTGTGCCGGAGCGCAGGCGCCTTTGCTGGCCGCCGCCGTGCAGCAGCGCGTCAAAGCGGGCCCGCTCACTCATGAGCAGCCAGCCGATGCCCTTGGGGGCCCCCAGCTTGTGGCCGCTGCCTGAGCACAGGTCGATGCCGGACTTGTCGAAGGCCAGGGGCAGCTTGCCCCAGGTTTGGACCGCATCGACGTGCAAGAGGGTATCGGGCTGCAAGCGGTCGCGCAGGGCCACGATGTCGGGCAGGGGGTTGACTGCCCCGGTTTCGTTGCTGACGTGGATCAAGCTGATCAGGCTGGCCGGCTCGTGCAGGGCGGCTGCCAGGGCTTCGAGGGAGACGGTCCCCTGCCTGGTCAGCGGCAGGCGGATCACCTGGCTGCCCTGGCGCTGCATCCACAGGGCGGTTTCGCGTGTGGCCGCATGTTCGCCGTCGCTGATGATCAGGCGCCGCCTGGCCGCGGCGCGGTGCCAGAGGGTGCCCTTGATGGCCAGGTTGATCGATTCGGTTCCGCAAGAGGTCAACAGGATCTGTTCCGGTCGACAGGACAGGCTGCCAGCCATGGTGTCCAGGGCCTGGGCCAGCACTGTTTCAGCCGCCAGGCCCAGCTGGTGGATGGAGGAGGGGTTGCCGTAGGTGCGGGTCACATGGTAACAAAAGGTGGCGACCACGTCCGGGTGCGGCCTGGTGGTCGCGGCATGGTCAAGGTAGACAATCAATCGGTCAGCTCCTTCCGCTGCCGAGGTTGAGCATGACGGCATCTGCGCGCATGACAGCGGTTGACAGCTCGCAGATGGGCCCACTGCGGGCCGTCAAGGTTCCGGTTAAGACCAGGACCGGCGTGGTTCTCGGCAGGCGCAATGCCCTGGCCTCCAGCAGTTGCGGCTGGCGGACAAAGATGCGGCCGGTGTTTTTCTGAGGCAAATAGGCGTATTTGTTGGCCAGGATGTCAATCAGGCGTTTTTGTTGTGTGAGATCCGGCCCCAGGTCCGGGAAAAAATCAACCGGAATCAGCGAGCGGCAGAGCACATAGGGGGCGCCATCCCGCTCTTCCTGCCAGGCGACGGACCAGTAGCCCGCATGCGTGTCGTGTTTTCTGGAAAAGGCTTGGTCCAGAGCAGCTTCAGCCGCCAGCCGGTCGACGGTCAGCTTGCGCAAGGGGTCCAGCGAACGGGCTGCCAGCAGTGAAAAAAGCTGGCCGCTGACCTGGTCGATCTCCAGCCGTTCCGGTTCCTGGGCCACAAAGGTTCCCTTGCCCTTGACAATGACCAGCACCCCTTCTTGAACCAGCTCCGCCATGGCCTGCCGAACCGTCGGGCGGCTTAAAGACAATTCATCACACAGGACGGTTTCAGAGGGGATGCGCTGGCCAGGCCGGTAGGTTTGAGCATCAATGCGGTCCAAAATCAAGTTTTTTAACTGCGCATAAAGCGGCTGAGAACTGTGCCGGTCAAGGGCCATGGAACAACCCATCCTTTCTCACGGTGCCCCGCGGCGGGGCAACAGCTGTTGTCTGCTCATCATAACATGAAGTTGGCTTTTTCTTAAGCTCAAACAGTGGGTTCTTCCGTTTTGTGGTCATGTGGGTAGCCATTGAGCAGCGGCCAAACCGCCTGGTCCAGGAAACGCGTCACCTGCTGGGGGGCCAGGCCCACAAAGCGCTCCGGCTGGATCAGGTCAGCCAGGGCCTCCTGGTCCAGTAAGAAAGCCGGATCAGCCGCGATGCGCGCCAAAAGGTCATTGTCCTTGCCTTCTTCTTTGATGCGTCGGCCGGCCGCCAGGCTGTGCAGGCGGATGCGTTCGTGCAGCTGCTGGCGGTCGGCACCTTTTTGCACGGCGGCCATGAGGATGGTCTCGGTGGCCATAAAGGGCAGCTCGCGCGACAGGTTGGCTGCGATCACCTGTGGGTAGACCACCAGGCCATCCGCCACACTGTGGTAGAGGATGAGCAAGGCATCGGCGGCCAAAAAGGCTTCGGGGACCGACAGGCGCTTGTTGGCCGAATCGTCCAGGGTCCGCTCGAACCACTGTTCGGCTGCCGTCAGGGCCGGGTTGAGGCTGTTGACGATCACATGGCGGGCCAGGGCGGCCATGCGTTCGCTGCGCATGGGGTTGCGTTTGTAAGCCATGGCCGACGAACCGATCTGTTTTTCTTCAAAAGGTTCTTCCACTTCCTTGAGGTGCTGGAGCAGGCGGATGTCGTTGCTGAACTTGTGGGCGCTTTGGGCGATACCCGAAAGCACGCCCAGCACCCGGCTGTCAACCTTTCGCGAATAGGTCTGGCCGGAGACCGGATAAACCCCGTCAAAGCCCATGCGGGCGGCGATCCGCTGGTCCAGGGCGTCCACCCGTTCCTGGTCTCCAAAGAGGGTCATAAAGGAAGCCTGGGTGCCGGTGGTGCCACGGCTGCCCAAAAACAAGAGCCCCCCCAGGACCCGTTCCAGGTCTTCCAGATCCAGCATGAGGTCATAGAGCCACAAACTGGCCCGTTTGCCGACCGTGACTGGCTGGGCCGGCTGGAAGTGTGTGAAGCCCAGGGTGGCCAGGTCACGTGTCTTGTGGGCAAAGGCCGCCAGGACCCGCATGAGGGCGACCAGGCGGTCCCGGATCAGCATCAGGCCGTCGCGCATGAGGATCAGGTCGGTGTTGTCCCCCACATAGCAGGAGGTCGCCCCCAGGTGGATGATGCCTTTTGCCTTGGGACATTGTTGGCCGTAGGCGTGGACATGGGCCATGACGTCATGGCGGACGGCGGCCTCGATTTCTTCGGCCACAGCGTAATTGATGTCATCCGCATGGGCGATGAGCTCATCGATCTGTTCCTGGCTGATGGCCAGGCCCAGTTCCTTCTGGGTCTGGGCCAGGGCGATCCACAGCTTGCGCCAGGTCTTGAACTTGGTGTCCGGCGAAAAAAGAGCTTGCATGGCCTGTCCGGCGTAGCGGGCGCACAGGGGGTTCTCATAGGTGTGTTTCACAAGGCAGCTCCCTTCAAAGGGCCCGGCCGGCCAGGATGTGCCGGGCGGCGGCCAGGCGGATGCAGACCACCAGGGCCCCGGTGGCGATCTCGAGGTCCGCCAGGCTGGGAAACGAGGGGGCCAGGCGGATGTTGCTGTCCAGGGGGTCCCGGCGACCCGGCCAGGTGCTGCCGGCCGGGGTCAGCTCAATGCCGCAGGAGGCTGCCAGGCGGACGGTTTCAGCCGCTGTCCCGGGCAGCAGGTCCAGGCTGAAAAAATAACCGCCGCCAGGCTTGGTCCAGCTGCAGATGTCCAGGCCAGACAGGCCTTTTTGCAGGCGGGTGTGGACGCATTCAAATTTGGGGGCCAGCAGGGCGGCGTGGCGGGCCATGAGGGCCATGACCGTCTCTTTGTTCTTGAGAAAGCGTGCGTGACGCAGCTGGTTCATTTTATCGGGGCCGATGGCCTGGGCAGCCATGATGCGCCGGATGAAGGCCAGGTTGTCCGGGCTGGCGGCCAGGCAGGCGACGCCAGAACCGGCCCAGGTGATCTTGGATGTCGAAGCAAAGACAAAGGGCCGGTTGGCCTGTCCCTGCTGACGGCACAGGGACAGGATGTCCGGGACCTGGGCCGGCCGGTCAGGGTCAAGGTGGTGAACCACATAGGCGTGGTCCCAGAAGAGCCTGAAGTCAGGGGCCGCCGTTTTCATGGCGCTGAGGCGCTGGCAGGTGTCCTGTGAATAGACAACACCCTGGGGGTTGCTGTATTGGGGCACACACCACATACCCTTGATGCGGGGGTTGTCGGCCACCATGGCCTCCACCGCAGCCATGTCCGGCCCGTCGGGGGTCATGGCAACGGTGATCAGGTCAAAGCCCAGGGATTCGGTGGCAAAAAAGTGCCGGTCATAGCCCGGGACCGGGCAGATAAAAGCCGGCTTGTTTTCCTGCTGCCAGGGCCTTTGGCCATCTGGCAGGGTGAAAAGCAGGCAGCGGACCAGCAGGTCATACATGAGTGTCAGGCTGGAGGACCCCAGTGCCCAGACGGATTCGGGCCTGGTGCCCAGCAAGTCGGCAAAGAGGCTGCGCATTTCCCACAGCCCTTCGGCCCCCCCGTAGTTGCGGCAGTCGACCCCTGTTTCGGACAGGTGGTCGTCCGGGCCCAGGCAGCTGGCAAGGCCTGCCAGCAGGTCCAGTTGTTCCGGAGCCGGTTTGCCACGGGTCATGTTCAGGGCCAGCTTCTGGTCACGCAAGGCTGTCAGCTGGCCTTCAAGGGCTTTGATTTCGGTTTGCAGAGCCTGGTCGCTCCGTGATGCATAAGCCGTCATGTCGTTCTCCTTGTGTCTGCGTTTGCTTTATTATAAAACGCCTGGCCTGGCCGGTAAAGGGTCAACGGTGCCGGTCCAGGGTCTTGAGAAAGCTTTGCCGGTGGATGGGACAGGGACCAGCCCGCAGGAGCTGCTCGTAATGGGCCTGGGTGCCGTAGCCCTTGTGGCGGGCGAAGCCGTAAGCCGGGTAGAGGCTGTCGTAGGCGACCATGAGGGTGTCCCGGGTCACCTTGGCCAGGATGGAGGCGGCTGCGATGGAGGCCGAGCGGGCATCGCCCTTGATCAGGGCTTCATAGGGGATGGACAGCTCCTCCAGCTTGACGGCATCGACCAGCAGGTAATCCGGTTGAATGGGAAGTTGCCGGACAGCTGTTGCCATGGCTTGCCGGGTGGCCCGGGCGATGTTGATGCGGTCAATGTCCTGGGCTTCAACCAGGGCGACCGAAAAGGCCAGGGCCCGGTCAACAATCTGTTCATAGAGGTGTGCTCTTTTTTTAGGGGTCAGGCGCTTGGAATCATCCAGACCGGCGATGGGGTTTTCCGGATCCAGCAGGCAGGCGGCCGCCACAACTGGACCAGCCAGCGGGCCCCTTCCGGCTTCATCGATACCGGCAATCCGCTCAAAGCCCCGGGCCAGGAGGCTGCGCTCCAGGACCAGCAGGTCTGTCGGCTGGCTTGGTTGCTGGGCTGTTTTCACAAGGCTACTCCGGTGGCTTTTCCAGGCTGATGGGACCGAGCAGGCCTCCGCGGAACTCATCCAGCAGGAGGACTGAGAAGCGGTTCAGATCCAGCAGGCCGCCCGGTCGCAGGCAGCCGCGTGCGCGTGCGGCCGCTTCAAAGGCCTGCAGCGGGTCCTGGCCATCGATCTGGACCCGGTAGCGCCCATGCAGGGCGTGCGGATAGGTGGCTGCCAGCTGCTGCCAGAGCTGCCAGGCAATGGCCTCTGTTTCCAGCAGGTCATCGCGCACCGCACCGGTGGCTGCCAGGCGCCACTGGTCGCTTGGGGCATCCAGCTTAGGCGGCAGCACCCCGGGCGAGTCCAGGAGCTCAAACAGGCCGCCGGAGCGCACCCAGCGCAGCTGGCGGGTCAAGCCGGGCTTGTCGGCCGTCTGGGCCGCCTTGCGGCGGCTGAAGGCGTTGATCAGGGTTGACTTGCCGGTGTTGGGGATGCCGGCAACCAGCAGGCGAATCGGTCGGAAGCGCCTGCCCCGGGCCTTGTCCCCTTCCAGGCGGTCGTGCATGAGGGCTTGTGCCCGCTTGTGCAGCTCGGGCAGGCCCGCGCGCCTGATGCTGTCACAGGCCACCGCCTCTTCCTGGTGGGCTTCAAAGTGGCTGATCCAGGCCCGGGTGATCGCCGGATCGGCCAGATCCGCCTTGTTGAGGACCAGCAGACGTGGTTTTTGAGGCGCCGCCTGGGCAAACGCCGGGTTGCGGCTGGCCTGGGGGATGCGGGCATCGCACACCTCAATGAGGACATCCACCTGGGCGAGCATGCCTTTCATCTCGCGCAGGGCTTTGGCCATGTGACCTGGAAACCAGTGGACGGTCATTGCTGCCTCCTGCAAGCAACCAGAAAAGGGACCGGTGCGGTCCCTTCACGGTCAGTTGGATTTGCTGACAAGTTTCTCGCGCACCTTGGCGGCCTTGCCGACCCGCTTGCGCAAGTAGTAGAGTTTGGCTCGCCGGACGCGGCCTTTGCGAACCACCTCAATGGTTTTGATTTTCGGAGAGTGGATGGGCAAAATCCGTTCCACACCAACTCCGTAAGACAGGCGACGGACCGTGATGGTTTCGGACAAGCCGCCCCCCTTCCGGGAAATAACGGTGCCTTCAAACACCTGAATCCGTTCCCGACTGCCTTCCTTGACGATCAGGTGCACCTTGACGGTATCACCAATGTCGACGTTGGGATAGCTGTTGGTCAGCTGGTCCTGTTCGACAGCTTCAATCAAGTTCATATTGCGTTCCTCCCTTCCCTCAGGATGTTCATGCACGCAACCGGCAGCGGACCATCCGTAATCAGCCGCTTGATTATAGCAAAAGCCCCCAAGCGGCGCAAGGCATCAGCCATGCTTCTTGTCATCCTTTTTTTGGGGCCAGTGTGTCAAGACCTGCCGCCATTGGTCAGCGGTCAGGGGCTGGTCGTTCAAGAGGTCTGGCCGGACCTGCCCGGTCTGGCGCACCGAGGCCGCCCGTTGCCAGCCGGCGATCTTCGCCTGATGCCCTGATGTCAAGACATCAGGGACAGCTAGGCCGCGCCAGGTGGCTGGCCGCGTGTAATGGGGATGCTCCAGGCCCTGGCCCATGTGGGATTCGTTCATGAAAGCCGCTTCATCGGGCAAAACCCCCGGCAGCAGGCGCAAGACGGCGTCTGCCAGCACACAGGCCGCCAGCTCCCCGCCCGTGATCACATAATCACCGATGGACAGCTCTTCGTCGACCACCCGGTCAATGACCCGCCGGTCGATCCCTTCGTAGTGGCCACAGATCAAGATCAGGTGCCTGACGTCCCCGGCCAGGCGCTGGGCCCGCGCCTGGGTGAAGACCTTGCCTGCAGGCGACAAGAAAACCGTCCAAGTGCCAGGCGGGCGTTGCGGCTGATGGGTCAGGTCTGCCTGAGCCGGCTGGCCGGTGACGGCGCACCAGGCCTGGTAGATCGGCTCGGCCATCAGCAGCATGCCGCGTCCGCCCCCGTAACAGGCATCATCCACCGTGCCGTAGGCGTTGATGGCAAAGTCACGGATGTCGACCAGGTCGATCGTGAAGCGGCCGGCACGCCAGGCCCGTCCGATGATGCTGCTGTCCAGGACATGGGCAACCAGATCCGGAAAAAGGGTCAAAACAGATACGTTCATGGCTTTATCGGTAGATGTCATACAAACCATCCGGCAAGGCCACCTGCATGCGTTTACTGGCCACATCCACCTCCAGGAGGACCGTCTTGAGGGCCGGGATGAGCAGGTCTTGCGCCCCTTCCAAGTGGACCACGTAGACGTCTTGAGCCGGCCCCTGCAGGACGTCCGTGAGGACGCCCAGGTGGCCATGGCGGCGGTCGGTGACGGTGCAGCCGATCAGGTCCACCACAAACCAGCGGCCAGGGGGCAAGGCAATGGCCTGGTCCCGCTCCACGGCCAAAAAGAAGCCGCGCAGCTCCTGGGCTTGGGTCCGGTTTTCAACACCGGCCAGCGACAGCCAGATCTTGTCCGGCAGCTGGCGACGCAAAAAACGCACCCCGAGTGTTCGGACCCGCTGTTTTTGCGGGCTGATCAACAGGCACTGCTTGAGATCGTTGAAGCGGTCAGGGTCATCGGTCAGCGGCAGGATCCGCAAGGCCCCGTTGAGGCCATGCGGCGCCTGAATGCGACCAATGAGCAAAAAGTCGTCCTGTCGGGTCATGTCAGTCGACGATGTCTACGACGACCCGCTTTCCCTGCAAGGTGGCCCGTGCCTTCATAACCGCCCGGATGGCTTTGGCCCGCCTGCCCCCCCTGCCGATCACCTTGCCCATGTCCGACGGGTCGACCGTCAGTTCCAGGACAATGGTGCGGCCCCGGTTGATGGGGTTGATGCGGATGGCATCCGGGTGATTGACCAGCGGCTTGACAATGGTTTGCAGCAGGTCGCGCATGCCATAATCTTCCTGGTTCATTCGATCACGCCCGCTTTTTTCAGGAGTGAACGAACGGTTTCGGTGGGCTGGGCACCACGATCCAGCCACTTGCGGGCGGCTTCGGTGTCCACCTTGTAGTCCGACGGGTTCGTTTGCGGGTTGTAAAAACCGATTTCTTCGATGAAGCGGCCATCACGGGGCTCACGGGAATCGGCAACCACCACGCGGTAGGTCGGTGCTTTTTTAGCACCCATTCTTTTCAATCTGATTTTCACTGCCATAGTCAGTCCTCCACTGTTTGTTTTTTGCGCTATCTGCTGCTGTTTCCTGATGCAGCATTAAAAGGGTAAGCCGCCCAGACCGGGCAGGCCCATCCGTCCCTTTTTACGGCCTTTTTTGGTGAATTGTTTCATTAGCTGTTTGGTTTGTTCGAACTGGCGCACCAGGCGGTTGACCGCAGGCACGTCCGTTCCTGAGCCGGCAGCGATGCGCTTTCGCCGGCTGGCGTTCAAGAGGTTGGGGCTTTGGCGTTCACGTGGGGTCATGGCCCGCAAAATAGCCACCTGACGATCCATGAGGCGCTCGTCCACCGCGTCAGTGGGCAGGTTGCCGGCACCGGG
>CAYXIM010000013.1:0-27759 GCA_964465385.1 uncultured Oscillospiraceae bacterium
CAGGAAAGTTGCAAGCAACCGCAGGTGTGGGTACAAGCATATGCAAGCGTTTTTTGCCCTTTTAAGTGCCACGTCATGCGGATGATGAAAAAGCACGAAGAAGGGTGACAAGAGGATAACCTGGCGAGGAGAAATGAACGATGGAAGGCTTTAGAATTGATGACAATGAAATCGAAATTGCGGCTATGAAGGCGTTTGCCGAAGGCGATGAAGAAACAGGAGAAGCACTTCAAGGGGAATTTATTAGGCGGTTCAATGAGATGATAACGGCGCACAAAGATTATTGTCCGTGCAAAGCACCGTGCAGGATACACGGGAATTGCCGCTTGTGCGTCGCAATCCACAGAGGCCATGGCGATCATCTGCCCGCCTGTATGAGAAACATGGTCAACAGAAAAATAGCTGAACTGGCAAAGTTAACAGAGAACACGGTTCGAGATGAGCTCATAGAGCTCAAATACGACCCGTATTGATATAAGGCTTCATTGCGACTGCCGCTAACGACAGAGGCTGTCAACAGCATTGATTACTAATTATGGAGGCTTTTTGTATGAGCAGGGTAAAGTACAGCATTTTAGCAGGGGCAAAAGAAATTGACATCACACCGGCCATGGGGGTGCAAATTTCGGGTGATATCGGTCGAAAAAGAACCGCCGAGTTCGTGATTGATCCAATTTTTGTCAAATGTCTTGTTCTTTCGGATGGTAAAAAAACCGCATGTTTTATTACCATGGATGTCACCGCTGTCGATAAGCACACCTGCGATACCATCCGTGAAACCATAAACCGCGAGTATGGTGTCGACAAACGTGCCATCATGATTCATGCGCTGCAAAACCATTCAGCACCAGCGGTTGGAATCTTGGGGTTTTCCGATTATTTCTTTGACTTGGATATAGCAAAACATATTCCCGAAGATGCGATGTGGCTGATCGGAGAAGAAAAAGAGTACACCCAGCTCGTCATTGATAGGACGCTTGAAGCTGTCTCCTTTGCCTTTGAAAACATGCAGGAGGTCTTTTTGTCGCACCACAGGGCGATTGATGGCAGGGTTGCTGTCAACAGAAGATACATCATGCGCGATGGCACCGTCAAAGGGGAACCCGCTCATCTTGACCCGAACATTCTTCACGTCGAAGGGCCCATTGATCCCGAAATAGGCATCGTATTGATGCAGAACAAACAACTGGAAACGGTTGCGGTGATCCTCAATCACACCATGCACCCGTGCGAAGGCTATAACCACAATTACATTTCTGCAGATTGGCCGGGTGCCTGGTCTAAAATGATGAAAGCGCACATGGGTGAAAGCTGTGTTCCGATTGTCATCAACGGCTTTTGTGGCAACATCATAAACATGAACCCGCTCGACCCCAACCAGGACAGACTGGCAACAAGGCTGCGATACCATCAGGCCGATCCGAACATGCCAAACCCACAAAACTGGGGTCCCGATAAAGAAGTGTCCGCAAAAATGCTAACCGAGTCGACCATGCGCGCCCTGTCCGCATATTATCTGGTCAAAGCCGAACCCTATACGACGCGCGAAGGTGGCGTCGATTACCTCAATGAAACCATACACATTCCCTACAGAGCCATCCGAGAGGGTTTTGCACAGGAGGCCGAACGTGTCATGGCGGCTTGCAGCGAACCTGACTGGGTCGACGATACCAAAACAGCTGTGAGATGGGACTGGTTTTATGCCCTGTCAAGGCTAGATCTCCTGCATATGATCGAGCAAACAAAGACTTTCGATTATGAAATCCAGGTCTTTAAGATATGCGACATCGCTTTTGTTGCTGTTGCAGGAGAGCCATTTGTGGAAGGGCAGTTGGAGATAAAAAGAAGGTGTGCTGCAAAAAACGTTATTGCTGCACACATGTGTCATCAATACGCCGGATACCTGCCCACAGCACGTGCACTGTCGGGAGGTGGTTATGAAACCGATGTCTCGATGGGTTCAAAGCTGTACGAAGGCGCCCTTCAGGATGTTGTCGACAAGTCTGTTGAACTGATCGATCGGCTGTTTGAAGCAGCTGGCAAGCAGTAACACGTCAAAGATGCAATGCACACAAGCGCCGAGCGCCGATAGCACACCTGAACCAAAGCACCTCCCGTGTTTTTACTGACACGGGAGGTGCTGTCAGTCAATGAGATGCAGTGTGCCACCTGTATTGTTGCTTGGGGTTTAACCCCATTACGCCGGTCTGTTTGAAGCGTCTTGGCTCTTCGGGATCTTTGGCCCATCCGCTTTGAAGGCACTGCTGGCCCAACCGTTTTTTAAAAAGCCATGCTCTCAACAAGAGATGCCTCTTGGCGTGCTGGCTTTCAGACATGTGATGGTACGCTTTTCACGTGATATGTCGTATGGTTTCCAAGTTGTTTTTGCATTTTATGAGGGGATCAATCTCAAACAACACGCCGGCCTTTTGATGACAGCTGAACCGGAAAGCAAGCTGTCCGTGTGTGCGATCAGCTTTGCCAACAGGTTTTGGCTGGGTTTTTTTGACAAGAAAACAGCTTGAAAGATTAAAAGGGGCATAACGTTACAGATATAAACACGGGCTATGCGATAGAGTAACTTAAAGTCTGTGGCTTTCAGACGGCTATAGGAGACAGAAGGAGCCACATCCGATGATCAACGCCGAATGGGAGGCTGTAACCAAATGCCTTTCATGAGTCAAAAAAAAGTTTGAAGACTAAAAATCAGGCATCATGAACCGCAATGCGGTATGCTTACTGGAAAGCACAGGGGGATATGGTTCCACGCAACATCAATTGTGTGACTTTGTTCTAGCAGGTAAAATGTAACGTTCACAAACAACACATCGCATAAGGGGAAAGCGTAGCATCATGAAAAAATACAATACCATCATTTTTGACTTAGACGGCACCATCATCGATCCCAGCGTTGGGATCGTCCATTCTCTGTTGTATGCCTTGGATAAGATGAACACCAAGGCAAAAGGCAAAGATGTCTTGTTGAAATTCATAGGTCCTCCGTTGATCGATTCTTTTAAAAAATACTTTGGCTTTGACGATGAGACAGCGAAACAGGCCATCAAGCATTACAGGGCGCATTTTAAAGAAGAAGGTGTTCTGGCATGCTCCTTGTACGAGGGCGTAGAAACGGTCATAAAAACCCTGAAGGGCAAGGGTAAACAGCTTCTGGTGGCAACCACAAAACCAGAAATACATGCTATTGAGGTGCTTGAGCATTTTCATTTAGAACCTTACTTTGATTTTGTTGCAGGCAGCTACCTTGACGGCAGGCGGGTGGACAAAGGAGAACTCATCATCCACGCTTTGGAAAGCACCGGTATAACAGAATTGGACAAGGTCATGATCATTGGAGATAGAAAACATGACATTGTTGGTGCTAAAACAGCAGGTATAGATTCCATGGGCATTTTGTATGGCTTTGGCCACCTAAAGGAGCTTGAGGATGCCGGTGCGACATACATCGCACCTTCACCTGGGGATATTCTGAGCTTTATTGAATAAAGCTTAAAGGTCACCAGCTGAAGGCAGCTGCTTCCTATATTGAAGCCCTTGTGCGAGTAAGCAGGCCGATCTTTTCTGTCCAGGTATAGGCGCCCTTAAGATCAGAGAAAAAAGGAGACGTATTCAACCAAGGCAAAGCCTTCAGGTCCTGAAAACAGCCCGTCGAGCTGTCAATGCGCACGTATCGCCTCTTAGACGAAAAGATGTTAGAATCGAGCAGGTGCCTGAAATTGTCTTGCTTGACAGCAAGAGGCCGTACAAAAAAGATCAAAACCAGTTCGTATGCACACCGGCCGGCGCATGCTGTCTTGAAATGAGCTGAGACGTCTCAGGTTTAAAAAATGAAAGGTGACTACCTGTTAAGGCTTTTATGAAAGAAACCAGTAGAAAAAAGATGACCAGCCCCTACGTCGTTGCATTGCTGGCTTTGTTCAGCACCTTTTTATGGGGCAGCGCTTTCCCATCGATTAAAATGGGCTATGCCCTGTTTTCAATCTCCAGCAGTTCTGAGAAAATCATGTTCGCAGGCGTCCGATTTTTTATTTCTGCGCTCCTGATTTTTTCTTTCTGCTTGGTGACGAAACGGCCATTCAAGCTGACCAGAAAAGGCCTCTACCACCTGATTGCCTTAGGCTTTATTCAAACGACCATCCAGTACATCCTTTTTTATATTGGCCTGTCTAATACGTCTGGCACAAAAGGTTCTATTCTGGCCGCTACGAATACCTTGTTTTCAGTGCTTCTGGTTCAATTCGTTTATAAAGAGGACAGCCTGAGTATAAAAAAAGTAGCAGGTCTGGTGCTTGGGTTCTCCGGGGTTGTGATCGTGAACTTGTCCGGGTCAACCGTTGAAGGCGGTTTTTCTTTTATGGGAGATGGGTTGATCATCTTGTCAAGCCTGATGGGAGCCATCGGGGGTATTTACACGAAGAAGCTGACCCAGGAAATCGATGCCTTTTTAATTTCCGGCTACCAATTGCTGATTGGAGCTCTCTTCCTAATCGGGGTGGGCTTGACTGGCGGATCAGGCGGCCTGACCCTGAGTGTAAAAGGGGCTGCTCTTTTGCTTTACCTGGGTTTTGTGTCTGCAGCTGCTTTTTCAATATGGACGCTTTTACTAAAGTACAACCCTGTGAGCAAGGTCACCATTTATAAATTTACAATCCCTCTTTTTGGTGTCTTGTTGTCTTATCTTTTTTTAAGCGAAAGGCTTATGGGAACGCATGTCCTTTCATCCATCGTGCTGGTGTCTTTGAGCATTGTTTTAATCAGCCGATAAGTCAGAGTCGATTAGTGGTGAAGGAGAACAACAACGATTAACTGAAGCGCGTGACCAACCAGGGATCTTTGCCAAGCCATGATGCATAAGAAGATGAAAACGCATCAAGGACCTTAGCAGTCCCAGCAGCTCCGCAGCCCATCAGTAGGATTTTAAGTGATGCAAGAGAGATTTTTTAAAAGAGTATACAGCCATGGTGATTTTTATAAAGCCCTTGTCCTGTCCCTGAGAAGTGTTAGAGCCCTCAGGTTAAACCGACAAAAAATGCTTGTTTCCCCGCTATTCAAAGAAAGAATCATGCTGGCTGTCACTGAAGTCAATGGTTGTGAAGCGTGTTCCTACGCACACACCCACATTGCACTGGAAGAAGGGATAAGCCCAGAAGAAATTGAAGCCATCCTGAGTGGAGACACAGGCCACATTCCAGAAGATGAGCGTACGGGTGTCTTCTTTGCGCAGCATTATACTGATAGGCGTGGAAAAGTCTCCAAAGCGTCATGGCAGACCCTGGTTCATACGTACGGGCAAGAGGGTGCCCAAGTTATTTTAGCGATGACGCGAATGATCACCACGGGAAACATCTACGGCATGGCTGTGAGCGCACTCAGGGATCGCTTGAAAGGAAAACCGTCTGGGAAAACCCGTTTGATCTATGAGGTTGCCATGATTTTCTCGGTCTTTCTTTATATGCCGCCTGCCATCATCCATGCTGTAATTGACACGCTTAGGAAGAAACCACTGGATCCCTTCTAAAACATGCAGAAACATTGAACAAGCAAGGGGCCTGTTCACAACCGCCAATTTTTCAAGGGTTATGTCGGATTTGATCCTTTGTTTGCCAAGAATCTGATAAGAACAAGAGCAAGGAAGCCAAACATGTGGTTTAATGTGCTTGGTGGCTTTCAGCAAAGAACGGATTCGTAATGTCTTAAGAGGTGCGAAAACCATGAAGCCATGCAAGATGAAGAAGAACGGGGCATTTTAGTATATGGAGGCAGATGGTTCATGAGCAAAGAGAACAAACAAATCATCCTGACAGGCGACCGGCCGACTGGTCGGTTGCACCTGGGCCATTATGTGGGCTCCCTCAAACGACGCGTGGAACTTCAAAACACGGGCCGTTTTGATGAAATAAACATCCTGATCGCTGATGACCAGGCTTTGACGGATCATGCCGAGAAACCGGAGACGGTGCGGGACAATATCATCAATGTGGTGCTAGACTACTTGTCGGTAGGCATTGATCCCAACAAGACCACCATCTGTGTCCAGTCAGCTTTGCCGGCGTTGCACAGCCTGACCTTTTATTACATGAACCTGGTAACAACGGCACGGCTTTCACGAAATCCCACTGTCAAGTCGGAGATTCAAATGCGTGGCTTTGCTGATGAGGGGCTGCCAGTTGGTTTTTTCGCTTATCCCATCTCCCAGGCTGCCGATATCACGGCCTTTGATGCAACGGTGGTTCCCGTGGGTGAGGACCAGTTGCCCATGATTGAACAAACACGTGAAATCGTAGAAAAATTCAACAAAACCTACGGAGACACGCTGGTTTTACCGCAGGCCATGATACCTGAAAATGAAACGCAACGCCGCCTGCCGGGTGTTGACGGCAAAGCTAAAATGAGCAAATCGCTCGGCAACAGCATCTACCTGTCTGATGACTCCCAAACCGTTAAACACTTGGTCAACAGAAAGATGTTTACTGATCCCACCCACCTGAGAATTGAAGATCCAGGTCATACGGAAGGCAATGTGGTTTTCACCTATTTGGATGCTTTTTGCACCGATGAGCACTTTGCTGCCTATTTGCCAGCCTATGCAAATTTGGAAGAAATGAAAGCCCATTATCGCCGTGGCGGGTTGGGTGACGGCACCTGTAAAACATTTTTAATTCATGTGCTAGAGGAAACCCTCAGCCCCATCCGTGCCGAGCGTGCCAAATGGGAGGCGGATGTTGGCGCAGTCTATGACATCTTGCTTGCAGGGACAGCTAAGGCCAAGGAAACCACAAATGCCACGTTGGCACGGGTCCATGAGGCCATGCGCGTCAACTACTTTGACGACCGACATATTATCAGCGAATGGGAGACTTTTTTAAAGGGTTCAAAAAGATAAGGCACTCTTGTAACCGATTCGCAGGGTTTGATATGGTTTTTGGCGATGGTCTTCTGTTAAAAAAACAAGAGATACTGCGTGTTTTCTTGCAGATCGTGAGATAGCTGCTGAGGCGTGTAAAACCTTGATTCTTGACTGCTGCGTTCCTGGTCCGCTGGGGCGGATCCAGCAGAATAACTGCAAACTGACAGAACTCTGTCAGATATGCTGCCCGTAATTGAAAGAACTGTGAAGACAAAGTGGCCACCTTTTGTGGACAAACCGCAGAAATATTTACCCGCTGACTTATCTTGTAATGAGCTATAATGAGATGCAATTCATATCGGACGATAGATGGAGGTTGCCGGTGAAAATTTTGGCTCTTAATGGGTTGTTAGGCTATGGCTACACAGAGCAATACCTTCAGGAAGCCTTTGCCGACCCGCCTGATTATGTCGGTGTCGATGCCGGTTCCTCTGATCCTGGGCCTTACTACTTGGGTAGTGGGCACTCGTTTACAGATCGGCTGGCTGTCAAACGTGATCTGGCCTTTGCCCTGCCACTGGCTCTGGCAACCAAAGCACCCCTGATCATTGGCACGGCTGGTGGCGCAGGCAGTCGTCCGCATGTTCAGTGGCTAAAAAAGATCCTTGATGAAGTGGTTGAGGAGCAGCAGCTGTCCTTTCGTTTGGCTGTGATTTACACGGATGTTTCCAAAAGCATGGTCCAGCAAAAACTAAAAGACGGGCAAATCATCCCGATGGGACATCTGGAGCTGACCGAAAAGACGCTGGCGGAAACCGGTCCAATTGTCAGCCAGATCGGTTCTGGGCCGATTGTGGAAGCTTTAAGCCAGGGGGTGGATGTGGTTTTGGCCGGTCGAGCCTGTGACACCGCTATTTACGCCGCTCCCTGCTTGTTACACGGCTATGACCCTGGTTTAGCCTACCACATGGCTAAAATCATGGAATGTGGTGCACTTTGTGCGGTTCCTGCAGCAGCAGCCGAGCCGCTGATGGCCCATATGGGGAAAGATTACTTTGATTTGACGCCGGTCCATCCGCAGCAAGCTTGTACGGTCAGCAGCGTTGCTGCCCACACCCTTTACGAGCAGCCCGACCCAAACACCATCGTTGAACCAGAGGGCACTGTTGATCTGACGTCAAGCCAGTACCAGCAAATCAACGCCAGAACAGTCCGGATCAGGGGCAGCCGTTTTCAGCCGGCTGACAAGCTGACACTGAAGCTGGAAGGAGTCAGACAAGCCGGTTACCGGACCCTCTGTCTGGCTGGCATCAATGATCCGTTGACCATTCAATATCTGGATACACTTTTTCAGGGGGCGCTGACTTTTGTCAGGCAAAACCTTACTGGGCGGATTGAGCCGCATGATTATTCCGTCAGCTTGCAACGCCTTGGCCATTGTGGTGCAGGCAGTCCTGCAGCTGATCTATCAGCTCATGCCCTGGGATTGGTTATTGATGTTGTTGGGAAAAGCCAGCAGATAGCAGATACTGTTTGTGCTCTCTTACGCTCGCGTATGCTCCACTACGATTACCCAGGGCGCAAGAGCACAGCGGGCAACCTGGCCTTTTTTCACTCACCTTCTGATTTGTCGGCAGGCAAGGTCTACACCTTCAGCATTTATCATCTCATGCAAACCGATGATCTCGGTATAACAGCAGCTATTCATTATGAACAGGTGGGTGATGACTTGTGAAAAAACTGATCGATCTTGCCCATACGCTGCGCAGCAAAAATGCCGGCCCGCTCCACTTGACCATAGACATTCTTTTTAACAACCAGGCGGACTTTCAACTGGTGCAAAACAGCGCTGTTTTAACACAAGAAGCGGTGGCAAAAGCATATCGTGTGCCTGCAGATCAGGTTAAAATTATACCCTACCCGGTTGTCCATGCCATAAAAGTGACGATACCGCGCCTGAAGATCAGTGGTGCAAGCGATGATACAGACATCTACGGTTGCCAGCAGCACATGCCGTTGGCCCAGTTCATCATCACGGAGGTGCGAGATGATTAAGCAGGCTTTGCTCAAAGAGGCTGCTGTTGTTGCTGTCCGTCAGGGTGCCACAAGTATTCCAACAGATGTTGAGGCTGCGTTACAGGCGGCTTTGGCCCGTGAGACAGATCCGCAGGCTTCAGGCCTGGCCAGCACCCTGGACAGTCTGGTCATATCCCGTCAGCTGGGCGCGCCCGCCTGTCCAGATACCGGTTGGCCCCTTTTTTACCTGAAAGTGGGCAACGAGGCGTGGGTGGAAGGCGGCATGCTGACAACAGAAGAAACCTTGCGCCAGGTTGTCGCTGAGGCAACGCAAGCCGGTATCTTGCGTAAAACCATGAAACATCCCCTAACCGGCCATGATCCAGGTACCAACATTGGTGAAAATATTCCCTGGTTCACGTATCAGTTTGTCCCGGGGGAAACGCTGGAACTGACTTATGCCGCAAAAGGCGGTGGTTCTGAAGTGTTTGGTGGCACACGGTCTGATATGATTGCTTTTTCAGATGGCCTTGTTGGCATCAAGCACTTCGTCATGGAGGCCTACATCGCTTCGGCGCGGGCTGGAGCTGTCTGTCCGCCAGGTATTTTGGGTATCGGGATTGGTGGCACGGCTAATGTAGCGGCCAACTTGGCCAAAGAGGCTGCCTGCCTCAGGCTGGTTGGCTCCCAACACCCTGACGAAGCTTTTGCCAACTTGGAAAGAGAGCTGTGCACGGCCATTAATCAACTGGGATTGGGGCACATGGGCTCAGGCGGCCCCACCTCAGTCCTGGCCGTCCATGTTGAATATGCATACACCCATATAGCAGGCGTGGCTGTGGCCACCAGCACCAACTGTTGTCTGGCCCGCAGGGCCACTGTGCAGATCGGCAGCAACGGATACCAGCTGCTGCCCGGTGCAAACTGGTTTGGAGGACGGTAAAGATGGCTGTACATGAGTTAACGGTTCCACTGCAATACAGTGATATTGAACCGGTCAAGCTTGGTGACACTTTGTTTCTGAGCGGCCCAGTTTTCACTGGCCGTTCACGCCTGCAACGGTATGTGTTTGACCAGGGTGGGCAACTGCCTTTTTCAACAGCTGATCGAAATGCCATGATCCATGTCGGTCCGATTGTCAAACAGCTTAACGAAGGGTTTGAACTGGTTTCCTTTATGCCCACATCGAGTGTTCGTTTTGAAAAATGGGGCGCACAATCTGTTGAAGCATGGGGCTTAAGGCTTATCATCGGTAAAACGACAATGGGGGAAGACACCATGGCTGCCATGCGCCGCCATGGTTGTATTCATGCATCTCCGCAGTCTGTCAGCCCAAATTTATGGCGGGACAGTATCAAGATATGTGATGTTGCGTTGTTGGATGAACTGGGCAGCATTGAGGCCAGCTGGTTGTTGGAACTGGATAAACTGGGTCCGTTTATTGTTGATATTGATGTGCATGGCCAGAACTACTTTACCAGAATGGATGAACAGGTGACCACCGCTAAAGCGGCTGTCTACAAACAATTGGGCATCCCAGACGACTTTAAACCCACGCGACTCTATTGATTGAGCCAAACCGCCCGCCTGTATCCGGTGTCTTGCGATGTGTCACAGCAGTGCTTCCAGCTTGCAGAGACAGGGGACTCAAGGATGAAAATTGCTAGCAAACGGGTCGGTTTAGACGAAAACCTCATGACGATCAGTGGGGAATAGACCTGTTCGAGCAGGTCTCATAAGTCAATCCGGTGATGCGTTTCTGGCCTGCGCCAATCAGCAGCCAGTGGTGAGGGGTGCCAGCACAGCAAAAGTAGTTTAACGCTACGCTTGAAAAACGTCATGGCTCATCAGGCATTGATCGACCCCATCGAATGCTTGATACGGTCTCAGACAGCTGAGACCTGCCATCAATACGTTTCACAAGATGTTGACTTTTCAGGCGTTTACCCTGTAAAAACACCAATGACATCAGTGGTGATGACGGTGACAGCTAACGGTGAAGACAAGGGCGATAGCAAGCGACACCATCTGGAGTCCAGGCTCAGTTTGAGGTTGCAGGCAGGTGCCATCTGCACCGTCGTCATGACCTTGTTTATCAGGATACCGTGACAGGCGGGTCTTGTGTCTTGTCGTTGCGGGCACAAGGCTTGCCACTGTCATGCTTCAAGCATTAGAATTAAAGGCAGCAGGCCGCATGTTTAAAGCACCGCTCACATGAATGCCGGTTTTGGCTTGATCGGAGGAAGGCATGAACGATGCAGCAAAAAACAAACTGGATCTGTTTGCAGACAATGTCAGGCGCATGAAAAAAGACTGGAAGTGGCAAAGTGATCTGATCAAGCGGTTTGTGGCGCTTTTGTATGCCCAAGAAGGCAAGGCCGTCGACCGTGACGCCTTGAAAACCTGCCACACGATGATCAAACAAAACACCGGTGCCTTTTCCGCTTTCAGGAGCAATCTGGCCTTGGCTTTAGCAGCCTTGCTTGCTTTATCCACGCGGCCTCAGACGCTTTTCAGTGATGTCTTGAAGGTCTATGACCTCTTGAAAAGAGAGCGCTTCCGGGCCAGTGATTATTTGGCGGTGGCAGCTTTTCAGATCGCCATTCAAACGAAACCCCTGGCTTACGAGCCTGTTGTGTTGCGGACCCGAGCCTTTTATCAAGGCATGAAAGACCAGCATTATTTTTTGACCGGTCAGGAAGACCATGTGTTTGCGGCCATGTTAGGCCTGAGTGATCTGGCGCTTGAAGATGGATTGGCAGGCATTGAAGGGCTTTACCAGCGGCTCAAGCGGGAGTTTAAAAATAAAAACAGCGTGCAAGCCCTGGCTCAGGTTTTGGTGCTTGGTGGATCTGACGAACGGACTCTCGATCGTCTGCTGGTTTTGCGGGACCAGTTCCGTGCACAAAAAATCAAGTTGGATCGCCCTTATACGCTGCCGCTACTTGGAATTTTTGCCATGCTGCCGCAAGCGATTGAAACCCTTGTCTCAGATTTTCATGACGCCCAGCAGCAACTGAGGCGCTACAAAGGCTTCGGGCCCTGGGCGATAACAGCACAAGAACAACACCTTTTGCTGTCATCACTGCTTATTAACCGGTATGCAGGAGAACAGACAGGGGAGTTGTTAACCGCAACGCTGACAACCAGCATCAGCAGCCTGCTGCTGGCACAGCAAGCTGCCATGATGGCAGGTGTTTCTGCTTCTGTGGCCGCGGCATCGTCATCGACATAGACCATCCTGAATTCACATGTCCCTGCAACATGTGTCAGCCAGGGATAAAGAACAAGCCAAAAAGGAGAACGTAAACCAATGAAAGTTATTTCCTGGAACATTGATTCACTGAATGCAGCATTGACCGGCACCTCTGCACGTGCTCTCCTGTCCCAGGCGGTGTTGGATAACCTGGCAACCTGCCAGGCGGATATCCTTGCCTTTCAGGAAACCAAGTTGCCGGAGCTGGGGCCGACCCCCAAGCATCTGGCGCTTTTAGACAAACATTTTCCAGACTATGCATTAGCCTGGAGCAGCTCAAAAGCCCCTGCGCGAACCGGTTATTCTGGCACCTTGTTCTTATACCGCAAGCATCTCAAGCCCCAGATCAGCTACCCTGAGATTGGAGCACCCAGCACCATGGACTTGGAGGGCCGCATTATCACCTTATCTTTTGACAGCTGCCACATCACACAGGTCTATACCCCCAATGCTGGAGAAGGACTTGACCGCCTCAGCGAGCGACAGGCATGGGATGTGGCCTATGCAGACTACATGTCGGAACTGGACCGGAAAAAACCAGTCATCGCCACAGGAGATTTTAATGTCGCCCATACTGAAATCGATTTGGCCCATCCAGAAAACAACCGCCGGTCTGCTGGCTTCACAGATGAAGAACGGCAGGGGTTCAGCCAGTTGCTGGAGCGGGGCTTTACA
Source organism: uncultured Oscillospiraceae bacterium (assembly GCA_964465385.1). Lineage (GTDB taxonomy): Bacteria > Bacillota > Clostridia > Saccharofermentanales > UBA5734 > JAAYBY01. The sequence continues at coordinate 12,813 of CAYXIM010000013.1, forward strand.
GATACTTTCCGTCACCTGCATGGCGATGTGGCGGGTGTCTATTCCTGGTGGGCCCAGCGGGCCAAAACCAGTAAGATTAACAATTCAGGCTGGCGGATTGATTATTTCCTGGTCAGTGACCGCCTGGCCGACCGGGTGACTGTTTCTCAGATGATTGATTCCGGCCCCAGGCAGGACCATACCCCCATCATGTTGGAACTTGATCTTGATCTGACGTGACTGAAGGCCAGGTTAACAAAAACCGGCTATCTAATCCTTACAGGAGGCGCTTATGTCCCGGCAACTGACTATCGAAAAGCATGTCGTCCAGATCACGGTGATGAAAAAATTGTATCATGCAGATCTGATTGCTGCTTATGCAGCAAACCCTGATGTGTGGACACCCTGCACCCATTTTGAGATCGGGGACCGTTTTGTAACCGACCTTGAGGCTCCTTGGGTTATGCCTGAGGGTTTTTGTGGCTGGGCCTGGGCGGATATACAAAAATTGGTTTACGGGATGGCCCGTGGCGGTCAGGAGGTTTTTGTCACCTGTTGCACGGATGGTTACCGACCCGTTATTTTTAAGATTGAAAGGCTCGCATAGGAACAGATTTTCTCTTGTTTTCTCTGCTTGCTATGGCCATGATGCAAAGACCTGTGACCAGAGCCTTGAATCACAGGTCTTTTTTTGTGAAAAGTCACATAAATTCATTGACAAGCCACTTTTCTTTCAATAAGATGAACTAGAACAATCACAAACAATCATAAACGAAAACTGAAACGAGGTGGCCGGGTGTTCCTGGAACAAAGACAAGCACACATTGTCGAATTGCTTGAAGCCAACGGAAGCGTATCGCTCAATGAGCTGGCAGGCCGTTTTGGCATCAGCGGGGCCACCGTTCGCAGGGATCTGAGTGACCTGGAGAAAAAGGGCCTGCTCAAACGAACCTATGGTGGTGCCGTCAGGATTTCAAGCATCTTGTTCGAGAGAGATTACCGGGAAGAACAACAAAGCAATGCCCGGGAGAAGGAAGCCATCGCACAGGCCGTTGCCCAGCTGATTAAAGATGGCGATGCCATTATTCTGGATTCTGGAACAACGACAGAAAAAGTTGCGTCTGCGCTCCATGACCGTGACATCACCATCATCACCAATTCAGCGACCATTCCTGCGGATAGCCAGGCGCAATCTTTCCGGCCCACTCTTTATAAGGCGGGCGGGCTCTACCGGGCCAACACGCGATCGATTGTTGGTTCAGAGGCAGAACGTTTCATCCGGGCCTTGAGACCTGACAAGGCCATCATTGGCATCAACGCCATCAAAGGTGACGAATTAACCACTCCCCACGTCAGTGAACGCGACATCAAGCGAGCCATGATTGATGTTTCCAAAGAAAAATACCTGGTGGTGGACCACACCAAGTTTGGCCGGGAAAGCCTGTCAGTTGTGGCAAATATCCGTGAGTTTGATGCCATCATCACGGATGCTGGTGTCCCCGCCGATGTGGTTGCCTATTATCATTCTTTAGGCATTCAGGTCATCACAGGTGCAAGTGGCTTTCAAGAGCAGTGATTCCTCGACGAGCCGTATGGCTTTCAGCCTCTTGCGGCGAACAGAGGTGATCGGATAACAAAACAGAAAGGAGCAGACAGCACACGACCCTATCACCACATGAGAAGAAAGGAACGAGAAGGATGATTGTATACCGCAAAACCGTTGATCTTCAATCCACTGGTCTGAACCCGACTTTCCACGACATTACAGAAGAGGTCAAAAAAGCTCTGGAAGAATCTGGTGCCAAACAGGGCGTTTGTGTTGTTTATTCCCACCACACAACCTGTTCTGTCATGATCCAGGAAAGCTCGCATGATAAAAATTATTTCGGACTGGAATATTTGCAGCAGGACCTGTGCAACATCATGGAAAAACTGGTTCCGACCTGCCGATCCGAAGGACAGTACATGCACCCAGGTAAAGAACACATTGAATTTGCCTATTCAGTTGGCGATGAGCCTTATGCCAGCCTGAACACCGATGCCCATTTGCGGTCTGTTTTCTTCGGTCGCAGCGAAAGCATCGTCATTGCGGACGGTGCCTTGGACCTGGGCCAGTTTGGTTATGTGTATTTCATCGATTGGGATCAGGTTCGGGCACGCAAACGGCAAGCCCAGATTCAAATTTTGGGCATCTGATTGCCCAGCTGAACCATTGACGTACCGTGTTGTTTGACCACAAGCTGTTTGAAGGAGGGAATGGGGTAACACAGCACGATGTGGTTGGCAGGTATGAAGGAAGACACCAGCCTGTTTGGAACAAGCAGCGAAGACGCTGAGAAAGGGAAACCCATGAACAAACGCATTTTATTGGTCTTGTTGTCCATCGCTTTGTTGACCTCTCTGGTCATCACGGGCTGTGGCGCACAAGAAACAACCAAGACGACTGTCCCGGAACCAACAGATGGGAAAGAAACGACAACTGAGGCTCCCGCAGAAAGCACAGACAAACCTGCAAAAGACCTTGAGCTGGTTGTTTACGCATCCAGCCAGGAAGAAATGGCCGCAATTGTTTGCGACACTTTCGAAAAAGCAACCGGCATCAAAACCACCTTTACCCGCCTGAGCGGTGGTGAGGCGCTGACAAGGATCAAAGAAGAGCAGAACAACCCGCAGGCTGACATCTGGTATGGCGGGACAACCGATCCTTACAACGAGGCAAAAGCACTGGGCCTTTTGGAACACTTTGTGCCTGAGAACGCCAAGAACATGCGAGCAGACGTGTATAAAGACACTGATGGATACTGGTACGGTGTGTACACAGGAAACGTCGGCTTCTTGTGTAACCAGCTGTTGCTGGACGAAAAAAATCTGCCTGTTCCTCAGGACTGGGAAGACCTGCTGGACCCCATGTATAAAGACTGCATCGCTTTTGCCAACCCGGGAACGGCCGGCACAGGCAGACAAATCCTCAACACCCTGGGACAGATGTGGGGCGATGAGAAAGCCATGGAATATTTTGCTGAGCTGGATAAAAATGTCCGCCACTACCCCAAAACAGGCTCTGGCCCAGGCAAAATGGTCGGTATCGGCGAACTCGAGATCGCCATCGGCTTCCTGGCAGACGGTGTTGAACAGATCCTCATGGGTTATGATGATGTTGTCATGGTTGCCCCCAAATCGGGCACAAGCTTTGAAGTAGGCGCAACGGCCATCATCAAAGATTGCAAAAACATGGAAGCTGCTCAAATTTTCCTGAACTGGGCTCTGACACCCGAAGCCCAGGAAATCCGGGAAACCATCGGTATCTATGAATTGACAACGGTTAAAGATGCAAAAGATCCGGAAGTGATGCTGGAACTGCTGCCCAAGGATGTCAAGCTGATGGATTATGATTTTGTCGAGGCGGCTGAAAATTCGGCCAACCGCATTGAAATGTGGAACCAGGTGATTTCTCAGGATAAAGTGGAGCAATAATCATTTCACCTGATCGTGGATTAGCTGAATTGCGCTCTATAAATCGAACCAGCAGGGAACATTTGTAGGGCGCAATTCTTTATCCACACCGTTATAACAGCTGTTCAAGCAGACACACAACACACCGACCTGTTTTCGTGTCCGTTCAGAAGGTGTCGTCCGGGTTTGATGCTATACTTGATCTGAAGGGTTTTAGAGCAAAGGAATGTGTTCTTGCTTCGATCAAACCCTTCCTGACCGGATCCGCCAGCTGCCGCAGGTGCCACCGCATTTAATGGGTGGCTGACAAACGGTACGACAACTGAGCAGCAGGTTCTGTCAACCAGCCATCAGCGCACCCAAACCTAGGAGGTGACTTTCTCTTGCCCGCTAAAAAAGTATTGGTCTTAAAAAAAGACAGCCAGAAACTGGATCCGATTCTGTTGGTAGCGGTCGTCTTTTTAATCGTTTTCTTAGCTGTTTTTATTGCCTATCCCTTGTTTGTCCTGCTGATCAACAGCGTCTTTGACAAGGGTGCGGTCTCCTTTGAACCCTTCTCACGGGTTTTCAAACAAGCTTCCTTTCGTGGGGTTATCACCAACACCCTCAAACTGGGCCTCATCAGTGGGGCCATCTCAACAGCTATCGGTTTCTTGTTTGCCTATGTGGATTGTTATGTGCAGACAAGGCTCAAGGGCTTGTTCAATGTGATTTCGGTTTTACCCATTGTTTCACCGCCTTTTGTACTTTCCTTGTCATGTATCATGCTCTTTGGCCGAAGTGGCCTGATCACCAGAAGGCTGTTGGGCATTATCGGGGCAAACATTTATGGCATGCACGGGATTATCATCGTCCAATCTTTGACCTTTTTCCCGGTTTGCTACCTGATTTTGCGAAGCCTTCTAAAAAACATTGACCCGTCCTTGGAAGAATCAGCGCAAAGCATGGGTGCCAGCCGCTGGAAAATTTTCTGGACAGTGACTTTCCCCCTCTTGCTGCCTGGCATTGGCAACGCGTTTCTGGTGACGTTTATTGATGTGGTTGCTGATTTCACCAACCCCATGATGATCGGTGGGGATTATTCCACGCTGGCCACGTCCATTTACCTGCAGATCATTGGCTCGTACGATGTCACTGGCGCCTCGGTCATGGCGATTGTGCTGTTGCTGTTGACCATGTCTTTGTTTGTAATTCAAAAATACCTGCTGGAAAAGAAGACAGTGACAACCCTGTCGGGGAAAGCATCCCGAGAGCGGGCTCTGATAAAAGACAAGAGTGTGACCATTCCTTTGTCCATCATCTGTTCCTGCATTACAGTGTTTGTGATCAGTTTATATATTCTGGTGCCGTTTGGTGCCCTGTTTAAGTTGTGGGGCAAAGATTTCACCCTGGTAACCACACACTTTAAGTATGTTTTCAACCTGGGGCTCAAACCCTTTAAAGACTCGTTGACCTTGTCTTTGATTTCGGCACCGGTTACTGCTTTGTTGTCGATCATGATTGCTTATCTGGTTGTTAAAAAGACTTTTTTCGGGAAACGGTTTATCGAGTTTGTTTCTCTCTTTGCTATGGCAGTGCCGGGTACGGTTATCGGCATCGGTTTTCTGCGCGGCTACATCCAAGGGATTTTTGGCACGGGTATCCTGGCCATCACGGGCACCGGCACCATCATCGTGCTGGCTTATGTGGTGCGCAGCCTGCCTGTGGGCACGCGGTCCGGTATTTCAGCCCTGCAGCAAATCGACAAATCTATTGAAGAATCAGCCTATGACCTGGGCGCCAATACGGGCAAGGTGTTTACATCCATCACCTTGCCGCTTATCAAAGATTCTTTTTTCAGCGGCCTGGTCACAACCTTTGTCAGAAGCATGACGGCAACCAGTGCTGTTATTTTCCTGGTATCACCAGGTTTCCAGCTGATTACGCCGCAAATTATGGCCCAGGCTGATGTTGGCCGTTTTGGCGTTGCCTGTGCCTATTCAACCTTGCTTATTCTTATTGTCTATGGCTCGATTTTGATTATGAATGTCTTCTTGAAATATTTCGGTGTCAGCCATGCCGTCGGAGAGGTGGATTAAAGTGATCGAAACATCAAAGAGCGTCACGCTCCAAAATGTCAGTAAAATTTATATGGGGTCTAAGGACAAAGACAGCGCGTTCAAGGCGGTGGACAACGTCACGCTGGACATCAAGGCCGGTACTTTTGTCACCTTGCTGGGGCCATCGGGGTGTGGTAAAACCACCACATTGCGAATGATTGCGGGCTTTGAATACCCGGATGAAGGCGATATCCTTTTGGATGGGGCGTCCATCAAACATATCCCGCCCAATAAACGGGATATTGCCATGGTGTTCCAAAGCTATGCCCTGTTTCCACATTACAATGTCTTTGACAACATCGCTTATGGGCTCAAAATTCGAAAAATGCAAAAGAAGCAGATCCGGGAAAAAGTCATGGAAATGCTTGAACTGGTTGAGCTGTCGGGATTGGAAAACCGGATGACCAACCAGCTGTCGGGGGGACAACAACAACGGGTGGCTCTGGCCAGAGCACTGGTTATGGAACCGGGCGTCTTGCTTTTTGACGAGCCTTTGTCTAATCTGGATGCCAAGTTACGCATGCTCATGCGTACCGAAATCAGAAGGATTCAACAAAAAATTGGGATCACGGCTGTCTATGTCACCCATGACCAGGCCGAGGCTCTGAGCTTATCTGATGAAATCATCATCATGAAAGAAGGCCTGATCCAACAGGTTGGCAGCCCCAGAGATCTTTATTACCGCCCCAATAACAAGTTCGTAGCTGACTTTATTGGCGAAGCCAATTTTCTGGAAGGAACCGTCATTGGTGTTGAAGGGCAGAACCGGCGCCTGGACATCACCGGCAGAACCGTTGAAATTACCCATGCAGATTTTCTTGAGCAAGGCGACGATTGTGTCATCGTCTTGAGGCCGGAGGCTATCACAGTAGGCGAACAAGGGTTGTTGCCCTGCCAGGTGGTTTTCTCAACCTTCATGGGAGCCTACCAGAATTACCACGTTAAAGTCGGCGATGACATCCTGATCATCAACGACACCAACCCGGTCAATCGAAAGATTTTTGAAAAAGGTGAAGATGCCTTCATCAGCTTTGATCTGGATCACGTACACGTGCTCAAGAAAGAAGATTGAAACAAATCCGCTGGCCCGGGCTGAAAAAGCACCTCTGTGTGTTATATTTCAGCCCGGGTCTTTCTTGTCGATTTATCTGGTGCAGCAAAATTCCTCTGGTTTTGTTGCGGATATATTCGTTGATGCACGAGATCCAGATGCCCACATGACCCGGCTGTACCGGTCATGCTATACTTGGCCTTAGAGAGATTTCTGTGATTTGGGGGGCACTGTCCGGTGTTAACTTTTTTACATCTGGCGGATTTACATCTGGGCTGGGAACCGGCATACCTGCCGGAAGACAAACGAAGCATCCGCCGTCAAGAACGAGATCAAGTGCTTAAAAAGGCTGTTGATTTTGCATTGGATCCGTCCCGCAAGATTAATGGCGTGATCATCGTTGGAGATTTGTTTGAACACTACAAGCCCGACCCTGCTTTGAAAAGGCAGGTTTTGGACCAGTTACACCGGATCAGCCGACAAGGCATGCTACTGATCACAGTACCTGGAAACCACGATGAGATTACTTACCGAGAATCCGTCTACCGTACAGAAGCAGATAACTGGCCGGGTTTTCTGGTTCGAAACCCGCTTCCGGAACACTGCTTGACCCAAATGGTTTATGACCTGCCCGTGCATGTTTATTCTTTGGCCTATACAGGCGGCCTGACCCGGGCGGAAGAGCTGACCTCTTTCCCGCGAACAGATCAACCGGGTTTTCACCTGGGGGCCTTTCACGGTTCCCTTGATGTGCCAGATCAAAAGGATCGCAGCTTGCCGCTGAGCTCAAGCCACCTGGCTGCTGCACGTTATGATTACATTGCATTGGGCCACTGGCATCAATACAGTCAACAACGCATTGGCCAAGGCCTTGCTGTTTATCCGGGAGCCGTAGATTTTAAAAGTTTCAATGACCCGGGAACCGGTCAGCTGACGCTGGTTTCCTGGGATGGGCGGCAGGCAACCAGCCACCGCCATCCGCTTGTCCTCCGAAACTGGCAGCAAACGGTGCTCGATATTTCTTCAATAGAAAATCAAGAAGAGCTGAAAGCCCGTTGCTTGACCCTGGCTGATCAGGAGAGCATACAGAAAATCACATTGACGGGGGCCTCTTCGTTTGCCATCGACCTGGACCATTTGGCAGAAGCGCTTGAACCGTCTTTTTTTCATCTGGAATTGACCAGCCAAGCGACCCATTTTTCATCGGCTTTTCTTGCTACCCTGGAACATGAACCGACGGTTCGAGGCCTTTTTGTCAGACACATGAACGGGCAATACCAGCAGGCGGTAAAAGATGAGCAGAAGGCTTTGATTCAGCAGGCCATGCTGTTGGGACTGGCTGCTCTGGAGGGGGATGATGTCAGATGACGTCCGGTGTTGTTTTTCAAAAACTCATCCTGGAAGGCTTTGGCCCCTACCGAAAAGCAACGGTTTTTCATTTTGAACCTGGCATCAACACCTACGTCGCCCCCAACGAAAGTGGTAAGACTTCCATGGCTGCGGGATTGGTCGCGACGCTCTTTGGTTTGGCTCAGCGCCAACGCAGCGCTTCAGGATTTACCCTGGCCCGACTTCGCAACCGATATCAACCAGCGGCCTGTCGTAGTGCACTTTTATTCCTGTCAGCTGGCCGCAGCTATCTTTTACAACGAAACTTTGATACCCACGATGTGGTGATTTGGGAGGTTGAAGCAGACGAGCGTAGACAGCTGTTTGCCGGCCAGCATAACCCCCAGGCTCTCAGGCCTCTGGAAGGCTATGACACCCTTCTTCAAGACCTGCTGGGCATCAGCAGCCGTGAGCTGTTTGAGGAAGTCTATTTTGTGGCCCAGCCTTTGCCCGAGGTTGACCGGATCAGTGCGCAGATCCAAAGCCTTTTGGCAGGGGGCAAAAGCGTGGCTTTTCAAGATGCATTGGAGCGATTAGTCGAGCAGCTGAAAGCATTGACAAAATTCGTTGGCCCCAATGATCGGGGCATCTCGGCACGCAACCTGACCAATGATGGGGAGCTGGAGCGCTTGGACCAGGTGATCCGGAGAAAAAAAGAACAGATCGACTTGAGCCAGGAAAGCTCAGAACGCCTGCTAGGTGTTCAGCAAGCATTGTTGACCTGCGAAGCAGAATTGACTGACCTGAAAACGGTTTACGCGCAACATGAAAAAACACAAAAAGCCTGGTCCAACTGGCAGATGCTGGCCCAACGCTATCAGGCCGCCCGCAAAGAACGGCGCAGGCTGGCCGAAGCAGTTAAGCAAGGAGAAGGCTTGGCATCAGAGCTCACCAGCTTACAGAAGATTTTGCAAACCCAATATACACCTTTTCATGAAGCTGACGGTGAAGATCTGGCCACACCTTTGCACCAGCTGATCCATTGTCGTCAACAGATCCAAGAAAGTAAAAATCGATACCAGGAACTTATCAAACAGGGGAGGCAAACAGACCAAGCCCTTGAGCAGGTGGCTGCCAGCATGGGTGCAGGGATTTCCTGGCAGAAGCTTGGCACAGATCCGGTTGACAAACTCCGCACGGTTCGCGGCTTTGCAGCTGACTGTCTGGCCGTCTGGCAACAAGTGACGGTCAGCCGCTCCCAGCTGGCCGCTGTCCGCCGGACGTTGTTGAAAGATTACCGCTTGCTGGAAGAGGCAGACGAAACAGATCTGGCTTTACTGGCTGATCACAAGGCCATCGCAAGCAGACTGGCCTTGGAGGAAAATGAAGCCCGGACTGCTTTTGAAGCCATCCAACACCGCTGGCAGGCTGTTAAAAGCGCGCAGGAGCAACACAAGCAGGATCACGCCGCTGTGATGGAGCTGGGTCCTGATGCAGCTCGGTTTGCCCGTGAAAAAAAACAGCTGCTTGAAAAGCAGGATCTCTTGCGAGAAAATCTGGCAGCAAGCAAACGCTTGACGGCCAGCCGGATCTTCTTCCAGCTGCTTGTAGCTGCTCCGCTGGCTTCGGCCGTCTTTTTTCTAATCGGAGCAGACCGATGGCCCTGGGCGTTAACCGGCTCGTTGATCAGCCTGGTTCTGGGCTATCTGGCTGCCGATGCGTTGCGGCAACGGTTGCCCGGAAGATTCAAGCAAAACCGCGATCGTTTGCTGGCTGAACAAGAGGCGGTCAATCAGGAGCTGTCAGCCTTAAACCAGAAGCTGGGCTCTTTTGCATCGGTTGAAGGGCCAACCTTGGTTGATTTAATCCAACGCCTGGATACCAGAGACAAAGCGCTGGCAGAGCTGATTGCCGAGCAGGAAAAACTGGATCAAGCTGATTTGGTTCGTCTGGAAGGAGCTTTCCGCAGCAGACAAGCGGCGGTGGTGGCGCATGCGGCGGCACTGGCCCCTTATGCCAGTCACCACCCTGACCTCACCCAGGCCTATAAAGACTGGCAGGCGCTTCATCATGCGGCGACAAGGCTGGAAAGTGATCTTCAGCAGCTGCTATCCAGTCAATTGCACAGCACCGATGCACAGGTCGACGGTGTGGATCCATCTAAACAAGGTCAGGGCCAGTGGCAGCAAACAGCTTCATTCATGCGGGTGTTGTTGGATCCACCTCCACAACCGACGGTTGTGGGCCTGATTGAGCGGTTGAGTGCGCTGACAGAAAATTGGTGGCAGGAACAGGAACGGGAAGCAGAGGCGTTTATCCAACGCCGGGAAGAAATGGCGCGGCTCACCCATGAACAACGGGTCAGTCTGGATGCTTTGGAGCAAGAACACGGTCGCTTACTCAAGTTGCAGCAGGAGGAAAGCAACTTGCTGATCTTGCTGGACGCGCCACTTGCCAGCCAGGAGGATGATCCCCAAAAAACCTTGGCTGCTTACCAACGTTTTCAGGATGAAAAAGCATCAGCTCGGCAAAAGGAAGCTGCGCTACGCTTGCTTTTAGACAGCTGGCAGGTGTCTGATCTGGATCGTCTGAAAGACAGGCTTGAGACCAGTGCAGATGAAACCCACGGCTGGATGACCCAGTGGCAGGAGCACATCAACCGTTTTCCAGGTTTGCCGCCCGTTGATCAAGCACAAGATCTCTTGCACAGCCAGCAACAAACAGACCAGTTGGACGAAGCGGTTCGTGTGGCTGCGGAGCAGATGGACAAGGCGCAAGAGAAGCGTGATAGCCTGATGCGAGAATTGGCTCGGCTGGAAGGCATTGACCCAATCAACATTGCTGCTGCCGAGCTGGAATGGCAGGCCTTGTGCCTGGCTCAGAAGCAGGCTGAACAGAAAGCGGATGCCCTGACCTTGGCTTACAAGGCACTTAAGCATACGATCGCAGCTTACAGCCATACCTATCAGGAACGGCTGGCAGAAAAGGCTAGCCTTTCCTTCCAATCTCTCTCACACAATGATCGGCGACAGATCCGTTTTGATGACCAGCTGAACATTGCTGTATTGGATCAGGGTACGCCAGTCCCCCTTGAAAGCCTGAGCAAGGGGACACGAGACCAGCTGTACCTGGCCCTTCGCCTGGCCATTGCAGATGCCCTGTCTGAGGAGATCCGGTTGCCGATTGTGCTGGATGATCCGTTGCAAAGCAGCGACAGCCACAGGATTCGACATTTCCGAGCGCTCATTGCCGCCCAACAGGGCCGACAGTTTATCCTGCTTTCACATGCGATTCAGTATGAAGACTGGGGACGTTCGATTGCCATCGAACGAGCGGGTGCAGCTGACCTCAGCCACCTGCAATAAGCCAAAAGTGGCGGGTTAAACGTCGATCTGGCACCATGGGAGCAAGAACAAGCCATCTTTCCTGGTTGAAAAGGTTAGTGTTCTTGTTTTGAAATCTATCTCCATTAGGCAAAACCGAATATGAGAGCTGTACACCCGCTCTTAAAACCTGCCTGATAACCATATTTTCAAGTGCTGGTTTTTGTTAGCTTAACAAGGATAGCAGGAAAATTATTTAACATGAAAAAATAAAGCAACATGGGCACCATTTGGCTTGCTTGAAGAGATCAGACAACTGTGTTACAGTCGATTTTAATGCAAGCGATCCAGATTGAAGGCATGGCTTTGCTGCGTTGCTGTGGTTTTTATTGGTTCTGAGAAAAGATGAGTGGATGAGGGTGCGCATGAACAATCGAAGAAAGGGGAGAACCCAAGGGTTGGCCGAGCGCCAACAAAAAACAAACCAGCGCTTGATGGCCGCCGCGACCGAATCGGTGGAAACACTCTATGAACGATTGGAGTCTTCTGCCAAGGGTAAGACCTTGGATCAGGTCAAGGTGGCGAGAGAACAATATGGTGATAACACCGTCACGACCCATCAGGACCATACCTTGATCAAGCAGTTGGTGCAAGCCTTTGTTAATCCCTTTACCTTGATTCTAATTGCCCTTGCCCTGGTCTCTGTTTTTACGGATGTCATCTTTGTTCAAGCAGGAAAAGCTGATTACACCACGGTCATCATCATTGCCAGCATGGTGTTTATTTCTGGGGCTTTGCGCTTTATTCAAGAGACACGCAGCGGAAAAGCGGCTGAAAAATTGCTTGAGATGATTGAAACGACAGCCAATATCGAACGAATCAGCCATGCCGCTCGAGAAATTCCCCTGGACGAAATTGTTGTGGGAGATTTGGTCCACTTGTCGGCCGGTGATATGATCCCGGCAGATATCCGTCTGATTGAGACCAAAGACTTGTTTATCAGCCAGTCTGCTCTGACGGGCGAGAGCGAGCCGGTTGAAAAAGCAGCGGCCCTTTCCAACCCGACGCAAGCTCCGCTTGACCAGCAAAACCTGGCTTTTATGGGCACCAGTGTCTTGACCGGATATGGCCGGGGTCTGGTGGTGGCAACCGGCAACGACACGCTCTTTGGCGGCATCGCCCAATCACTGAACAAGGAGCCGATTCAGACCAGTTTTGAAAAAGGTGTTAATGCGGTTTCCTGGGTTTTGATTCGTTTCATGATGGTCATGGTGCCCATTGTGTTTGTCATCAATGGTGTGACCAAGGGAGACTGGCTCAGTGCGTTGCTTTTTGCCATCTCCATAGCGGTTGGCTTGACGCCTGAAATGCTGCCCATGATTGTCACTGCGGGGCTGGCCAAAGGTGCTGTAGCCATGTCTCGGAAAAAAGTCATCATCAAAACCCTCAATTCCATTCAGAACCTGGGAGCTATCAACATTCTGTGTACCGATAAAACCGGAACCCTGACCGAAGATCTGGTGACCTTGCAGGATCATCTGAATGTTGAAGGGCAGACAGATACGCGTGTCTTGCGCTATGGGTTTTTGAACAGTTATTACCAGACGGGCTTAAAAAACCTGATCGATCTGGCCATTATCGATAAAGCTATGGCGTTAAAAGACCGTGATCCCAATCTGGAAATCGGCTTGACCCGCTACCAAAAAGTGGATGAGGTGCCGTTCGATTTTGATAGAAGGCGGCTCAGCGTTGTGGTTGCGGATGAGCATGGCAAAACCCAGATGATCACCAAAGGTGCTGTTGAAGAAATGCTGTCTATTTCCAGCACCGTGGCATACCGCGGTGTCGAGCGGACGTTGTCCGGTGAGATGAAACAGATGGTGCTGGACCAGGTGCAAGCATTAAATGATCAGGGTATGCGCGTGATCGCTGTTTCCCGAAAGATCAATCCGGCGCCAGTTGGGGCCTTTTCTGTCGCAGATGAGCAGGATATGGTTCTGATCGGATATCTGGCTTTTTTAGATCCACCCAAGGAAAGTGCAGCTCAAGCTATTGAAACCCTGCAGGCCAAAGGTGTACAGATCAAGGTGATCACAGGCGACAACGAAGCGGTGGCAAAAAGTGTTTGCCAGCAGGTGGGCATTCAGTTTGATGACATTTATACCGGCTCTGATGTGGACGCGTTATCAGATCAGGCACTTGCTGATCTGGCCGAACAGGTTTCGGTTTTTGCCAAAACATCTCCCGCTCAAAAAACACGTATCATGCATGCCCTGAGAAGCAAAGGCCATTCTGTCGGTTATCTCGGGGACGGCATCAACGATGCCGGCGCTTTGGAAGCGGCTGATGTGGGTATTTCTGTTGATAACGCTGTTGATATCGCCAAGGAATCGGCCGACGTCATTTTGCTTGAAAAAGACCTGATGGTTTTGGAAGAAGGCATCCTTGAAGGCAGGAAGACCTATGCCAATATCATGAAATATATCAAGCTGACCGCTTCCTCAAACTTTGGAAACGTGTTCTCTGTTTTGGTCGCCAGTGCATTTTTACCCTTTTTGCCCATGGCGTCCTTACATTTGATTTTGCTCAACTTGATCTATGACGTTTCCTGTATCGCTATTCCCTGGGACCATGTTGATTCGGCGTATCTGGACCAGCCCAGAGCCTGGGATGCCGGCTCGGTTTCAACCTTTATGCTGTGGATTGGACCGATCAGTTCCATTTTTGATATCACCACCTATGTGCTCATGTATTATGTGATTGCCCCCATGTTTACAGGTGGCTTGCTCTACCATCAACTGGCAGATCCCACCCAGGCGGCCCTTTTTGTTGCTGTTTTTCAAGCGGGATGGTTCATCGAATCCATGTGGAGCCAAACTTTGGTTATTCACATGATCCGGACACCGAAAATTCCATTTGTCCAGAGCCGGGCGTCCAGCCAGCTGACGCTGCTGACATTTGCCGGGATTGCTCTGGCAACCGTGATCCCTTTTACCGGTATTGGGGCTGCCATGGGATTGGCTCCTTTGCCTGGCATCTATTTTGTTTATCTGGCCGTGACCTTGGTGCTTTATATGGCATTGGCCACGCTTATGAAAAACCTCTATATTAAAAAATACCAGGAGCTGCTTTAAGTTACATCCTTTAAGCAGCTATGTTGGTCTTAAAACCAGTCAATTGTGACGAGGTAAAAGGAGAAAAAATGGAGCAAATTTTACGAGGCGACTACGTTGATATATCCTTGGCCAAGAATCTCTTAGAGAAAAATGGCATCGCCTGCCTGATGAAATCTGAACACGGGGCGGGTTTTGTCATCCAAACCGGCGGCGCTTTTGAACAGTATGATCTTTTTGTATCATCTGAGGATCGAGAACGAGCCTTGGCTTTGTGTGCATACCTAACGGAACCGACTTAAATCAAAAAACAACAAAGCATGCGTTCATAAATGAAGATGCTAATTGTGGCGCTGAACTTACGTGGCAAGCTATAGAATGAGACAAAAAGATCTGGCACAGCGAAAAAATGGCCGCCTTCAGGCATGAGACATTGTCATCCTCATCTAATGGATGGAGATTGCATTCAATCCGTTTTCCGCCTCTGTCTCAAGAGATAGCCACTTGGTTAGACGCGTTCAACAAATGGTCTAGCAGCAAAAAGTTCTATGAACAAGGTTTTTCCACCAGGATTGAAGCCTGCGTTAATCTGATTGCGTG
>CAYXIM010000014.1:0-26508 GCA_964465385.1 uncultured Oscillospiraceae bacterium
TGGAAAGCCTGCCTTACCTGGAGGCCATCCGCCAGATTGGCTACGAGATGGGCCATGAAAACGTCTTATACGTGCACGTGACCCTGATCCCCTACCTGAGGCGGTCTGGAGAAACCAAGACCAAGCCCACCCAGCACAGCGTGCAAAAACTGCGGTCCTTGGGCATTCAACCCGACCTGCTGGTTTGCCGCTCCGAAAAACCCCTGGCCGATGACGTTTGCCAGAAGATCGCCCTTTATTGCAACGTGGACCGGGACAGCGTCATTCAAAATGTCGACGTGGAAACCGTGTATCACCTGCCCCTGATCCTTGAGGCAGAAGGCCTGGCCGAACAGGCTGTCCGCAAGCTGTCGCTGCCGGTCAAACAGGCGCAGCCGGACTTGTCCCAGTGGGAGGCGTTGATCGGCAAGCATGAACAAGCCACCCGGCCGCTTCGCATCGCCCTGGTGGGCAAGTACCTGTCCTTGCAGGATGCCTATATGAGCGTCCTTGAATCGTTGAACCACGCGGCCATTGAGCAGGGCTTTTCGGTGACCATCGACTGGGTCGATGCCGAAGACCTGCATGACCCGCAAGAGGCAGCCCGCCTGCTGGCTGATGCCGCCGGCATTTTAATCCCGGGAGGCTTTGGGCCCCGGGGCATGGCGGGCATGATCCAGGCTGCAGACCATGCCATCCAGCACAAGACGCCCTTTTTCGGCATCGGCCTGGGCATGCAGATGGGCACCGTGGCCTTTGCCCGCCGCTTTGCCGGCCTGCCCGATGCCCACTCACAAGAAGCCGAGTGTGACGGCAGCCACCTGTTTGTTCTGCCAGCGCTCAAAGACATGCCCCAGGACCAGGCCGGCAGCCTCTTGAAAACCTTGCAAAAACCCATGCGGTCCGGGGCTTATCCCTGTGTCATCCGTCCCGGCACGCACCTGGCGGCTGCCTACGGCCAGGACCTGGTCCAGGAACGCCACCACCACCGCTGGGAACTGTCCGACCGTTACCGCGACCTGCTGGCAAGCCATGGCCTGGTCTATGCCGGCCTGTCCCCGGATGGCCGCCTGGTTGAGGCGGTTGAGCTCGAAAACCACCCCTGGTTTGTGGGGGTTTTGTACCACCCTGAATTTAAATCCCGGCCCATACGCCCGCACCCGCTCTTCATGGCCTTCCTGCAGGAAGCCCACAACGCCGCTCAAACGGAGGTCCAGTGACATGGCGCTTATTTTTGAAGAAGAATCCAGAACCTTCAGCGAATACCTGCTGGTCCCTAACCTGACCGAGCGGGACTGCACGCCCGACCGCGTCAGCTTGGCAACCGACCTGGTCCGCTACCGCAAGGGACAGGAACCGTCCCCCATCCGCATCAACATCCCGCTGGTTTCGGCCATCATGCAGGCGGTGTCCGATGACCGGATGGCCATTGCCCTGGCCCGTAGCGGTGGCCTGTCCTTCATCTATGGCTCGCAGTCAATCGCTGCCCAGGCCGGCATGGTGCGACGGGTTAAAAAATACAAGGCGGGCTTTGTGACCAGCGACTCCAACTTGAAACCTGATGCCAGCCTGGCGGATGTCCTGGCCACCAAGGAAAAAACCGGCCATTCCACCATCGCCATCACCGAGGATGGGTCGGCGACCGGGCGCCTGCTGGGCATTGTGACCAGCCGTGACTACCGGCTGACCCGGACCCCGGTGGACACACCGGTGCGTGATTTCATGACCCCTTTCTCCCAGCTGGTCTATGCCCGGGAGGGCATCAACCTCAGTGAGGCCAACGACATCATCTGGGACAACAAGCTCAACCAGCTGCCCATCGTCAACCAGCAAGACGAACTGGTGTCCATGGTCTTTCGAAAAGACTACGACGAGCACAAGGAAAACCCGTATGAATTGCTGGATGAACACAAACGCCTCATGGTGGGGGCGGGCATCAACACCCGGGACTACAAGGCGCGTGTCCCGGCCCTGGTGGAAGCCGGTGCTGATGTCTTGTGCATTGATTCATCGGATGGCTTCACCCGCTGGCAGGAAGACACCTTGACCTGGATCCGCCAACACTACGGCGACAGCGTCCGGGTGGGTGCCGGCAACGTGGTCGACAAGGACAGTTTCCGCTTCCTGGCCCAGGCCGGTGCCGACTTCATCAAGGTGGGCATCGGGGGCGGCTCCATCTGCATCACGCGGGAACAAAAGGGCATCGGCTGCGGCCAGGCCTCTGCGGTCATGGCGGTGGCCCAGGCCCGGGATGACTGGTTTGAGGAAACCGGCGTCTACGTGCCCATCTGCTCAGATGGCGGCATCGTCTATGACTACCACATGCCCCTGGCCCTGGCCATGGGGGCTGACTTCATCATGCTGGGCCGTTATTTTGCCCGCTTCGATGAAAGCCCCACCCGCCGGCAGCTGGTCAACGGCATGTACGTCAAGGAATACTGGGGAGAAGGCTCCAACCGGGCCAGAAACTGGCAACGCTATGACACAGGTGATGAAAACAGTGGTAAAATGGCCTTCGAAGAAGGGGTGGACTCCTACGTGCCCTATGCAGGCAAACTCAAAGACAACCTGGATGTGACCTTGAGCAAGATGCGTTCGACCCTGTGCGCCTGTGGCGCCCTTGGCATTGAGGAGCTGCAAGGCAAAGCCCGCCTGGTGGTGGTCTCAGCGACCAGCATCGTGGAAGGGGGCGCGCACGACGTCATTCAAAAAGAAAGTGAACGCCGTCCTTAACGGGCAGCGACAGGTTAGAAGCAGAAAGGAGCCTGACAGATGGCTAAACAAGTCTATGAATTGACCTATAATGGCATTAAAAAGCTGCAAGACGAGCTGGACCGGCGCAAGACCGTCGATGCGGCGGAGATTTCCGAACGGCTTAAGGAAGCCCGGGCCATGGGTGACCTGGCTGAAAACTCGGAATACGATGATGCCAAGAACGCCCAGGCGGATAATGAAAGCCGCATCCTTGAGATTGAGAACATTTTAAAGCACGCCAAGGTCATTGATGAGGACAAGATCAGCTTGTCCAAGGTGACCCTGGGTGCCCTGGTCAAACTCAAAGATGAGCAGACACAAGAAGAGATGGAATATGTGCTGGTCGGCGCCAAGGAACAAGACATTTTCACCCACAAGATCTCCAGTGACTCCCCGGTAGGCGCTGCCATCATGGGCAAGAAAAAAGGCCAGACGGTGGATGTGCGCACGCCATCAGGCATTTTGCGCTACCGGATCGTCAAGATTGCCAAACCCTACTGATCGGGGATCACGCTGAAGACCCGACAGGAACCGGAGGACAGCTTGTCGCCGGTTCTTCACATGAAAAGGAAGAAAAAGATGACACCGTCACACCCCCCCCATGGGCCCGGGCAGCCGCCTGTTGAAAGCGAACAGGCCCAGGCGCGCGAGCAGGAAACCAGCGAACAGATGGCCATCCGCATGGAAAAATGGCAGGCGCTGGTGGACGCGGGCAAAAACCCCTTTGAAGAAGTTCAGTATCCGGTCAGCCATACCAGCACTGCTATTTTAGAGGGCTTTGACGCGCTCGAAGGCCAGCAGGTCTTTGTGGCCGGCCGCCTGATGAGCAAACGCGGCATGGGCAAGGTCAGTTTTTGTGACCTGGCAGACCGCAAAGGCCGTATCCAGCTGTTCACCAGAATTGACGAGCTGGGCAGCCAGGCCTACGCCGAATGGCAAAAACTGGATATCGGTGACTGGGTGGGGGTCAGTGGGACGGTTTTCCGGACCAACCGCGGTGAAATCTCCGTCAAAACACAAGCCTACACCTTGCTGGCCAAGGCCTTCCGGCCCCTGCCTGAAAAATACCACGGGCTCAGGGACACCGATCGCCGTTACCGCCAGCGTTACCTGGACCTGATCGTCAACACCGACGTTCGGGAAACCTTTATCAAGCGCAGCCAGATCATCCGCACCTTGCGCAAGGAACTGGAAGCCATGGACTTCATCGAGGTGGAGACTCCCCTGCTCAACCTCATACCCGGTGGTGCGGCCGCCCGGCCTTTTGTCACCCACCACAACGCCCTGGACATTGACCTCTACCTGCGTATTGCGCCGGAACTGTTCTTGAAGCGCCTGATTGTCGGCGGTTTGGAACGGGTTTTTGAAATCGGCCGGCAGTTTCGAAACGAAGGGCTGTCCATCAAGCACAACCCAGAGTTCACCCTCATGGAGGTCTACCAGGCCTACACGGATTACCGGGGCATGATGGCATTGACTGAGCACCTGATCCAGCAGGCGGCGTTGGCGGTCTGTGGCAGCACGCGCATCAGCTGGCAGGGAAAAGAGATCGACCTGACGCCGCCCTACCGGCGCATGACCATGCAGGAAGCCATTTTGACCCATGCGGGTGTGGACTTCGAAGCGATCGCCGATGACCAGGCGGCACAGCGCCTGGCCCAGGCACACGGCCTGGAACTGGCCCAGGCCGGTATGAAGCGCGGCGACATCATGAACCTCTTTTTTGAACACTATTGTGAAGACAAGCTGGTCCAGCCGACCTTCATCATGGATTACCCCATCGAGGTGTCGCCGTTGACCAAGCAAAAACCCAACAGCCCCGGCCTGACCGAACGCTTTGAGCTCTTCATAGACGGCCGCGAGTATGCCAACGCCTATTCCGAGCTCAACGACCCGGTTGACCAGCGCGCCCGTTTCGACGCCCAGCTGAAAAAAAGAGAAGCCGGTGACGAAGAAGCCAACCTGCTCGATGAAGATTATTGCCTGGCCCTGGAATACGGGATGCCGCCGACAGGCGGCCTGGGCATCGGGGTGGACCGGCTGGTCATGTTGTTGACGGACTCGTCCTCTATCCGGGATGTGCTCTTGTTCCCGACCATGAAACCACTGGACCCGGTGCACTGACAGCTGAAAAGAGACACGCATGCACGTTGAAGAAACGAGAAAAACCCTGAGCAAACAGGATGCCTATGATATCCTGCGCCTTGAACCCGGGGCCAACTCCTACGAGATTGAGACACGTTACACCCTGTTGATGAAGGGCTTCCGCGGGAAAACAGACCCGGAAAGCCTTGAGAAACTGGAGCAGGTGGTGGCTGCCTATGACCTGTTGATGGGCCGGACGGTGACCCCTGAGCCGATCGATCCCCGGATGCAGCAGGTGATTTGGGGCAAAACACGCTACGAATGGCAGACTTTCTGGCACTACCACAAACTGGCTTTTCTGATCGGGGCTGTGGTCCTGGTTTTCATCGGTTCGATTCTCTACACCATCCTGACCCACAAGGACCCGGATTTCCAGGTGGTGGTTGTGGGTCAGTTCCGGCAGGGTCAGCACACGCTCCAGGCGCTGGACGACTATCTGCCCCAGCAGTGCCCTTCGGTGGAGACCGTGGAATTCCAGCTGTTGCCGCTCACCTTTGAAGAGGCGGATGAAAGCACACAAGAAGAGGTCATGGGTGGCGCCAGCGATCAGCTGCGATCGGCCTATATCATGAAAATGGTGGCATTGATCACCGTGGACACCATCGAACTGTATGTGTGCGACCAGAACACCTTTGACCAGTATGCGCCCCAGGGCGCCTTTCTGGAGCTGGATGCCTTTTATGGGCGCCTGACCGACAACCCGGACCCACGGCTGGCAGCCCTGGTGCCCCTGCGCCATGCCCTGCAGGAGGCTTCTGATTTGGATGACTGGGACGATGGGTCGCAAGAAACCGAGCCACGGTTGGAACCAGAAGCAGACGACCGGCCCCGGCCCATCTTTGGCCTGGATGTGACTGATCTGGACCTGCTCAAGCGCCTGGATATCCAAGGGGACAAGCAAATTCTGGCTATCGGCCGCCGGGCCGATGACCCGGAGCAGGTCATGTCGTTTCTGGAAAGCTGGATCTTGGATCAATCACCTGTGCCGGCCGGCAGGTGAGCATCACCGGACCCATTTAAGGCGACCGCTGCATACAAAGCGGCCACCTCTGACGGTGACAGGCTGCGATAGTGGCCGGCTGCCAGGTTGGGGTCCAGGGCAAGTGGGCCCAGCTGGGTCCGGTGCAGGCGGATGACCTGCCGGCCCAGGGCTTCAAACATGCGTTTGACCTGATGAAATTTTCCCTCCTGGAGAGACAAAAGCGCCTGGTGACCCGCCAAGACGGTCAGCCGGGCTGGCAGCAGTTGTTGCTGAGCCGACAGGACCAGGCCTGCCTCAAACCGGTCAACCGCCTCCTGCTGCAACAGGGGACCGCTGTACTGGACCTGGTAGGTTTTCCAGACCTGCCAGCGGGGGCTGGTCAGGCGGTGGTTGAGCTGGCCGTCCGTGGTCAGCAGCAGCAGGCCGGTTGTGTCCCGGTCCAGCCGGCCGACCGGAGACAGGCGCCTGTTTTTCCAGTGATCAGGCAGCTGGGAGACGACTGTGACATGGCGTGCATCCCGGTGGGCGGTCACAAGCCCCGCCTCTTTGTTCATCATCAGGTGCAGGTGCCTGTGAAAGACAACCGGCTGGCCATCCAGCCGCACCTGGTTCATGGCTTCATCATCAAGCAAAAAACCCGGATCAGACAGGAGCTGGCCGCCCAGGCTGACCCGGCCGCTGCGGATGATGTGGCGCACCTGAGAACGGGACCCGTGTCCCGATTGAGAAAGCAGTCGATCCAGCCGCATGTACAGCCTCTCCCTTCCGGTCAACTGCCTCCAGTATACCGCACAGTATACCGCAAAGACGCCTGGCGTTTGCCCGTGTCGGTCCAACCTGTTACAATAAAGGGTAGAACAAAGAAAGGAATGATCGTTCAATGGCACGTTCAATGGCAACCGTTGTGGTCAACCTGGAAGAGGGAAAGCCAAAAGTTGAAGACGCCTTGACCAAGCTCAAGCTGGAACTGGCCACGCTGCGTCGGATCGGTGTCAAAACCGTTAAAGTCATCCACGGCTATGGGTCCAGCGGATCCGGCGGTGCGATTCGTGATGCCGTTCGCCAGCATCTGTTTGATCAGCTCAACAACAAGCACATCCGCACCTTCTGTCCTGGCGAGCAGTTTGGACCTTTTGAGAACCAGGGCCGGGAAATGGTGGAAGCCATGCCTGCCTTACACCGGGATCCGGACTGGGGCCGACACAACGAAGGCATCACCATGGTGATTTTACGCGCCTGATCCATCCAGCCCAACCCAAGCATCAAGTCCCTGCTTCCGGGGACTTTTTTTACGGCTTTTTGCCCGTGCCCCAAGCCTGTGCCGACCGGTCAATGTGGTACAATGGGTTTGCATGCCGGACAAGCACCCGGCAGGGGGGAGGACCCGATACAAGATGACCGTGATCGAATCAAACCTGCAGGCCTGGGCCGAATTTGAACAAACGTGCCGCGCCTGCCGCCAATGTGACCTGTCAAAAAGCAGGCAGCAGGTGGTGGTTTCCCGAGGGGCTGTCCCTGCACCCCTGATGTTTATTGGTGAAGGCCCAGGTGCTGAAGAAGACCGGCAAGGCGTTCCGTTTGTCGGGGCGGCCGGCCGCTTGCTGGACCTGCTGCTGACAGCCTATGGCCTGACAGCGGACCACTACCACATATGTAACATCGTCAAGTGCCGCCCACCCGGCAACCGTGCCCCCACACGGGAAGAAGCTGTGGCTTGCCGGCCCTTGCTGAGCCGCCAGTTCCAGCTGGTCGAGCCCAAAGTCATCGTTCTTTTGGGTGCGACCGCCTACAGGTATTTTACGGGCGGCCAAGAGGGCATCACAAGCATCAGGGGCCAGTGGATCGAGAAGAAAGGCTATGCCATTTTGCCGGTCTTCCACCCGGCCTATATCCTCAGAAACAACCGGGAACGGGTTGCGCTCTGGGATGACGTCGGGCGCATTCGACAAAAAATGGAAGAGCTGGGTTACCTTGGCCGGCTGGCCCATCAGCCGGACATGCCCACAGGCCGGAGCTGACCCGGCTGCAAGGAGCGGCTTGCCATGTATCTGGAGAACAATCGCGTCAAACGGTATCCGGTCCGGATCGTCTTGTCCTGGACATCGGTCGTCTTGTGGATGGCAGTCATTTTTGCGTTCTCGCACCAGACCGCCGAAGCGTCCGGCCAGCTCAGCAACCGCCTGACCCTTGTGTTGCTGAGCGCCCTGGGCAACCCGTCAGCAGCAAACGTTGAGGCCCTGGAAGGGGCCTTGCGCATGCTGGCCCATGGGTTTTTGTTTTTTGTCCTGGGCCTTCTGGTCAGCTGGTCCTTCAGCGAAGTGCAGATCAGGATCTGGCGCAACATGCTGTTGACCCTGATCGTGTCTGCCCTCTATGCCGCTTCAGACGAATGGCACCAGCTTTTCGTCCCTGGCCGTGCCGGCCAGTTAACGGACTTTCTGATCGACCTGGCCGGGGTGGTGGCTGCCATTTTGGTTTACCAGGTTGTGGCCACCATACGGGATTTGCGACAGGACCTGTCGGTCCGGAAAGAGGAGGACCTGTGGCCGATCTGACCCCCTGATTCAACCCCCTGATTCAGGGGCCCATTTTCTTGCCAAAGGTCTTTTTCTGTGATAAGATCTTTTTTGCTGGCACAAAGCTGCCAGCCGATGCCGGATTGTGTAATGGTAGCACTGCTGACTCTGACTCAGTCTGTGAGGGTTCAAATCCTTCTCCGGCAGCCAAAAAAGCCCTGTGATGTCACGTCACAGGGCTTTTTGCTGTGCGGCGGATACGGTTACGAGCGGCCGGCCCCGTAGCGGGCGATGGCTTCACGAGCAGCTTCCACCTGCCTGTTTTTTTCCAGGGTGCTGCCGCTGGTGCGCAGTTCAACCACCAGCTTGAGCGCCGGGTCAATCAGGGGCTCAAGCAGCTCCAGTTCGTTGGCGCCCAGGCGGACCTTGAGCAAGAGACCGCTTCCGGCAAACAAATCGCGGAGGGCCTTGGGATCGTTGGGCGTGGGATCGACAGCCCAGCCAATGGGACAGTCGACCATGTAGAGGCCTTCGCTTTCAAGCAGGGCAGGCGCTGTGTGGGTCAAATCCCCGCAGGTGTGGATGGCCAGACCGCCAAAGTGGCGGGACAGCTGCTCATTGAACGGTTTTGAAGCGATGCGGTAGGACAGGGGGTCTAAAACGGCCATGTTGTCATCGGACAGGCTGATCCCCTTCAGCTTGCGTGATGAGGTCATCAGGTGACCGGGGCGGGTGGCCGTTGGGCCCAGGGCTTCCAGCTGCCTTTCAGAAAAACGGATGATGGTGTCGGTGATGTCTTGCAGCAAGGGTAAAACCAGGTCTTCATCGGTTCGCGTCAACACGAAAAATTCACAGGTGTCCACGATCAGGCTGGCGGTGTCGTTGGGGCTTTGGGTGTCCGTCAGAGAAATGGCCAGCTGGTCGCCGGTCTGCTGGCGAAAGTAGTGGATGGTGTCCAGGACCATCTGCATGACCTCGCAACCGTCGATATCCGGTTTTTTGTAGCGGACCACCTCTTCGGCGGTGTGGTAAAGGGGTTTGGTCTGGGGGGCGGTGTCTGGGCTCCAATAAAGGGGACAGCCAAAGGCAGCCGCATAGATGCCCACGCCATGCCAGGGCTCCAGGTAATCATAGATAAAATCTGATTCCAAATCGAAGTAGGAGTGGAGAAAGTCCAGCTGGTAGGCCAGTGACTTCACCCGGTCACCGCTCAGGCTGCCGAATTGTTCTGAAAGACCGGGCCGCTGCATGACGGGCACGAACCAGTCCCGGCCGGAGATCAGGTCCAACAGGCGTTTTTCCTTGCTTTCAATGAGGGCGTTAAAACGGTCGTAGGGAAAAGAACGGGGATCCATAAAAACCTCCTGGTCTGCTGTCGGCCGATGTCTCAAAAAGCCGGGGCCAAATGGTCACAGGTCGTGCTGCATTTTGTTCTGGTTCCAGTAGGCGTGGACACAGTCGGCACAAACGTTTTTGGCCTGAATCCAGTCAGCCACTTCAGAAACCACTGCGTGGCTGATGCGTCCCTCTGCGGCGTAGGTGATCTTCTGGCACAGGGAGCGGCGGATGTCTTTTTTCAAGAGAGGACAATAAATGAGGCCTGTTGTCATGGGTGTTCACCTCCATTGTGGTTCAAACTTGGGCCTTTATTGTATCATGTTCAAGAGCAAGAAACAGCACCGGCAGCCGTTAAAATGGCCTGTGTGGCTGACGTGCCAATACGGGTTGCCCCGCAACTGATCAGCTGCTGCATGTCCGCCAGGCTGCGGATGCCACCTGAAGCCTTGACGCCGACAGCAGGGGGAACCGATGCGCGCATGAGCCGCACGTCTGCCTGGTTCGCCCCGCCGGGGCCAAAACCGGTCGACGTCTTGACAAAATCAGCGCCGGCCGCCACGGCCAGTGCGCACGCCCGTCTTTTAAGCGGATCGGTCAGGTAACTGGTTTCCAAAATAACCTTGAGCAGACCTTCCGCCTGGTGAACCACGTCGCTGATGGCGTTGAGTTCATCCAGGACCGCCGCCTCATCACCGGACAGCAGGCGGCCGATGTTGATGACCAGGTCCAGCTCCCGGGCCCCTTGCGCCAGTGCCTGACGGGCTTCTGCCGCCTTGATGTGCGGGGTGTGGCCGCCGTGTGGAAAGCCGATCACCGTGCTGACACAGGTGGGTCCGTCGCCGATCAGCCGGTGGGCCAGGCGCACATCACAGGGGCGGACGCAGACGCTGGCCACCTGATAGGCCAGGCCGATCCGGCAGGCCTCCTCCACGTCTGCTGTGGTGGCCGTGGGGGATAAAACCGCGTGGTCGATCAGGCGGGCCAGGGCTTGTGGTGTGTCTGGCATCATGGGGTTACCTCCGTTTGCAAAAAAGACCGGCCGTGAGGCATGGGCGCCAGCCCAAAAGCCTGGGCCAGGCTTGCCGCACAGTCGTAAAAGCCAAGTCGGGTGCCCAGCACAACACCGGGGCGCTGGCTGGGTGAATAGGTGAGCAGGGGAACGTATTCGCGTGTGTGGTCGGTCCCGGGAAAGGTGGGGTCGCAGCCGTGGTCGGCTGTCAGGATCAAGAGCTCATCTGGGCCTATCCGCCCCAACAAGGCCGGCAAAGCCGCATCAACGTGCATGAGGGCCCGGGCAAAACCTTCCGGATCGTTGCGGTGGCCGTAAAGCATGTCAAAGTCAACCAGGTTGGTCATGATCAGGCCCTCAAAGGCCTGGTCGAGCTGGCTCAGGGTCTGGTCCAGGCCATCCTGGTTGCCGCTGGTGTGGATGGCTCGGGTCAAGCCCTGGCCGGCATAAATGTCGTTTATCTTTCCGATGCCAACGACCGAATAGCCGGCCGCTTTCAGGTGGTCCAAGATGGTTTTGCCAGGGGGTGGCAGCGAGTAGTCGCGCCTGTTTCCGGTTCGCTGGTAGGACCCGTTCGAACCGACAAACGGCCTGGCGATGATGCGGCCGACGGCATGCTCACCCTGCATGATCTGGCGGGCTTTCTGGCAAAAGCTGTCAAGCTGCGCCAGCGGGATCACCGCCTCGTGGGCGGCAAGCTGCAAGACACTGTCCGCTGAGGTGTAAATGATGGGAAAGCCGGTTTGAACCTGCTGGTCGCCCAGGCGTTGGATGATCTCGGTTCCCGACGCGGCCACGTTACCCAGAAGCGGCCGCCCAAAGGCCGTCTGGAGGGCCTGGATTACTGATGGGGGAAAGCCTTGGGGGTAAAGGGGGAACGGCTGGTCCAAGCGGATGCCGGCCAGCTCCCAATGGCCGGTGGTGGTGTCTTTTCCGGGGGACTGTTCTTGCATGCGGCCAACCTGGCCCCGGGGCTGGGCAACCCGGGGAATGCTGTGGACGCCAGGCACATGGCCCAGGCCCAGAGCCGCCAGGTTGGGCAGGTTCAGCCACGGAACCGCCTGGGCGATGTGGTCCAGGGTGTGGCTGCCCGCATCCCCATACACTTGGGCATCTGGTGCCGCGCCACAGCCCAGACCGTCCAGCACCATGAGGGTAACCCGTTTGATTTTCATCGGCGGCCTCCTCAGCGAATGATGTCTAGCACCAGGGGGGTGTCCTGGGGTGGTGTGTCGGACAAATGAAAACAGGCCGGCAGCTGCTGGCGCACGTGTTCAAGTTTTTCTTGATCCATGGCTTCAAGGGTGGCCAGGGGCTGGCCGGTTTTGACCGCATCTCCCAGGCGGGCCTTGACGCAGATGCCGGCGCTGGCATCGATGGTGTCGGTTTGCTGGTAACGGCCCCCGCCCAGGGCGACAAAGAGCTGGCCCAGGCGGGCGGTGTCCACGGCAGCCAGGTGGCCGGACCCAGGTGACAAAAGCGTTGCCTGGTGCCTGGCCCGGGGCAGGCGGTCTGGCTGGTCGATGATCCGTTGGTCCCCGCCCTGGTCTGCGACAAAGCGGCGGAAGGCTGCCAGTGCCCGGCCGTCAGCCAGGACAGCCTTCAAGTGGTCGCGGGCCTGGCATGTGCCGGCGGCCTGGCCAGTGGCCAGCAACACTTCGGCTCCCAGGGTCAGCACCAGGTCGAGCAGGTCACCGGCAGATTTGCCCCGGAGCACAGCGATGGCTTCCCGGACCTCCAGGCTGTTGCCGATGCAAGGGCCCAGGGGCTGGTCCATGCGGCTGATGACCGCGGTCACCTTGCGGCCCAGCGCCAGGCCGATGGACACCATGAGCTCGGCCAGCTGCCGGGCCTGGTCCAGGGTTTGCATGAAGGCCCCGCTGCCGCACTTGATGTCCAGGACAATCACATCGGCGCCAGCGGCGATCTTTTTGCTCATGATGCTGGAGGCGATCAGGGGTATGCTGTCCACAGTGCCGGTCACATCCCGGAGGGCGTACAGCTTGCGGTCGGCCGGGGTCATCTGGCCGGTTTGAGACAAGAGGACCAGCTTGTTGCGGCGGGCCTGGGCCAGGGCCTCTTCCACCGACAGGTCCACACGAAAACCGGGGATGGCCTGCAGCTTGTCGATGGTGCCCCCGGTGAAGCCCAGGCCGCGGCCGGACAGCTTGACCATGGGCAGGCCGCAGGCGGCCAGCAGGGGTGCCAGGACCAGCGTGGTGGTGTCTGCCACACCGCCGGTGCTGTGCTTGTCCACTTTGAGACCGGGCAGGGCAGACAGGTCCAGCTGCTGGCCCGACCGGGCCATGGCGTCGGTCAGGGTTGCTGTTTCCGCAACCGATAAGCCTTGCAGGAAACAAGCCATCAACAAGGCGGCGATTTGTTCATCTGACCAGCTGCCATCGGTGACGCCGGCGATGAAGAAACGGATTTGTCCATCGCTCAGCACGCCACCTTCTCTTTTCTGGATGATCACATCAACGGCGTTCACAAGCAACACCCCTTTCACATCTGCGCGTTTTCAGGTTGCTTTTATTCTAACATGAAGGTTTCTTCAGTGTACCTTGATCGGTCATGTGTTATACTGCATGGGGTCCGAACCTGAACATGGAAAGGCATCAAGCTAGAACAGGCGGACCGGAGGCGAAGGTGGACCGCAAGACTGCATACAGGGAGCTGTACCGTTCGGTAGGTAAGGTGGCATATCCTGTTCTGGTGGAGCAGTTTTTTGTGGTGCTGATGGGGATCATCAACACCATGCTGGCTGCCAACATCGGCAAAGAAGCCGTTTCGGCCATCGGCATGATCGACACCATCAACAACATCATGATCGCTCTTTTCGGGGCCTTGTCCATCGGGGGAACGGTTCTGGCCGCCCAGTACACCGGCCAAAAGAAACAAGCGCGGGTCAACCAGACGGCCGCCCAGGCCCTGGCTTCCAACCTGCTGATCGCCCTGCTGGTGACCGGCCTGCTGGTTGCGTTGAAACGGCCTTTCCTGCAGCTCTTGTACGGCAATGCGGAGCCCCTGGTGTTCACCTATGCCCTGCAATACCTGGGCATTGTGGCCTGGTCCTATCTGCCTATCGCAGTGACCAGCGTCTCGTTCGGGCTCTTGCGGGGGGCCGGGGACACCCGCACCCCCATGCTCTTGTCCATCGTCATGAACGTGATCAATGTGCCGCTCAGCTACCTGCTGATCTACGGGATCGACCTGCCTGTGGGCGGCAGCAGGCTCTTTGTGCCTGCCCTGGGCGTGACTGGTGCCGCCTGGGGATTGACCCTGGCGCGAACAGCCGGCATGGTCCTGGTCCTGGTGCCCCTCCTGCGCGGATCCACATGTGTGTCCTTGTCCGACATCCGTCTCTTTCGACCGGACGCGCTCTTGCTCAAGGGTATTTTCAGCCTGGGCATACCGGCCAGCGCCGAGCAGCTTATGTTCCAAGGGGGGCGGCTGATCGCCCAGACCTTCATTGTCAGCCTGGGAACGGCAGCCATTGCAGGCAACACCATCGCCAACTCCATCAACAGCCTCATGCTGGTACCCGGCAATGCCCTGGCCATTGCCGCAACCACCCTGGTGGGCCAGCAGATTGGAGCCGGCCGCTTTAACGACGCCCGCAGGCAGCTTAATTTTCTGACCCTGCTGGCGTCTATCACCCTGGCGGTCACCGGCCTGCTCATGCTCTTAGGCCTCAACTCCCTCATCGGGTTTTACACGACAGATCCGGAGATTCACCGCATCGTCTGGGTGGTCGTTTTTTCCTCCATCATCGCCCAGCCGCTCCTGTGGCCGTCTTCTTTTTTGACACCAGCAGGCCTGCGGGGCGCCGGAGACATCCGCTACACCATGATCGTGTCCATGAGCAGCATGTGGCTGGTGCGCATCCTGCTGGGTTACGTCTTTGCCCTGGTCTTTGCCTGGGGGCCGCTGGGCATCTGGCTGGCCATGTATGCCGACTGGCTGTGCCGTGCCCTCTTTTTCACACGCCGGGTCCACCATGACGACTGGTTCCAGAAAGTGGTGCTTCGCTAGGCGCGTCCGGGGCTGATTTGTGGTAAAATGGTTCAACCGATTCAGGATCCATGAGGAGGAAAAGACCATGTCGTCACATCACATTGAAACCCGTTGTGTGCAAGCCGGATACCAGCCGGGCCCGGGTGAGCCACGGATCGTGCCGATCGTTCAAAGTACCACGTTTAAATATGATTCTGCAAAGGCCCTGGGCGATTTGTTCGACCTGCAGGCTGAAGGATCCTTTTACACGCGCCTGGGCAACCCCACCCTGGAGGCTGTTGAACAAAAAATTGCTGACCTGGAAGGGGGCGTTGGGGCCCTGCTGACCTCATCTGGCCAGGCAGCAACCTTTTTTGCCATCATGAACATCTGCCAGGCGGGTGACCACATTATCAGCTCTTCCGCCCTCTACGGCGGGACCTTCAACCTGCTGGACAAGACCATCCGGGACATGGGGGTCTCCTGCACCTTTGTGGACCCGGATGCCCCGCTTGAAAGCTTGGCACAGGCCTTCACACCCAGGACGCGCCTGGTTTTTGCAGAAACCCTGTCCAACCCCACCCTGGTGGTCCTGGACCTGGAGAAATTCGCCAGCCTGGCCCACTCACACGCGGTGCCCCTGATCGTGGACAACACCTTTCCCACGCCCGTCAACTGCCAGCCGATCGCCTTTGGCGCCGACATCGTCATCCATTCCACCACCAAGTACATGGACGGCCACGCCTGCAGCCTGGGCGGCGTCATTGTTGACAGCGGCAACTTTGATTGGACACAGGGGGACTTCCCCCAGTTGACCCAGGCCGACCCGGCCTACCATGGCCTGGTTTACACTGAGCAGTTTGGCCGCCAGGCCTATATTGTCAAAGCAAGGACCCACCTGCTGCGCGACCTGGGAGCGACCGCCAGTCCCTTCAACGCCTTTTTGCTCAACCTGGGCCTGGAAACGCTGGCCCTGCGCATGGCGCGCCACTGCAGGAACGCCGAAGCCATCTCAGCCTTTCTGGCCGGAGACGACCGGATCAGCTGGGTCAATTACCCGGGGCTTGCGGATAACCCCTACACGCAGCTGGCCAAGCGCTACCTGCCATCAGGCACCTGCGGTGTCATCACCTTTGGTGTCAAAGGGGGGCGGGAAGCGGCCATCCGTTTTATGGAAGCCTTAAAGCTGGCGGCCATCGTCATCCACGTGGCTGATGCGCGCACCTGTGTGCTGCATCCGGCCAGCACAACCCACCGCCAGTTGAGCGATGAAGCCCTTCAGGCAGCCGGTATCACGCCGGATATGATTCGTTTGTCGGTGGGGATTGAGCACATCGATGATTTACTGGCAGATATCAAAAGCGCCTTGGACAGCCTGTCGGCTCCCTAGGGCCCAACAGGCGTCAGGTCCGGGCAGCCAGGTAGGCTTCGATCCGTTTCTGGTCGCTTTGGTTGTCGCAGGTGATGGTGATGTCCCGGTGGCGGGCCACTTGTAAGATGGTTTGAAGGCCGATCCGGTCTGACAGGGGGCTGTTGACCACCAGCTGGTCGCCGTCTGAGGTCACCAGACACACACGGCCTTGACACAACTGGATCAGGGTGGTGAATTCATCCTTGTTGACACCTTTGAGTTTCATGGTGGACCTCCGCCGCATCAATCAATCGGGTTATCGGAAAAAGCCTGTTCTCTTATTGTAGGCGTTTCACGGGCGCTTTGCACTGTTGAATCTGGCGATTTTCATCCGGCAGCGCACAGCCTGGCTGGACAATAGTGCCAAAAGGCAGCCAGCCTCCTTCGCCGCCTCAGGGATCAAAAAGCGCCAAGACTTCATCAACAGACATCTTGGACAAGAGGTTTTGACCCGGCTTGATGACGGCGTCAATCAGGTTTTGTTTCTCAGCCTGCAAAGCCAAAATTTTTTCTTCAACGGAGTTTCGGGTACACAGCTTGAAGACCTGCACCACATTTTCCTGGCCGATCCGGTAGGCGCGGTCCGTGGCCTGCTCTTCAACAGCCGGGTTCCACCAGGGGTCGTAATGGATGACTGTATCAGCTCCGGTCAGGTTTAGGCCGGTACCGCCGGCTCGCAGGGAAATCAAAAACAAGTTGCCCGAACCGCTGTTGAAGGTGTTGACCTGCTGGATGCGTTCTTCAGAAGACACCTGGCCGTCGATGTAAAAGGGCACGTTACCCTGCTGCAGCTGGCGCTTGCGGATGATGTCCAGCATGCTGGTGAACTGTGAGAAAACCAGCACCCGGTGGCCGGATGAAAAACTGTCAGACAGCAGCTCTTCAAGCAACAGCAGCTTGCCGCTGCCGCCCGTGTATTGCTTGAGGAACAAAGAGGGGTGGCAGCAGATCTGGCGCAGGCGGGTCAGCAGGGCCAGGATGTAGATCTGGCTGCGCGCATAGCCGTGTTTTTCAATTTCTTCCTTGAGGTCTTGTCGCGACTGGTCCAGGAAGGCGTCGTAAATGGCACGCTGGTCTTCGGTCATGTCGCAGATGGTGTTGCTTTCGATCTTGTCAGGCAATTCTTTGAGCACGTCGCGTTTCATGCGCCGCAGGATGAATGGCATGACCTGCTGGTGCAAGGCGGTCAAGGCGTCCTGGTCCTGCTCCTTGACGATGGGGGTTTCATAGCGGGCCTGAAAGCGCTTCTGGTCGTGTAAAAACCCCGGCAGGATAAAATCAAAAAGTGACCACAGCTCAAGCAGAGAGTTTTCAATGGGCGTCCCCGTCAAGGCAAAGGCGCGGTCGGTGTTGATCTGCTTGACCGAACGGGCGTTAAGGGTTTCCGGGTTCTTGATGTTTTGTGCCTCGTCTAAAAAGCAGCTGCCGAAAGAAACCTCCTTGAGCCAGGCGATGTCCCGCCTGATCAGGGCGTACGAGGTGATGACACAGGCGTTGCGGCTGATTTCAAGCACCCGGTCGCTGCGCTGCTGCCGGTTGCCATCCAGCAGCAAAACGGGCAGTTTGGGATCAAATTTTTCAAACTCATGGGCCCAGTTGTAAATCAGGCTGGTCGGGGCGATGACCAGGGAGGTTTTTTTGCTGCGGCGCCACAAGAGGCGGATGAAGGTGATGGTCTGGAGGGTTTTTCCCAGGCCCATGTCATCGGCCAGAATACCCCCCAGACCATAACGGTCCAGCATATAGAGCCAGCGGACGCCGGTCTTCTGGTAGGGGCGCAGGTGCTTGTTGAGGTGGGCGGGAATGGCGCAGGAGACAGCCGTGGGCTTGAGGAGCTGGTTAACCATGTCGGCCAGGTGTGGGTCAATGGACAGGCCGACCGACCCATCAAGCGCGGGATCCTGGATGAACGGGGCCAGAGACAACATGCGGTAACGCGGCAGCAGGTGTGTGCCCTGGTCGGTCACCTGCCAAAAATCCAAGAGGGAGACCAGCTGGGGTAAAAAGGTGCGGTGAAGGGGGTTGACCTTGCGAAAGGACCCGTCGCTGTTGCGCACAAAGGGGCGGTCGTCCCCAACGGCCTGGCAGTAGCGGTCGAAGGCCTGCTGGTCCATGCCGGCGGTGTCCTGGGTCAGCAGCAGGCCGTCCGGCTCTTCAGACAGGCTGAACGAGAACAAGAGGGCCGGAACGGGGTGGATGACCAGCTGGCGGGCTGATTCAGACCACTGGATCCGGGCTGTCTGCTGCAGGTCCGTTAGGCCCTGGTCAAGGAAGTGGTAGAGGGCGTCGGTGTCCTTGAGGCGCAGGTGCTGGCCCTGGCGGCCAAAACCCGCCGCTTCAAGGGCCGCCTCCAGGCGGCTTTCAGCGGCACAGTCGCGGACGACGACCTGCCTGGGCTCTGTTTCATTGTCTTCCAGGGGGTTGACACAATAGGAGCCGTAGCTGTAGGACAGTGTGGCCTTGAGTTCCATGTTGACGGAATCTAAAGACAAGGCCGCCTGCAAGGGCTCGTCGATGACCTGGTCAGCCAGGTCGGGGTGGATGGTCAGGGGGCAGACGGCCCGGATGGCCGCGTTTTGCAGGCTGAGCAGGCGGGATGCCTCCTGGCGGGTCAGGTCCAGGGTCTGCGACCCGGGCACCGAAAAATGGGACAAGACGGGCTCGAGCAGGCGCACCGCATCTGGATCGGGCAGGTAGAAGGTCTGGCCGACCAGGAACACATTGCGGGAAGCGGTCAGGGGCTGGATTTTCTCACGCACCGTCCAATGCAGCTGCAGGGGCAGGACCTGGCGGTTGATGCCCTTGCTGGCGGCCAGGGTCAGCTCGATGGGCAGCGGCTTTTCCAAAACCTTGATGGGCATGGCCTTGGCGGTCCGGGCCGTTTTCCAGCTGGCATCGGTCAAGCCGGCGCAAAGCCGCAAAAAGGC
Organism: uncultured Oscillospiraceae bacterium; assembly: GCA_964465385.1. Lineage (GTDB taxonomy): Bacteria > Bacillota > Clostridia > Saccharofermentanales > UBA5734 > JAAYBY01. The sequence goes on from CAYXIM010000014.1 coordinate 19,058, forward strand.
CGCGAAGCGACTGGGGTTTAAAGGGAAGGTCTGGCTGTGCGTGGCCGTGTGGGAGGTGCCAAAAACCGACTTGTAGTCATGCTCAAAGGCGTCCCGGATCATGTGGATCAAGGGCAGGTCACGGGAGTCGAAGGCGTGGGTCAAGGGGTCGAAGGTGAAATGGCGGTTGAGTTTAAGCGACAGGTCGCGGGAAATGGCCTCAGCGAACTGCTCCACGTTTTTAACGGCGTAGACGCTGTCCAGGCCCAGGGCAAAGGTCAGGGATGGCAGGGAACCGGTTTGTCTGGGGCTGGTCAAAACCACCCGCAGGCGAACGGTTTCCTTGTGCTCGCGGCTTGACAGGCGGACCACCCGCTCCAGCTGGGCCATGAAGGCACGTGTCTTGGTGCGGCTGCGCCTCAAGACCTGCTGGCGGGCCTTGCGATCAGCGGCAGCGGTTTTCTGGCCGCCGCCTTCAGCAGGCAGGAACTCCAGGGGGCGGCTGGCCGGTTCAATGTGGGTTTTGCCGCCGCCGTAGGTGTCGATGCAATAAAGAAGAACGGCCGCGATGTGCTTGCACAGGCCCCAGTAGGCCGTAAAAGCGCTGCAGGTGCAAGAGGCGTCGTGCAGCGCACCGGACCGATCCAGGATGATGCGCACCGCATAGGTGCGGGTGCCCTGAACATGGGCCAGAATGATGCCCTTGTCTTTCTGGTAAGAAAGGTGCTTGATCAGTCCCTGGCGGTAATAATGCCTGCCCTGCATGTAGGTCGGACCGTTTGTTGTCATCTCTCTGACGGTGTTGATGGTCACATCAAACATGTTTTGTGCCAAGCCTCCAGCATGCTGTCTGCCAATCCGTTAAACTGTATGGATCTGTCGATTATAGCACAGGACCGGCTATTTGGAAAGGAAAGCGCCTGGCACCGCCGGGGCGAAAAGGGACGACGAGCTGGAAAAAGAGAGAGGAAACAGGCGAAAACGATCGAAAAGTCACGGGCTAGCCTTCTATTTTAAATCCATGCTTGACAGCAGAAAAGAGGCGGCTTACAATGGGTGAGCGCCTGGATCAAAAGGCGCATTGCTTGGATCATTGATAGATGGAGGAATGCAGTCTCATGAGCACATATGTTGCCAAACCAGCAGAGTTGAACAGAAAATGGTACGTGATTGATGCTGAAGACCTGATTTTGGGGCGGCTTGCCAGCGAAATCGCAACGATTCTTCGCGGCAAACACAAGCCACAGTACACGCCGTTCATTGACACGGGGGATTACGTGATCGTGGTCAATGCGGACAAGGTGGCCCTGTCCGGCCGCAAGCTCGATCAAAAGCTCTACCGTTACCACACCCAGTACCCGGGTGGGCTCAAGGAAGTCAAGTACCGCGACCTCATGAACAAGCGGCCGGAAAAGGTCATTGAGTTGGCCGTTAAAGGCATGCTGCCCAAAAATGCCCTGGGTCGTGCCATGTTCAAAAAACTGAAGGTCTATGTCGGCCCCGACCACGGGCATGCCGCGCAACAACCTGAAGTGTTAACACTTTCATTGTCATAAGGAGAGGACGAATCAATGGCTGTCAAAAAAGCAACAAGTACTTATTTTTACGGAACAGGGCGGCGGAAAAAATCGGTGGCAAAGGTTCGCCTCTACCCTGGACAAGGCCAGATCACCATCAACGGCAAGGATATTGATGACTATTTTGGCCTGGAAACCCTCAAGCTGATTGTGCGCCAACCCTTTATGGCCACCCATTCAGAAAGCCGCTTTGACGTGATCTGCTCGGTTTCTGGCGGCGGCCTGTCCGGACAAGCCGGTGCCATCCAGCACGGGCTATCCAGGGCGCTGGTGGAAGCTGACGAGGAGATGTTCAAGGCAACCTTGAAAAAAGAGGGCTTCCTGACGCGCGACTCCCGCATGAAGGAACGCAAGAAGTACGGGCTGAAGAAAGCACGTAAGGCGTCACAGTTCTCCAAACGCTGATCGGATAAAAACGGCTCGTTGCACGCAGGCGATGCAACCGCACAGGCGAGGCAGGCACCTCGCCTGCTTGCGCTCATCCTGGAGGGAAACCATGCTTTTGTATAACGCCCGTTTACTGACCATGGCCGGACAGGCCATTGAGCAGGGTTTCCTGCTCATCGATCCGCCCCTGATTCGCCAGGTGGGCCAAGGGTCCCCTGGCAGCCTGTTGACAGCGGGCCGGACAGCCATCGACCTCAAGGGCCAGTGGCTGGTGCCTGGCTTCATCGATGCGCACAGCCACATCGGCCTGTTCACAGACGGCATCTCCAAAGAAGGCTATGACGCCAATGAGTCTTCCGACCCGATCACCCCTCACATGCAGGCCCTCGATGGCCTCTACCAGGAAGACCGCTGCTTCCAGGAGGCGCTGGCCTACGGGGTGACCTCGGTCATGACCGGACCGGGCAGTGCCAACGTCCTGAGCGGTTCCTTTGCGCTGGTGCACACCTGCGGCCAAACGGCCGAAGCCATGGCCCAGCGGCAACCGGCGGCCATGAAAGCCGCGTTGGGTGAAAACCCCAAGAAAGTACACGGGGCAAAAAACCGTTCGCCGGTCACGCGCATGGCCAGCGCCGCCCTCTTGCGCCAGGCCCTGGACCAGGCGAGCGCCTACCGCCTCAAAAAAGAACACGCAAAGGCGGACGACAAACCCTTTGACAAGGACCCGCGCTGGGAAGCCCTCCTGCCTGTTTTATCGGGGCAGATCCCGCTGAAAATCCACGCCCACAGGAGCGACGACATCTTAACGGGTGTGCGGATTGCCAACGTGTTTGGCCTGCGCTACACCTTGGACCACTGCACGGAAGGCTACCGGATTGCCGATGTGCTGGCCCGCGTCTACCAGGCAGGCCAGGCAGACGGCCACGGCCAGGGGCTTGCCGGCCAGGGCCGGCTGGAAGGGATCATCACCGGGCCCTTGCTGACCGACCGCAGCAAGCCGGAACTGGCACGTTCGGCCTTGGAAAACCCGGCTGTTCTGGTGGCTGCCGGCCTGCCGGTTGCCATCGCAACAGACCACCCGGTGACCCCTCAGCAACACCTGGCACTCAGTGCCGCCGCCGCCGTGCGCTGCGGCCTGGACGAAGTGGACGCCCTGGCGGCCATCACCTTACAGGCGGCGAAAATCTGTGGGGTGGGGGCTGAACTGGGCAGCCTGGAAGCGGGAAAACAAGCAGATTTTTCCGTCTTCACTGACCACCCCTTCCATTACCGCTGTCGCACCCGCATGGTTTTCATCAAAGGCGCCTGCGTGTGGCAGGCCGGTGATGGTGCGCCGTGCTGACACTTTTGGATCAGCCGGATACCTGGACGGGCTGTTTGTCAAGCGCCGGCCCGCAGGACACCGAATGGCTGGGCCAGCTGCTGGCCGGCTTTTTAACGGCCGGGTCTGTGCTCAGCCTGACCGGCGACCTGGGAGCTGGAAAAACCACCCTGACCCGGGGCCTGGCCCGGGGCCTGCAGGCCGCAGGGCCGGTGGCCAGCCCCACCTTCACCTTGCTCATGGAACACCCGGCCGGTGCCCGGGGCCTGCCCTTGTACCACTTTGATGCCTACCGCCTGGACGATGCCCAGGCTTTTCTGGACTTTGATTTTGATGCCTACCTGGAAGGCGGAGGGGTCAGTGTCGTGGAATGGGGCGACCGCATCCAGGCGGTCTTGCCTGCCCGGACCCTCCACCTGGCGCTGACCCACGCCGGGCAGGGTGTGACGGCTGCCGGGCTGCGCCTGATCCGCATCCATGCCCCGGCCGACCAGACCCTGGTCGACCGGCTGTTTGGCAAGATCCGCCAGGCGCTTGAAGAAGAGGGGGGAAGACCTTGAATCTGCTGGCTTGTGACACATCAGGGCCGTCGGTCAGTGTGGCCTTGTGGACCGATGGCCAGGTTCGCGCCGAACGCTTCTTGAACGTGGGCCTGATCCATTCGAAGACCTTCATGCCCCTGGTCGATGCCCTGCTTGAAGACAGTGGCTGTCCCATCCAGGATATCGATGTCTTTGCAGTGACCACCGGGCCGGGTTCTTTTACAGGTATCCGCATTGGTGTCAGTGCGGTCAAGGCCATGGCCTACGCCTTGGATAAGCCGGTTGTCGGCCTGACCACCCTGGACGTGTTGGCCGCTCCTTACGCCAGCCTGGCCAACCATTGGGTGTGCCCCATGCTGGATGCCCGCAACCAGCGGGTCTACGCCGGCATCTGGCAGGCCGAAGACCAGATTCAGGCGGTTGAGAACCAGCCGCTGGCCCATTTCGGGGCACGCCTGCAGGAAGCGGCTCACAAGGATCCTGCGCTGGCGGGGATTGTGCTGGTGTCCGCCCTGGCGCCAGACAACTGGCCCCAGACGCTGGCTTTCCCGGTGCCCCTGACCTGGGCACCACCGGCTTTGCAGCTGCCCCGGGCCGGTGTGCTGGCGGACCGGGCAGCCCGGGCCTGGGCCGCCGGGGCTGCTGTGCAGCCGGCCGCGCTCCAAGCGACCTATTTTGTCCGATCAGCGGCCGAACGGCTGGCTGAAACAAACCATGGACCAGACGATCCGCTATAAACGCTGCGGGCCTCAGGAGGCTGCCGGGCTGGCCCGGATCAGCCACCAGTGTCTGGGCCCTGGCTGGTCACACGAGCAGCTGGCGGCAGACCTGGCAGACCGCAAGCGGACCTGGTGCCTGCTGGCTGCCGGACCGGATGACACGCCTGTGGGTTTTGCCCTTTTCTGGCGTGTGTTAGACCAAGCCGAGCTGATCGACCTGGCGGTCTTGCCTGCCTTCAGGCGGCGGGGGATTGGCCGGGCGCTCTTGTGCCGGCTTATAGAACAGCTGCACCAGCAGGGGGTTCAGACCCTGCTGCTGGACGTGCGTCAAAGCAACACGGCTGCCCAGGCACTCTACCGGCAGCTGGGTTTTGAAGCCGTCGGGCAGCGTCCCAGCTACTACCCTGACAACGGCGAAGCGGCTTTGCTCATGCGCCTGAAGCTGGTGGCCGGGACCGGCGGTGACGGGGGCCATTCTGTTGACAAAAACTTTGAAAGCACACTATACTAGGGATGTTAAGTCGTTTGGTGCTTGGATTGACGTAGGTGGGTTGGCCCCTAAGGGAGGATCATCATGGTAACCAGAACTGTGCTTTTTAATTGTGAGGAAGCACTTCAGATGAAAGCCGTGGCTGTGTTGATTCAAAAAGCCTCAGCTTTTCGTTCGACCATCTGGCTGTCACGCGGCAACCGCAGGGCCAATGCCAAAAGCCTGCTGGGTGTGATGTCTCTGGGCATCGAAGATGCGGCGGAGCTGGAAATCACCGCTGACGGAGAAGATGAAGAAGAAGCCCTGGAAGCGATTGCCCACTACCTGCAACAACCGGATTTTTCTTAAACCGCCGAGCCACCATGCCTGCTGAACCGCGAGCTCTGGACAACAGATTGGATTTTGTGTCGAACAGCCCGGGCGTCTACCTGATGAAAGATGCTGCGGGCGCTGTTATCTATGTGGGGAAAGCCAACCAGCTGCGCCAGCGCCTGCGCAGCTATTTTGCGCCCAAACCCCAGGGCAACGCCCGGGTTTTGGCCCTGATCAGCCATATCGCTGACTTTTCGGTGATCGTCTGCGACAACGAGCGCGAGGCGCTGGTTCTGGAATCAACCCTGATCAAGCGCCACCAGCCCAAGTACAACATCCTGCTTCGAGACGACAAAGACTACCCGTATATCCGCATCACCATGAACGAGGCTTACCCACGCGCCCTGAAAGCTTTCCGGATCGGTCCGGACCAGCAGGAGGGGGCGCGCTATTTTGGGCCCTATTTGTCCCGGGATGTTAAATTGGCCCTGGAGGCCATCCGGTCCATTTTCCCCATCAAAACCTGCCGGCGGGTCTTCCCCAGAGACATCGGCAAGGAACGGGCCTGCTTGCAGTATTTTATCGGCCGCTGCATCGGCCCCTGCCAGGGCCACGTGCCGGCCGAAGACTACCGGGCTGTCATGGCGCAGATCTGCCGTTTTTTTGAAGGCCGGACGGATGACCTGGTCCGTGAACTGCGCCAGGACATGCAGGCGGCGTCTGAGGCCCTGGACTACGAAAAAGCGGCCCGCATCCGGGACCGTGTCCAGGCCCTGGAACACATCATGGAAAAACGACAGGTTGTTGATGACAAGCCTGTCAACCGGGATGTTCTGGCCCTCTTTGGCAACGGCAGCGAGCTCTGCCTGCAAAAACTGCAAATCAGGCGGGGCCGGCTGATCGGCTCATCGGCCACCTTCTGGCCGGATGAAGACCAGCCGCCTGCTGACCTGATCCGCTCCTTTCTCTTGCAGCATTACCCGCAAACGGACTGGATCCCTCCACAAATCCTGGTGTCGGATCCCCTTGAAGATGCGGACGAGCTGGCCCAGTACCTCAGTGACCTGCGCGGCAAGCGCTGCCAGATCCGCACCCCGCAGCGGGGCAAGGGCCTAGCTCTGGTTCGCCTGGCCCGCGACAATGCCAGAGAGTCTTTGCGCCGCCACACCCTTCAAGGCGGCCTGCGGCGCACGGCCATCGATGAGACGCTCAAGCTGCTGGCGTCCGTTCTGGCTCTGGACAAGCCACCCCACCGCATCGAAGCCTACGACGTGTCCCACCAGGCTGGCAGCGACCAGGCCGCCTCCCTGGTGGTTTTTCTGGACGGTCGGCCCTCCAGGCGTCACTACCGGCACTTTCGGCTGGACCAGGAGCAGGTGGATGACTACCAGGCCCTGCGCCAGGCCTTGGACAGGCGCCTCAACCACCTCGATGACGAAGCCTTCGGCCAGCAGCCGGATTTGTTGCTCGTTGACGGCGGCCTGGGCCATGTCCGGGCTTTTGAAGCGGTCTTGACCCAGCGGCAGATCAGCTGTCCGGTTGCCGGCCTGGTTAAAGACCAGCGCCACAAAACCAGGGGACTGGTTTTACCCGACGGCCGGACCATCGACCTACGCTCTCACGGGCAAGCGGATCAGGGCCTGCAGGTGGCCGACCGGGAAGAAGACCCGGCAGACGGCCTGAACCCGGACGAGCGTCTGGCCCTCCTGCGCCTGATGACGGCCATCCAGGAGGAAGCCCACCGCTTTGCCAACCGCTTGCGATCCAGCCTGGACCGCAAGCGGCAGACGCGTTTCAGCCTGGAACACATCCCCGGCATCGGCCCGGCACGGCGCCGCCTGCTCCTGCAGGCCTTTCAGTCGCTTAAGAAAGTGTCGGAGGCCAGCCTGGACGAGCTGGAAGCGGTTGTTGGCCTGGGCAAGCGTGCGGCTGCGGCGGTTTACCAGCATTTTCACCCGGAAGAGGAGTCAGCACCATGACGCTTTATGCGATAGCAGACCTGCACCTGAGCCAGGGGGTCGACAAACCCATGGCCGTTTTCGGTCCCCAGTGGCGTGACCACCAAGAAAAAATCGAAGCCAATTGGCAAACGATCCAAGACCAGGACATCGTCGTCATACCCGG
>CAYXIM010000015.1:0-22247 GCA_964465385.1 uncultured Oscillospiraceae bacterium
GCTTTCCTGTCAACTGTCCTACATTGTAACATAAAACTGCCTGACGAACAGAGAGGCTGATCAATGGGTGTGGACAAAGCTGAGCAGGACTGCAAACAAAACCCCCAGCGAAAAGGTGGCAAAAGAATGTTTTTTGTGGGCTTCCGTGGCTTCTGGCAGCAAGTGGGCTGCCGACACATAGATCAACACCCCCACCACAAAGCCCAGCAACAAGCCCAAAATGGGTTCACTGAGCCGGTAGACGATGGGGTAGGCCACCAGGGCCCCCAAAGGGGTGGTCAAGGCTGCAATGAGGAAGGCAAAGAGCAGGGCCTTGCGTTCTTTGACCCCTCCTTTGATTAAAAAGGCATAGGTGATGGCCCCTTCAGCCAATTCATGAATGACCAGGCCTATCCCCGCTAAAAGCCCCGACATGATGCTGACACTGAAGGTGACGGCGTAGATCATACCATCCACGAAAGAGTGGATGCCGATGCCCTGCAAAGCCGTGATGCCAAAGGCCAGTTCCGATTGCTTGGTGCGCTTCTGAATCAGCTTGTTGCTCAAAAACATATAGAAAAAACCCACCAGTGCCGCCAACCCTGCCTTGTTGTTTTTTTCAACGGCCTCCGGAAAGGCAATCAGAAAGGGGGTTGCAATGAGCACACCAGCTGCAAAACACATGAAATATTCTTTTGACCGTTCTGCCCAGTCCCGATAACGGTGCATCAACCAAATACCGATGGTGTTAACCACCATGGCGCCGAATGCGAAAAGAATCACCCAATGCATGGTTTGAAGGTTCATGATGGCAGGCCTTTCTTCAACAGCTGTCCGCTGACAAGTCCTTTTCATGCTACTGGTTTTGTCAGTAGCTGTCAACGCATGTCACGGCGCTTTCCGTGCAGGGCCAGACCCGGAAAACCCCTGACAGGCAAAAGCAACCGCCTTGCCTTATAATAAGAAGGAGGAGAAAGGCAAGCCATCAGGGAGGTGCGGCTTGTGATCAGCAACGTCCATGATACCGCTTTGATTTTTGAAGGCGGTGGCATGCGGGCCAGTTTCACGGCCGGCATTGTGGCTGCTTTGCTGGAGCTGGGGCTTCACCTGGATTATGTGGCCGGTGTTTCAGCTGGCGCCACCCACTGCATCCATTACCTGTCACGTGACCTGGATCGCAACAAACGCACCTTTGTCGACTTGGTCCAAGACCCGAATTTTGGGGGTCTGGGTTCTTTTTTAAAAGGCAACGGTTACTTTCATGCCGATTACCTCTATGAGCAGGTCCCCCTGCCCGGCTCGGTGCTGCCCTTTGATTTTGATGCCTTTGTGGCCAACCCCGCCCGGCTGCGTATCGGCGCCTTTGATTTGATCCAGGCACAAACCCTCTACTACAACAAAGCGTCGATTGCCAGCTTGATCGATTTGATGAAAATTGTGCGTTCATCCTCTTCCATTCCCCTGCTCATGCCACCAACCCCTTACGAAGGTCGCCTTTTAATTGATGGTGGTTTTGAATACGGCATCCCCCTTGAGATCGCCCGTCAGGACGGTTTTCAAAAATTCTTCGTGGTCCTGACCCGTGAACGGGGTTACCGGGCCAGGCTTTCCCGCTACCGGTCCCTGGTCCGTCTGCGTTACCAGAAATACCCACAGGCGGCGGCTGTGATAGACCGGCGCCACATCATTTACAACCGAACTCTGGACGAATTGGAACAGCTGGAAGCTGCTGGCAAGGCCTGCCTGATCACACCTGATCACATGGCGGTCGGCACCTATGAAAAAGATCCCACCAGCTTGTTGGCCAGTTATGAAGCCGGCCGCTCCCAGGGCCTGCGCGAGCAAGACCGCTGGCTATCTTTTTTAAAACCATCCTGAACAGGCGCCTGTGCGTGTACACCGTGCCAGTAATCCGCTATAATCGAACACGTTACACACGTACAGAAAGGGGCCGCCATGCACGCCAAGTCACGTCTAATCATTCTTCTTCTTGTGGGTTCAATCTCTTTGTTGTCCGCCTGCCAGCCAGCACCGTCCGGCACCACCAGCGGCCAGGAGGCAACCGCCACCAGCAGCAACCAGCCGACAACAACTCAGACGAGCCCGCCGCTGCCAACCGCTTCACCAACGCCAGAACCCACCCCCACGCCAGAACCCACGCCAACACCGGCCCCCGTCACGGATCCAGATTTGCTCTACCGGGCCCCGGACACCCTGCCGGCCTACCAGGCCCCCCAGCAACGTCAGGACGGATCCTGGGGCAAAAGCTGGGGAGATCAGTGGATACGCTGGCAGGTCTTTGGCCCCAGCCAGGCCCACGCCACTTTGGCTTTTGGCGAAGCCCAAACCTATACAGATATCGAAGGGGTGCTGACCTTCCGGGGCAACCACCAGAGAACCGCACCCGCTTGGGGTACTGTTGCCCTTGAAGAGAAAAAAATGGAGATCGTCTGGACGCAGCCCATCGGAGCCATCAGTGGCCACAACAGCTGGTGGCCGGGCAGTGGTTGGACCGGACAACCGCTCCTGGTCCATTGGCCGGAGCAGACGCGCCGCGTGATGGGCCTGCACGAACCCTTCAAAGACAAGGACCTGGTCGAAGTGATCTACCCGGTTTTTGACGGCAACATTTATTTCCTGGATCTGGAGACCGGCCAGCAGACCCGTGATCCCATCTATGTGGGCTACGGTTTTAAAGGAACCGGCAGCGTTGACCCCAGAGGCTATCCGCTCTTTTATGCCGGCCAGGGCCTCAACGACACCAACGGCCGCATCGGCCCCTTCCGATATCGCATCTTTGACTTGATCCAAAACCAGGAAGTGGCCCACATCGCCGGCAGCGATTCCCTGGCTTTTCGCCAGTGGGGCGCCTTCGATGCCTCCGGGCTCATCCATTGGCAGTCCGACACCCTGATCGAGCCCGGTGAAAACGGCCTGTTTTACCGGGTCAAGCTCAACAGCCACTTCGACCCTGATCAAGGCACGGTCTCTTTGGACCCTGAATTGACCCGCTTCCGCTACCGGACCAGCTGGACGTCCCGCTTTGGCATCGAGAGCTCTCCGGTCACCTGGCGAAATTATGTTTATTTTTCAGACAACGACGGGGCCATCATCTGCCTGGACCTCAACACCCTGGAACCGGTGTGGATTTTCAACGGCGGCGATGATGCCGATGCCACCATGGTGCTGGAAGAAACCGAAGACGGCGTCTTTCTTTACCACGGCAACGAGATCGACCACCGCAAACGAAGCGCACCATCCAACCTGCGTAAACTCGATGCCCTGACCGGCGAAATGATCTGGCAGTATGATGTCACCTGTGTCTACGAGTCCTACCTCAACGGCGGCCTCTTGGCCACACCGCTGCTGGGACAAAACGACATCGACGACCGGGTGATTTTCAACGTCTCGAAAACCACCAGCCACTCGGCCGGCCTGTTGGTCGCCTTGGACAAAAAGACCGGCCAACCCATCTGGGAACGGCAACTGGCGGCTCACAGCTGGAGCTCACCCATTGCCCTGACCGGCGAAGATGGCAAATCATATGGCGTTTTTGCGGATTCAGCAGGGGTTTTGCACCTGTTTGACCCCATGACAGGCGAAGATTTTTCAACCTTGTCCATCGGTGCCAACTGTGAATCGTCACCTGCCGCCTACGGCGACATGATCGTCGTGGGCACCTACGCCCAGAACATTTACGGGATCAAGGTCCGCTGATCACGCGGTGGGCCAGACCCGCCTGCGGCTTTTCCTGCCGGTGATCCGGTCACTCGCATGGTGGCGGATGTAGTCTAAAATGACCTCAAGGCCAGCCTGGTTGGGGTGTAAACCGTCGTTCATCATCAGCTCTTCTTTGGCGTGGCCCTGGTCATCCAGAAGAACAGAAAAGGTGTCCAGGTACTGGCAGCCCGTCTCTTCTGCCAGGTCCAGGATCCAGCTGTTGCCCCGGCTGATGGAGGCATTGGTGATCAAACCCCAGTGCCTGTAGCGAGGCGTGATGGGGTAGATGGACTGGAGCACGATGATGGTTGTGGGGCTGATGGCTTGCACCGCGGTCACCAGGTCTTTGTATTCCGCCTTGAAATAGCTCTCATCCATAAACGAAATGCCGTTGATGCCCAGGGCAATGACCAGGATATCTGGCCGGTGGCGCGCGACCACCTCCCGGATGGGCCGCTGAACCCGGTCATGGGGGTCGAGGATCCAGTAGGTGCCCTGATAAGCCAGGGTCATGGTGCCCTCCGGGCCGGTCCAGATTTGTGTGGTATCCTTGCCGGCAGGCAACAGGCCAAACGGCCACAACCAGTAGGTGGGTGAGTCACAAATAAAGGTGATCCGGTCCAGATAGGCTTCACCACGGTCTTCGGTTGGCAAAAGCAGCGCCTTGGACCCATAGCGCACGGGTGTCAGTTCCGGGTGTGCCTTATAAATGGCCTCGCCCGTCCGGTCCGCTTCTCGAAGCGGCGGGACCTGGCTGGGTTGGGCAGCTGCTTGTGTGGGCGCGTGTTGAAGCGGCTTCTCGCGCGCATCCATGTGCGTCGGTTGCGTCACCTGTGAAGCCCACGTGTACGCCGGCAGGCTCTCAAGCGGCTCCGGCGGTGGATCAAGGCTTTCGACCACCGGCTGGCAGGCCGTCAAACAGACAAGGCCAGCCAGCAGGTAGACCAGGAACAAAACGGGCGTCTGGCGCATGCCAAAGCTCCTTTACATCTAACTGCTAGCATTATACCTGAAACACACGGGCCATGCCCCACATCAGTTACTTGTGTGACTGTTTGGCTTGGTTTAAAGTGTATACTAAAGGCAATTGACCGCCTTGCTGCTCAGCGCTCACAGCCATGGGCGGCAAACTATGTTTGTCACAGGAGGTGTCAGCAATGAAAACCATTCGTTTGTTGGGCCTCATTTTGGCCGCCATCGTTTTACTTGCCGCCTGTAGCCCCAAAGCCGATGACCTGACGGTTCAGGCCGGCAAGCTTCGGGTGGGCATGGACCTGCAATACCCCCCTTTTGAAACCTTTGATTCTGCTGGCAACCCCTCAGGCATCAGCGTGGATATCGCCTGGGCCCTGGCTGACAGCCTGGGTTTGGAGCTTGAAGTGGTCAACATGGATTTTTCCACCCTGGTGCCGGCGCTGGAAACCCGGGCCATCGATATTGTCATCGCCTCCATGTCCATCACACAGGAGCGGATGTTAAAAGTCGATTTTTCCAAACCCTACGTCTACTTCAAGCTGATCGGTCTCATGAACCCGCTTTTCGCGCAAGAACACCAGCTGGATGACGCCAGCACCGCCCAGGACCTGTGGTCCATCACGCAGACGCGTTTCATCGGTCTGGCCGGACAGATCTCATCCGATATCCCTGAACAACACGGCTTTGAGGTTAAAACCTCTGTGGACAAATCGGCTGCCATCACCGAGATCATCAACAACCGGGCTGATTTCTTGCTGATCAGCCCCGAGGTGGTTGTGGCAGCCCACCAGGCCAACCCCGGCCAGACCGCCGTTTTCTGGACACCCCTGGATGTCAGCCCCATCGGTATGGCTGTTGTCAAGGGCAACCAGGAGCTGTTGGACAAAGCCAATGCTTTCATTGACCAGATGGATGAGCCAGGCGGTCTTTATGACCGGTTGCGCAGCGACTACCAGCAGACCATCAACGCCTTATATGGGCCAGACATGACCATGGATTTTTACTTTTATGAATAAAAAAAATTCGTCGCTGACTCCTGGCCGTTTGCTGCAATTTATCGCAGCCGGCGCCGTTTATGTGCTCTTCATCGTTTTTGTCACCCTGCGCGTCTCGTCCCAGAACTTCAGGCTGGAACGGGTATTGAGCTACCGGGACCTGCTCCTGGCAGGGCTGCGTCACACCGTCCTCATTAGCGTCTCTTCTCTTGTTCTGGGCCTGATTCTGGGGTTTTTTCTCTACCTGGCCCGTGAAAGCCAGCTCTTTTTTATCAGGAGCCTGGCCAGCATCTTCATCGAGGTCATGATGGGGACCCCGTTGCTGGTTTTGGTCTTTATCACCTCCTACTTCATCGGGCAGGCTTTTTCTTTCCACAATGACCTGGTGTTGGGTATTGTTGCCATCACCGCTTACATCGGCCCTTACATGGCCAACATGTTTAAGGGTGCCATCAACAGCATCGATGACCAGCAGTTCATTGTGATGGACCTGTATGGTTTTTCACCCGTCCAGCGTTACCGCTACATCATCCTGCCGCAAATCTTCAAGCGCATGCTGCCCCAGCTGATGAACAATTTTTCCTATGCCATCAAAGGCAGTTCTTTGCTCTATGTCACGGCCGTCACCGAGGTTTTTTATGTCGTCAAACTGATCCAGTCCAAAACCTTCGCCTTCACAGAGGGCTACCTGGTCTTGTGGCTGGCCTACTTGTCTTTGACCTTGCCCTTGACAGCCCTGTCCAAGTACCTTGAAAGGCGTGATCTGTCATGAAGCTCTCACTGGACCAGGTGGTCAAAGAATATGACAACCGCGTCCTTGACCACCTGACGGTGGACCTGGACGGCCATCAGGCCATCGCCATCATTGGGCCCAGTGGCTGTGGCAAGTCCACCCTCCTGCGCCTGCTGGCAGGCATTGAGCGCCCACAGGCCGGCCGTATTCAGGTGGGCGACTGGCTGCTGACCGAAGAGACCATTCCCGCCTACCAGAAAACCATCGGCTTTGTCTTTCAAACCCACAACTTGTTCCCTCACCTGTCGCTCAAGCGCAACATCACCTTGATTTTAGAAAAGACTCGCGGCTTTTCAGCGGCTGACGCGTCAGATAAAGCAGACAGCCTGCTGACCCTCTTGCGCCTGCAGGACGAGCAACATAAAAAACCAGCCCAGGTTTCCGGTGGACAGGCCCAGCGCGCCGCCATCGCCCGGGCCCTGTGTCTGGACCCGGACCTGCTTTTACTGGATGAACCAACCGCCTCCCTGGATCCGGTCTTGACCCATGAGGTGCTTTCAGCCGTCCAGGACTTGCGTTCTCTGGGCAAAAACTTCATTTTCGTCACCCATGAAATCGCTTTCGTGCGCTCTTTTGCCGATTACGTCCTGTTTCTGGATCAGGGCCGGATCATTGAGCACGGAAAAAGCAGCCTGCTGCAGGACCCGAAAACCGAGGGCCTGCGGGCTTTTTTGGAGCATGTCGCCGTCTGCTGAAGCCGGCCCGGTTTACAAACCAGGCCAGATCCCTTATCCTGTTGAGAAAAGACGACGCAAGGGAGATCGGCACATGCACGAACATCGTTATTCCTATCAACAACTGGAGCGTTTTAGTGTGGATGCCTTCGAGCGGCTGGGTTTCAGCCGACAGGAAAGCCAGATCATCACCGATGTCTTGCTTTTATCAGACCTCTATGGCATCGCATCCCACGGCCTGCAACGGCTGGCCCGCTATCACAAGGGCATTGAACAAGGCCTGCTGCGGGTGGACGCCAAACCAAGGCTGGTTTTTGAAACGCCTGTCAGTGCCGTTTTGGACGGCCAGGGCGGCATGGGTCAGCTGGTGGGCCACGATGCCATGCGTCGGGCCATCGAGAAGGCCCAAAAAACCGGGATCGGGTCGGTGGTGGTCCGCAACTCCAACCACTATGGTATTGCCGGCTACTATGCCAAACTGGCTTCTGACCAGGGCCTGATCGGCCTGGCCACCACCAACACCGAGGCCATCATGGTGCCGACCTACGGCCAACAGGCCATGCTGGGGACCAACCCCATCGCGGTGGCCATGCCGGCAGACCCCTACCCCTTTTTCTTTGACAGTTCAACAGCCGTGGTCACCCGCGGCAAGCTGGAGGTGTACAGAAAAAATGAAGCGGCCCTGCCCCTTGGCTGGGCCCTGGACCAGCAGGGGCTGGACACCACGGACACCGAAGCTGTGCTGGACAACATCGCCGCCAAAGCCGGTGGCGGCATCCTGCCACTGGGCGGTTCATCCGAACAGACCGGCGGCCACAAAGGCTATGGCCTGGCCCTGCTGGTTGAACTGTTCACCGGCATTCTGGCTTTGGGGGCCACCTCCAACAAGACCATGGTTGACGGGGTGCCTGGCATCTGCCATGCCTTTGCCGCCATTGATCCAGCCATTTACGGAGACCCCGATGCCATCCGGGCCCATTTGTCCGATTACCTGGTCCAGCTGCGTCAAAGCCCCAAAGCCAGCGGGCAGGAGCGGATCTACACCCACGGGGAAAAAGAAATCCTGGCCCAAGAGGACCGCCTGGTCAGGGGCATCCCGATCGATGGCAAAACCTGGCAGGAGCTGCTGGCCTTTGCCGCCTATGCCGGCTTAGACCCGGCCTCATATTTTGGCCTGCCACCCAACTGTTGATGCCTTCGAACGCTTCCCTCAGGCCTTCACCCGGGATTTGAGCACGTCATAGCCCACCCGGGTGATGGCGGCTTCGATTTGCTCAAGGGTCAGGCGCTGGTCATCGAAACGCAGTTTGACCCGGCTGGAGTTAAAGGAGACGCTGATGGCGTCAGGGTCGATACCGTCCAGTTTTTTCAAAGCCCCCTCAATTTTTAACATACAGGAGGGACAGGTTAAGGTTTCCAATTGAATGCTTGCCGTTTTCATGGTTCAAGCTCCTTTCTCTGGGTGCGTGGCTGCCGGCTGCCACCTTTTCTGGTCCGGTAGCGCAACAGCCGCATGCCGTTTAAGATGACCACCAGGATGCTGCCTTCATGGACCAGCATGCCGATGGACATGTTCATCCAATCACTGAAAAAGACCCCCATCAGCAAAAAGACCACCACCCCCACAGCAATGACGATGTTTTGGATCATGTTGCTGCTGGTTGCTTTTGCCAGGCCCAAGGCGTGGGGCAGGCGTTCAAATGCTGAGTTCATGAGGACCACGTCAGATGTTTCAATGGCCACGTCGGTTCCCCCGCCCATGGCAATGCCCACATGGGCCAGGGCCAGGGACGGGCTGTCATTGACCCCGTCACCTACAAATGTGACTGTGTGGCCTTGCTGGCGCAGGTTTTTAACGTAAGCCGCCTTGTCTTCCGGCAGCATGTTGCCATGGGCCTGGGTCAAGCCAAGCTGCCGGCTGACCGCATCGACAGTGCCCTGGTTGTCTCCGGATAACATGATCAGGTTGTGCACACCCAGGCGTTTGAGCTGGCTGAGGTTCTCACGCACACCAGGGCGGATGGGGTCACGGATGCCCATGAGGACCTTAAGCTGGCCGTTCACAGCTGTCAAAACCAGCGAATGGCCCTCTGTTTCCAGGCGATCCGCCTCCTCCAGGATCCGGTTATCAAGGACAACCCCCTCTTGCTGCATGAGGGCGACCGTACCGACCACCAGGTCTTTGCCATCAACCTGCGCCCGGATGCCACCACCCTGAACCACCTGGGTCTGGCTGACCGGGTAAAGCATTTGTGTGCCGGTGGCTTTGAGGATGGCCTTGGCCAAGGGATGGCTGGATTCATGCTCAATGCTGGCCAGGTAGGCCAGGGCCTGGTCGCTTTTTTCTCCGTAGGTTTGGGTGACCGACACGGTCGGGCTGCCGGAGGTCAGGGTGCCCGTCTTGTCAAACACCATGGTGTCGGTTCGGCCAAAGGCATGGATAACCTCGCTGCCCTTGAGCAGCACCCCGTTCCGGGCCCCGTTACCGATGCCTGCCACATGGGAAACCGGCACACCGATGACCAGGGCGCCCGGGCAGCCCAGGACCAAAATGGTAATAGCCAGCTCCAGGTTGCGCGAGAACAACCAGACGATCAAAGCCAAGACCAGGACCGCCGGGGTATAATAGCGTGAGAAGCGGTCGATGAAACGCTCTGTCTGGGATTTGGAGTCTTGCGCCTCTTCGACCAGTTCGATAATTTTACCAAAGGTGGTGTCTTCTCCCACCCGATCGGCCACGATCTGCAGTGTGCCGTTTTCCAACAGGGTCCCGGCAAAGACGTGTGAGCCTTCCTGTTTTTCCACAGGCAGGGATTCTCCGGTGATGCTGGCTTCGTTGATGGCCCCCTGCCCGCCCAGAACAGTTCCGTCAACGGGCACCTTGTCGCCCGTCTTGACCAACAGGACATCGCCTTCATCAACATCGTCGACAGCCACCTGCTCGAAGGAACCGTCCTCCATGCGTTTAAGGGCGCTTTCCGGCGCCAGCTCAGTCAACTCCTTGATGGCTGAGCGCGTGTGGTTGAGCGTGCGCTGCTCCAAAAAGGCACCAAACAGAAACAGAAAGGTGACGATGGCTGATTCCTCATAGTTGCGGATGGCGAAAGCACCCACGACCGCCACTGTCACCAGCACGTCGATGCTGATGACTTTGACGCGCAGGGCCTGGATTGCCTGAATGAGGATGGGGACCAGACCCAGGATGGAGGCCAGAATCAGGGCAGCTTTCAAAAGCTGCTCCTGACCGACCAGCCACTTGCTTAAAAAGCCCAACGCAATCAGTGCGCCGCCCACGAAGGCGATGGTGTTTTTGTTTTTTAATACCAGCCGAGAAAGCATGTGAACTCCTTGTTTAGCCGGCTGACAGCCGGCTCTTTCTGCTGCGCCTTGCTTATGCCTTCAGCTGCCGAGGGCCTGGTCCAGTTCAGCCAACATGTCATAAACAGCTTCATAGCTTTCGCAAACATCCTCAGGTACCTCATAGCCATTCGTGGCGCGACGAAAGCCTTCAAAGATCTCCGCCACGTCGCTGTCCGTCGCTTTCTTATGCGCCACCACATCCTGCAGCGCGTCAAAAAGTGCCCGGACCTGATGAAATTCAGGATGGCTGTCCCCATGCACCCGGTCCACAACCGGGACATAAAGGCTTAATTTTTCCTTGTGTTCAGCCCACACCGCATCAAATGTTTCCATGGTTGATCCACCTTTCTATATCGCAAGCAACGTCTATTCTATCACGGCTTCCGGCTTAAAAAAATGATCCAGATCACAGACAGCGCCGCCGTGCTCCTTGTTTGCTAAAGCTGCCGGCCCTGCGCAAAAACAAACAGGCCACCTGCTGGGGCAGGCGGCCACAGGCATCCTCTTTGAACAGGCGCTAAAGAAGCGCCTGTCCTTTTTCAGTCAGGGTGTAGCCGGTCAACAGCTCTTTCTGACAACTGGCCGCGTAGGGACAGCCACCACAGGCCACGGCACAGTCTTGTCCAGTGGTCTCTTTGACCAGATAGCCCATGCGGATCAGTTGCGCCAACCCGGCCTCAACCGTCTGGGTCGAGGCCTTAAGGGCCCTGGCCAGGACCGACAAGGACACATAGCCGTCTTCATTTATTCTTTGCAGGAGGTCTTTAAGCATGAGCCATCACCTTCTCTTTCAGGAAAAACCCAGCAAAGACCCGATCTGATACACCGCAATGGAGGCAAACCAGCCGATGGCGAAGGTGTAGAGGGCCGTAAAGACCGGCCATTTGATGGATTTGGTTTCTTTTCCGATAATGCTCAAGACGGCAGCACAGGGGGTGTAAAGCAAGACCATGGTCATGTAGGACAAGGCAGTAAGAGATGTGAAGTGCTGCTTGATGGCCTCGACCAGCACGGTCCCCTCTTCCAGATACTGGCCGGCATAAAGCATGCCCAAGGTACCCACCACGGCCTCCTTGGCTGGGATGCCGGCAAAAAGCGCCACCGATTCCTGCCAGGTGCCAAAGCCGGCATAGCGAAACAACGGAACCAGGAAAGAACCAATGATGCCCAGAAGGCTGTCCTGGCTGTAGGGCTGCGCTGACAGCGGCAGGACGGCCAGCACCCACATGAGGGTGACCACCAGAAAAATGACCGTTCCTGCTTTTTTGACAAAGCCGGACACATTGTTCCACATGTTCTGGACCACGTTTTTAAAGGTTGGCAGGCGATAGGGTGGCAGTTCCATGATCAGGTAGGAGGTTTCGCCATGGAACAAGGTTTTGCTGAATACCTTGGCCATGACCAAGGCCACGATGATGCCAAAAGCGTAAAGTGAAAAGAGGACCAAGCCACCGTGCCTGGGGAAAAAGGCCGCAATAAACACCGAGTAAATGGGTAACTTGGCCCCGCAGGACATGAAAGGGTTGATCAGCATGGTGATCATCCTGTCCTTTTTGTTGTCCATGGTCCGGGTGGACATGATTCCCGGCACATTGCAGCCAAAGCCGATGATCATGGAAATCAGGGCTTTTCCCTGCAGGCCGAACTTGCGCATCAGGTTATCCCAGACGTAGGCGGCTCGCGCCATATAGCCACTGTCTTCTAAAAGACCCAGCAAGAGATACAAGATCGTGATCAGGGGAACAAATTCAATAACCGCGCCGACCCCGTTGATAACCCCGTTGAGGACAAAAGAAATCAGCCAGTCAGGGGCCTGGACGGAAAGCAGGAAGCGCTCAAACAAAGCACCGATGCCGTCAATCAGCGCCACCGCATAGCCACCCAGAAAATCTTCCCCGACCACAAAGGTGATCTGAAAAACCAAAAACATGACCAAGGCAAAAATCGGGATGCCCAGAAACTTACTGATCAGGATACGATCGATCTTGTCAGATAACGTCACCACTTCCTGTTCTGGCCGGATGACGTGGCCTGCCGCCACCTGATTGGCAAAGGCATAGCGCGAATCCACAACCTCCAGCTCGAAACTGTCGCTGGAATGGTACTTGTAAAAGTCACCAATCTCGTCCATGAGGTCCTGGTCCACACCGGCAGCCCTCATGGTTGCCAGCACATGGCTGTCCCCCTCTATCAGCTTAATGGCGGTCCAGGCTGCCGGGTAAGGCAACTGGTGGCCGTTCAAGGTTTCTGCCATGTGCTCAATGTGATGTACCACATTTTCGTTGTAATGCAGGGGGTTGGTCTGTTTTTCCGGCTCGTGTACCGCTCGAATAACAGCCTGAATGATGGCGTCTTTTCCCTCTGCTTTGTGGGCCACTGTGCTGACAACCGGAACGCCCAGGCTTTTGGACAAGCCGGGCAAGTCAAAGCGGATGTTTCTTTTTTCCGCCTCATCCGCCATGTTCAAGGCGACCACAATGTTCTGGCCCATTTCCAGCAGCTGTGACGTTAAATACAGGTTGCGCTCAACGTTGCTGGCATCCAGCACGTTGATAATCACATCGGCATCGCCAGACAGGATGTATTCCATGGCCACAATTTCGTCGTCTGAAAAAGCGCCCAGGCTATAAATACCGGGCAGATCGATGACATCGTATTCGGTTCCGTTGTGCTTGAGAATACCTTCTTTTTTTTCAACGGTAACACCCGGCCAGTTGCCAACATGCTGACTGGAGCCGGTTAATACATTAAAGAGGGTTGTCTTGCCGCTGTTGGGGTTGCCAACCAGGGCAATTTTTTTCTTTCCCATCTGTTGTCTCCTTGGACAGGCGACGCTGCCCGTGTGCTGTTACTGGCGGATGAGCAAGACTTTTTCAGCCAGGCCCCGGCCCAGGGCCACTTTGTTGCCGTTGATGCTGACAATCACAGGACCGGCGTCATTCTTGATGACCCGGACTGCGGCATGCGTGTTAAAGCCCATCTCATACAGGCGTTTGGTCGCGTGCCTGCCAGCCCGAATGCTGTCAACCGTTCCTTTTTCTCCCGGTGCAAGCGTGGTCAAGCTTGTTTTCATTCCTGCGGCCCCTTCTTTTTTACTGTTTGGCTGTTGCCTCTTGATCAGCTGTCTGTTATTCTTGAAACAAAGTTAGTCACGACTAACTTCATTTATAGTAACCAGCAAAGGCACCGGCGTCAATACAAAAAACAAGGCGCCACAGACTTTTGTGAAGATTGCCGGAAGCGGCCGTCAAGCGCGGCACCTTTTCTGCTTTTTTGCGTAAACCACCGAGGGGGGATCAGTGTGCGGGTCAGCGAGACGATTGAAAATTACCTGGAAACCATTTACATGCTTTTTAAAAAAGGCCAGCCGGTCCGCTCCATTGATGTGGTTCATGCCATGAGCCTGTCCCGGCCATCTGTCAGTGTCATGATGAAGCAACTTCGAGAAAAAGGCCTGGTCACCATGAATGACGCAGGACACATCTGCCTGACCACGGCCGGCCTGAAAATTGCACAAGGGGTCTATGAGCGCCACGTTCTCTTGACTGAAGCCCTGGTCAACCTGGGCGTTGATCGAAAAACAGCACGAGAAGATGCCTGTAAAATCGAACATGTGCTGAGCCCACAATCCTTTGCCAGCATTAAAAAGCATCTCCTCAAGCGAGGGCTGGAAGCGGCGCCATAAAGCAGCCGCAATGTCATACCCGAAGGGGCTTTTTTCGGCCTAATCGATTGTTGGTACACCAACACACACTGTCCGTTTTCCGTGTGATACACACAGGTGACACGCGTCAACAGCTGGTCACCAAAGAGGCATCAGCGCCGGTGTCATCGGAGGAACGGGCGTAGATGTGGCCAGGCGGGTATGAAACACGTCTTCATCTTCAGCCGTTCATAGGTGTCATGCTTAAAAACGCAGTCACTTTTGCGGTAGGTTTGGTTTTCAAACCGCTACAGCCGACACCGTCACACCCTTCAGGCAAGCTTTGAAGCGGATAATCGGACACAGATGAACATGGTTTTCATCCTGGCAACGTGCCAATAGAGCGAAGAGGTGCCGCTTTTCATCGATCTTGATCCAGCTAACGCTGCTTTTTTTGCGCATACAGGGCTTGATGCGGTGCCAGCATGACGGTTCTTCAAGCTGCTCTGCGGGAAAGCCCAAGGCCGGGGCTGGTGTCAGCCTTGGGACGGCTTGTTCCGGCGCCAGGACAGACAGCTGCTCAAGGGTATGCGCCCTCTGGCGTTTCACCAGGGTATCGCACCATCACAAAAGCAGCAAGGATGAACAGGAACATGCCGGTCCGGTCGGATGTTGCCGCTACGCCACCGTATTGCTGTGATTGGTTCGGTGCAAGCTGGTTTTTCGCACGGCGGTCTCCACCAAACGGCGACACATCGGTCCGCCTGGTCGTTGATGTGAACCAACAAGCCGTGAAACAAACACCAGGCACCTGATTGGATGTCTGGCAGCGCAGCCTTCAACTTGGTTGGCATGCACATGTTCACGGCGCCAGTCCGGACAAGCCTGTTTGGCTCCATGCTGACAAGCCCATACAGGCCAAAAAAATACACGCAAAGGGAAAGGGGGCTCTGAGGCTATGCCCCCACCTCCTCCCAACAAAAAACAGGCTGTCCATATGTGTATGCCTCGCCCTAAAAACACGATAAAGTGATAAGAGGCGTCGTTTGCTTGAGCGACTGATCCCATGGTGTGTTTACGGAGGTAGAACCGATGCGAACAACGAGAAGCCGCAGGTGGCTGTTCAACCTGCTGGCCGCCTGCCTGCTTGTAACGGGTGCGTTAGGGGGCACTTCCACCACGTCAAATGCAGCGTCAAGGCATGCCGTTGCCACATATGCTGCCTTGTTGTCAGCCATAGACCAGGCAAAGCCTGGTGATGTGATCGAACTGACCGCAGACATTGTGGTTTTGGCGGAGCTACCCATTGACAAAACCCTGGTTTTCCACGGCAACGGCCACACCCTTTCTGTGCCCGTGCCTGGATTGGACGATTCTGGAAGGCTCCAGGCAGAGGCATCAGCCTTTCGTGTCTTCAACCTGACAGCCGGCACCTTGTCCATCTCAAGCATGACCATCAAGGGTGGCGCTGTCGATGATGCAGGCTCGGCACTGCTTGTGGGACATGGCGCAAGCTTGTGTTTGAACGCTGTCACGGTCACCAATGCCGGGGGGCCGGCCTGCACCGGTGGCGGCCTGGCAAATTTTGGCACCAGCCACTTGGCGAACTGTAACATCGTCCGTAACGGCGCCGCCTATGGCGGCGGATTTTTAAATTCAGGGCCTGATGCCAAGCTGTATATAGAAGGCTGCTCCTTCAGTGAGAACAGGAGCCTGAGCACCAATGGTGGTGGCGGTGCAGGCGAGAACAACGCAGAAGCTGTCCTGTATGTCAACAATGCCACTTTTGCCAACAACACAAGCACTGAGCTGGGTGGCGCCATCAACAACTACGGCGCAACGGCTTACCTCCTCAACAGCACCTTCACGGGTAACGTCAACCATTACATGTCCATGAGCGGCGGCGCCCTTCGCATCGAAGGTGAGGTTTATTTGTTCAACAACCTGTTTGCCTATAACTACAGTTCAAATGATGGCCATGCCTATGTCCTCAACGATGTTGATGCGCCCCCCACACAAGCCCATGCCTGTCTCTTTCATGGCAGCCCGGTAGGCGGGTCGCAAAACGTCCACTATGCGGGTGCGGCGGACGGGTCAGATGATACCCTTTTTAGCGGCGGTGCCCAAGCCAAGGTGTTAGCGGCGGATGGGTCAGAACTGGGCACGGCCACTGTCTACCAGCCTTACCTGGTTCAAGTGGCCGGTGCAACCACCGCCTCGGTTCCCTTGAAACCCGGCCGCGATGATACCCTTTGTGCGGGCATCAAAACAGGCTTTAGCCAAATGGACCACCCCCCTGTGGTCGGCTACCATGACCTGACAACACAGACCTGGGTCACACTGACAGGCAGCGATGCGTCACGCTTTGAAGTGCAAAGCGACCAGAATGGCCTCACACGGGGCCACACACCTGTAAAAGGGGCTGTTGAAAGCAGCCTGGCCGGGCTACACATGGTCAAGGTTTCGGCGGCCACAGGTGGGACTGTCAACGGCGGAACGGTTTATGGCGACACCTATGCAACCGGGGCAGCGGTCACACTCACCGCCCTACCCGAAGACGGCTACACATTCTCGCACTGGTCGGATGCCTCCGCTGTTGGCACGCCCGTCAGGGTCAATCCCTACACCTTCACCGTTTCAAGAAGCTTGACCCTCACACCGGTTTTTGAAACGCTTACGCCTGGCTCCTACACCATCACCTATGTGGGCAATGGGCACACAAGCGGCATGGTCCCGTCTTCTCAGGCTTATTTTGCACCCGCAACCATTTCAGATACAGGTGAACACCTGGTTAAAAGGGGCCATGTTTTCAGCGGATGGAACACGCGGGCGAACGGTTCGGGCACCGCTTATGCCGTCGGAGATCTCTATGCGCTGGGCGGTAACCTGACCGTATACGCCCAATGGGAACCTGGCGCCACCGTGACTTTTGATGCGCTGGGCGGCGGCAGCAGCTGGCTGCTTACAAGCGCCTATGGCGCCACCCTGGTCAAACCAGATCCACCACTTAGGAAAGGCTGGGCCTTTGATGGCTGGTACCGGGAACCTGCTTGTGTGACCCCCTGGTCCTTTGCTGCTGATCTTGTATCCGCTGATATGACCCTCTACGCCAAGTGGACACCGCTGGCTGTCACGTTGACTGGGCAAAGGCTGCCTGAAGGCACCTGCCAGGAGCCCTACCACACGGTGCTTCAAGCATTGGGCGGCAGCGGGCGTTTCACCTATCGACTGCTGTCAGGTGCGCTGCCGGCAGGGCTTACGCTGTCCGCTGACGGCATCATTTCCGGTACCCCCAGCCAGCAAGAAACCAGAACCTTTACCGTAAAAGCGAGTGACACAGCCAACGCAGAAACAGCAACAGCAACGTTTTCCGTGGGCGTCGCGTCAAAAGGGACGGTGGCGACCCCCTTTGTGTGGCCTGCCGGTTCCAGCATTGATCGCGGTGAGGCCGTGACGCTGGCCGTATCCACACCAGATGCGGCTATCTACTACACCTTAAACGGTGATCCACCGAGCAAAGATGCACTGCTTTACACGGGACCCATCACCTTGTGTGCAGATACAGTCATCAAGGCCATTGCTGTGAAAGCAGGCTGGGACAAAAGCAAGACCCTGGTTCAACCCATCCGAATCAAAACCTATCTGGTGCACTATGATGGAAACGGTGCAACGGGTGGAAACACCCCTCTGGGTCCACGGACATACCATAAAGGAGATGTGGTCGCTGTTGTTGGCAATCCGGGTGAACTCACCAGGCCTGGACACCGCTTTGACGGCTGGAACACGCGGGCAGATTTAGCGGGAAGCCACCTTGGCCAGGGCCACGTGTTCACTGTTCAAGGTGACCAGGTGTTGTATGCCCAATGGTCTTTAAACAGCCATGTGGTTGTTTTTGAGGACTGGAACGGCCAGACGCTCAAAACCCAAACAGTCAGCCATCAAAATGCAGCAAAAGTCCCTGTCAACCCCATGCGAACAGGACATCGTTTCACCGGCTGGAACACCCCTTTTGACTGCATCACCGCAGACACAAACATCAGAGCAACCTACGCCCCCAAGTTGTATGCGGTGAGCTTTCAAGACTGGAACGGCGACGTGCTCAAAACCCAAATGGTGGCCTATGGGCATGCTGCAGACGCACCAGGCAATCCCGCCCGAAAGGGCCACACTTTTGTGGGCTGGAGCAGCCCGTTTGACAATATTGCCAGCGACACCTGGATCAGCGCACAATACCAGACAAACCAATACCGGATAAGCTTTGATACGGGCGATGGACAAGCATCCTTCAGTCAATCGGTTTCTTATAACAAGCAGGCAAAGAGGCCGGATAAACCTGAAAAAAACGGCTTTATCTTTGATGCCTGGTATGTGGACCAGGCGCTAACCCATCCCTATGATTTTAACAGCGGCGTGACCCAGGATTTGACGCTGTATGCAGGGTGGCTTGATCCTGCCCAGGTCTTGCGGGAGGCAGCAACGGCTCTAACCGAACAGGCCGCCTTTGCATTTGCGCCAGGAGACAGCTGGGAATACCTGACCGATGACTTCACTTTGCTCAGCCTCAGTGGTTTTCACACACCGGTGACCTGGCGCTCGTCAAACACATCTGTTGTTCAACTTGCAACAAGGGCGGGAAAGACCGTTGGTCAAGTGAGACGACCCGAGGGCAAGGATGCCCACCTCTTGATGACGGCGACTCTCTCATGCGGCGATCAACAGGTCTCCAAAAGCTTCCTGCTCATCGTCAAGCAAAAAGGGGTGTCCGGCCGTGAACGCCGTGTAGCCATTGAAGACGCCGCTTGTGTCCGGTTTGGGGACCATTCTGATCTGATCCCCGTCTACCGAACAACCGTAAACAACGGAGCGGACATCGACTTGCTTGTTTTGCTGCCGGAAACAGTGGCGCGCCTGCTGAGTCAAAAGGGTCCCGGTGATCACCTGCTTGTGACCCTGCGCTCTGTTGGCGACCAGCAGGTTGATGAGACCGCTTTCGAGATACCACAAACATCGCTGTCACAGCTGGCTGAGAATGACAGGGGGCTGGCATTGGAAGCTTTTTCAGGGACCATGTCGATGCCTTCCCACGTGATCAAGCAGGTGAATCAACAAACCAACGCCCTGTACGTTCGTTTTGTCTGCAACTCAAAAGAAGCCAATGCACCGATGGAAGCCGTTCAGGTGGTTGGTGCCCCCTGGTCCATACAAACCAACATGTCGTCCTTGGCGACCACCATCAACCTGCCTTTGGGGGACTTAAACGAAAAGCAACTGTTAAACGCGGATTTTTTGAAAACGCTTTGCATTTATGCTGCCCATGATGACGGCAGTTCAGCCTTGCTTGCCGGGACCCTGATCTATGAAGGCGGCTGGCCAACCCACATGCGTTTCGAAAACAGCCATTACACCCGCTTCCAAGTCGTCAGCCTGGAAGAACCCTTCGCAGAAACGCCGATCGCGCGCCCATGGGCTCTCTTTTACCTTGCGGGCAGTTTGATTTTTTTGCTGGTCCTGTTCTTGGTGTGTTTGACCATGCGCCGTAAAAAAAGAACGCTTGATCCTTGATTTCAGAAGACAAACGGTATGTGTCATAAAAAGGCCGCAGCAGGCAACTCTGGAACGGCTAGTATCCCTTCAATTTTAACCTTGATGCGTGACTTTCAACGCGGTGCCTGCGCCGATACCGAGCACGATGGTGAGGATAGGCAATGTGTAGGCAATATACAGCGCTGTGCCGCCGTAGGCGACCAACAGGTTATAGATGGCATGAAAGGTGATGGCTACGCACAAAAGACCGGCTGTCCCCGCAACGCGAAGCCAGCCACGCTGCCAGACATAAACCAGGCCCAAACCCACCACCGCGCCACAAACAATATGCATGGCACCTGTGCCAAAACCACGAATCAGCAGAAAAGACAGGTCTGCAGCACCAAGCTGGGTGAGGTAGCAGATGTTTTCGAACGTGGCGAAGCCAGTGGCCAGTATCAGGACTGAGGTGTTTATTTTTTCAGGTTTTGGCTCAAAGACCAGGAGATAAAAGAGCAATGGCAGCAGTTTCAAGATCTCTTCCACCACAGGGGCAATCTGCGTGGTGGCGTTAATGATGTCTGCGTGGTAGAGCCGGGCAAAAAAAGTATTGATATAGGCGGACAGCAAAGAAGCGCCCATGCCCGCGAAACAAAAGAAAAAGACACGGTAATGTTTCTTGCCCATGCACAAGGCTGCCACCAATAGTGGTGCCGCGATACAGACAAATATATTTTCGATGTAGGTCATGCCTGCACCGCCTTTTTCGTGGCGGGCAACAGCGAAAAGAGTGCAGCAGACAGCAGGAAGTCAAACCAGAAATAGGGATTTTTGAGGGTGTCGCCGGCCCAAAAGCAGGATGTCGTCCACAGGCAGTATTCCAAGGTTGTGACACACAAAACGGCGATGTGGAAATACTGCCTGTGCCGTGGCCTTCCGTGTTGCCTTCTGGCATACAAGAGCCCTCGAACCGAGTAACTGGCAGTGAGCATGGTCATGCTGCCGATCAGCAGATTAAAGAGGATGTCACCATGCGAGAGGTATAAGAGCAGCTGTGGGACACACACAAGCGGAACCAGCCACACAGTGGGATGCTTAAACCGTCTTTCATCAGGCGTGGACAAGGTGTGTGCCAGCGTCAGCAAAAACATGGAGCTGGCGACCCAACCTAGCTCTGATACATAGAAAATTTGCGGTGTTTGGTTAAACAAGAGCACATGGAGCGTCCAGTAGAGCGTAGCCAGTGAATAGGTTGCAAAAAAACAAGCAAGCAAGACGTATACTTGCTTGCGGTTTTTATCATACAGGATACCCGCCCCAACCCCGGCCAGCAGCGTGATCAGAAACTGCGAGGTGTTGTCCAAAAGTTCAACCATCGCTGTCCCCCATATCCGCACGGTTCTTTCGGTTTTTCAAGTGAATGCGATAACCCAAGATTGTTACGCCC
The DNA here is from genome assembly GCA_964465385.1 of uncultured Oscillospiraceae bacterium. Lineage (GTDB taxonomy): Bacteria > Bacillota > Clostridia > Saccharofermentanales > UBA5734 > JAAYBY01. The sequence goes on from CAYXIM010000015.1 coordinate 21,110, forward strand.
ACACCAAAAACAAAAGCAAGCAGGCCAATGAAAACATACCCATAGGCACTGCTTTCATCAAACAGGCTGGCGGCCGCACCCCAGTAAGCGGTTTCTTTTTCAGGCATGTCTGCCACCATGTCTGGCATGGCAAAGGAGAGTGCAATGATGACAATCAGGCAGGCAACAACAGAAGAAACACCAATGATGCGGCTGCGTCTTATTTGTATTTGCCGTGCCATTTCTTCTGCTCGCTCTTTGACAGCAGCAACACGGGCTTCAGCACCCTGCATGGCTAATCCCCTCCTGTTCCAATCGTTTGCGCAGCGACTGCTTGCCGCGGTACACCAAATCTGCAACCTGTTTTTCGCTTTTCCCCATAACAACCGCGGCCTGAGCATGGCGCATGTTTTCAAAATAGACAAGGTAAAGCGCTTCACGGTAGTCGGGGTTCAGTTGCTGCATACAGAGATGTAAAATGCGGTTGCGTTCTTTCGTTTGAATAATATCTTCGAGATGTGTTTCACTTTTTGGCTCTTTCCACACATCATCAAACCCAACGCAGCGACGCATACGTCTTTTGTCGACAAATCTCAGGGCAAGATGGCGTGCGGTTTTATAGAGGTAGGCCTTGACGTTTTTCCTGATTCGGGGTTTTCTGACAACAAGGTAGACAAACGCGTCGATCATCAAATCTTCTGCGTCATTTATGTCATGAAGATAACCGGTGATATAAAACGTCAGGCTGTCACCGTAACGTTCCATCAGTTCGGTCAACCCGCTCTCGTCTCCCTCTAGGTAACGGCGGTAGAGGGTTTCATCGGTTATCATCCAGGTGCTCACCACCTTTCATCAACTATGCATTATGCCATACAAGGCCGCGCATTGCCATGAGCAAAAACACTAGGTGCATGTCGGTTGTCAGCACAGGTCTTCTCTGGTTTGTTGTTTTTTCGCGCAGCCCAATAAGCCAAGTCTTCAGGACACAGGCACACTTCTTTCAGGATATGTTGCCAAGCCCTTGCCTATGGCGATCGCGCCGAATAAGGCGTGCATAGGGGGACTTTCTCAAGCCGTTTCAAGCAGGGCTGCGCCTCTACCGTGGCGTGTTCGCTCTTGCATGATCACGCTGTCACATCAACATGCCCAAAAAACACAT
>CAYXIM010000015.1:22257-23800 GCA_964465385.1 uncultured Oscillospiraceae bacterium
CTTTCATTAACTATGGATTATGCCATACAAGATCGTGCATTGCCATGAGCAAAAACACAAGGTGCATGTCGGTTGTCTGCATAGGTCTTCTCTGGTTAGCTGTTTTTTCGCGCAGCCCAATAAGCCAAACTTTCAGAACACAGACACACCTCTTTCAGGACATGTTGCCAAGGCCTTGCCAGCGGAATTGCGCCGAATAAGGCATGCATAGGAGGCTGCCTCAAGCCATTTCAAACAGGGCTGCGCCTCTACTTTGGTGTTCGCACTTGCGCGATCACGCTGTCACATCAACATGCCCAAAAAGCACATAACCTTTTTGGGGTTTACCCGCTTCTCCCGTATGGAAACGGAAGGGTTTTTCAAAATGGTGGCAGGCCACGGCGTAATGACACAGGGCAATTCCCATATCTATCCGCGTGAGTTTATAGGCCAACGACAAAGGTGGTTTCAAGACTTGCCGATAGATCAAGAACTTGTCACCCGTCTTCTCAAAAAACCAAGGTTGGATGTTCATGCCCGACGGTGCAAGGTGGACAGCCTTGATACACCTATCGTTGGGGGCGTTGGTAATATCTGAGAGCTGCTTTCGTTTAAACTCAGCGCGGTCACGGTGGGGCGATCCATCGGGTTTTCCAAAAGCAAGCACTATGATGTCCGAAAGACGGTGTGCGCTTGTCGCATCTCTGGATGCACCAAGCCAAACACCACCCAGTCCCTGTGAATCCAGCCAGAGCATCAACTGCTGGCCGATAAAACCCGCATTTTCTTGCTCACCTGTTTGCCCTTGTCCGCTGATAATAAGATAGTGGGGTGCTTTGACATGAAAGAGGCCTTTTGTTTCGGTCGCAAAACGATACGTGAAAGCGATATCGGGGTACAGCGGCTTGCATGCAGCTAGCATGCTTTTGATGGCATCAAGTTGCTCCACTCCCAAGGGTTCTGCCAGGTAGTTCCGACACGATTTCCGTCTGCTGATTGAATTAAACAAGGTCATGTTACATCGCTCCTTTACCGAAACACATCAAATCAAGATGAGTGACAGCCTGTTTGGCTTGATGGGCATGGGCTGTGTGAAATCCTGTTCTTGTAGGTGCTTGTTGACGGTCTTGCGGTCAAAGCCTAAGTCACGGCATATTTGGGCGACAGTGCTTCCATTCCTATAGGCTGTTCTGATACGATCTATTTGGGACATGTTGAGCATTCCTTTCCCGCCTTCCTTTCGGTTTTGCTTATAGAAAGAATAGGCGATATGGGACGGTGGCTCAATCTGTCCCTTCTTTTGATGATTTTTTTGAGGAATTCCTCATGATTGTTTTGTCCATTCTCTAGTGATTAAAAGTGGTGTTTTTATTTTTCGATATACACAAGAATCACAGCATGTTTATTCTTAATTGTAGGCGTATTTAATATTAAGGCAAAAAAAGTTGGTTCATAAAACACCTAATAAAAGGACTGGAGCTTGTTTTTCACAATGTCCAGTCCTTCATTTTTGGTGGAGGCGAGGGGAATTGAACCCCTGTCCGAAACCCTATTCTCTGAAGCA
>CAYXIM010000016.1:0-23761 GCA_964465385.1 uncultured Oscillospiraceae bacterium
CCCACGATACTTGGCTGGTAACGGCCCGGAAAAATAGGTCTTCGCCGGATTTTATCAGGACCATCGGTTCATCACCGGTGGTCCTGTTTCTTTTATACAGCACAAGCAAGGCATGCTATACATGCTATAATGGTTCTGGTACAGTTTCGGCAAGCCAGAGCAGATCCCCAGCAGAAAGGAGCGGGCCATGAGCGCCAAAATATTGATTGTCGATGACGAGGAGAACATTGTTGACATTCTCAAAGCGAATTTGGAACGCGAAGGGTACCAGACCCTGGTTGCCTACGATGGCGTCCAGGCCCTGGAGATGGGCTTGCACCAAAATCCGGACCTGATCTTGCTGGACTGCATGTTACCCAAAATGGACGGCTTTGACGTTTGTCGCCGCTTGCGCCAACACGTCACCGTTCCCATCTTGATGCTGACCGCCAAAAGTGAGGAAATTGATAAGGTGCTGGGTCTGGAACTGGGTGCTGATGACTACATCACCAAACCCTTCAGCGTTCGAGAAGTGCTGGCCCGGGTCAAAGCCCAGCTCAGGCGGGTCAATTATTCAGAATTGGAGCCGGCTGACCAGAAGAAGGTCATGGTATTTGGCAGCCTTAAAATTGACCAGGTGGCCTATCAGGTCAGTCGAGATGGCGTTGACATTCCGTTGACACTTCGTGAGTTTGAACTGGTTCGTTTTCTTGCCCAGCATGCCGGCCAGGTGTTTTCGCGGGAAACCCTGCTTGAAAAAGTCTGGGGCTACGAGTATTTTGGAGACGTTCGCACCGTGGATGTCACTATTCGCAGAACGCGTGAAAAACTGGAGCCGGATCAGGGACGTTACCAATACCTGCTCACCAAGCGCGGTGTTGGTTATTATTTTGACAAGCAGGCCCCATAAGCCATAAAGGAAGGACCGATGCAAAAAGGATGAACAGCTATCCTCTGGCTACGATTATTGACCCCGATGCCATCCGCGCAAGCCTTGTTTCCGTCGACTTCAGACAGCTCCATCCGGCTGTTTATGCGGGAGCGACGGCTGCCTTTGTTTTTGTGCTCTTGCTTATACTTTACCGGACCGTCATTCGCCGGCGGCACCTCAAAAACGACCAGGTGATGAGCGCCATGGTCGACCGTTTTATTGATGAACGCAACAAATCTGAAGTGATCCTGGCGGATCTGGATGTGGGCGTGATCGCTTACAACAGCGACGGTATGATGCTCAATGCCAACCCTGCAGCCCAAAAACTGCTGCAACCCCATGCGGTGGCTGAGACACTGGACCAGTTTGTCAGTCGATATGGTCAGGAAAATGGCATCCAGGCGGCAGTGTTGCTGGGGAAAATGCATATCAGCGGCCAATTTGTCCACCAGGATCACATTTTGCGCATCCGCCTTAAAGAATCTCGTTTCGAAGAAGGGCGGACGGCAGGCACCATCGTGATCTTACAAGATATCACGGAACAGGAGCGCGAAGAACGTCAACGCAAGGAGTTCGTGGCCAATGTGTCTCATGAGCTGAAAACCCCTCTGACAACCATTAAAACCTACACGGAGTCGCTCTTGGATTGGGGGTTGGAAGAAAAGAACAGTGAGGCCATCCGCAAGGACGTCTGGCGTATTCACGATGACTCGTTGCGCATGGAGCGCCTGGTTGAAGATTTGCTCTTGTTGTCCAGCCTGGACAGCAGGGGTTTTCGTTTTCGACCTGAACTGGTCGATCTGGCCCAGCTTATCCGCCAAGTAACGGACCGCTTGCAGATTCAAGCCCAAGAGAAAAATATTGCCTTAAGCAGCATTGCCCTGTCACACATCCCCCTGGTCTTAGTGGATCGTGCGGCTCTGGACCGTGTGTTGACCAACCTGATCGGCAATGCCATCAAATACACGGACAAGAGTGGACGTGTTCAAGTCTTTGTCAGCTACTTGCTCAATGATGTGTTTGTCAAAATCGCTGACAGTGGTTTTGGCATCGACCAGGACCACCTGCCGCATGTCTTTGACCGTTTTTACCGGGTTGATCTGACCGGGTCGCGTATGTATGGGGGAACGGGTCTGGGCTTATCCATTGCCAAAGAGCTGGTAGAACTGCATAATGGAACAATCGGTGTCTCCAGCACCCTGGGCAAGGGTACGGAATTTACCTTCATGGTTCCAATCGCACGCAAAGTATTCAGGGATGCGGTCCATGCAAGACCCCTTGCGAGCAGCCACCCCAATGCCTTGTTGCGAACGGCCTACGAAGAGCTTTCAGCTTTTGCCCGTGAAAATGATCTGGCTGATCAAACGGCTGCAAGCTGGACACCGGAACAAATTAATGACATCATTGACTGTCTGCTTAAGCAAGACGAGTCCATGGTCAGCGGCGACACAAAGGCCTATCAGGTTGTCGATGCGGCCTTGATCCACACGGGGCAGGAGGCAGTGGTTCCTGATCAGGAAGAAAGTCCGCCTGCACCCGGTCGTGAGCCTTGAAAGGGGAGTTTAGTTGAACAGTTATGTCATCCGCGGTGGCAACCGCTTGCACGGGGACGTGGTTATCAGTGGTTCGAAGAATGCATCTTTGGGCATTTTGTCGGCAGCCATGCTGCTGGACGGACCGTGCACCATTGAAAACCTGCCTGATATTGCCGACCTGAACGTCATGATCGAGATTTGCAAAGACCTGGGGGCAACCATTAAAAGGCAAGCTGATGGCTCCTTGTTGATTGACCCGCGGACCATCACGTCCTGTCAGGCGACAAAAGACAATGTCCGGCAAATCCGAGGTTCCTACTACCTGCTGGGCTCTCTCATTGGCCGGTTCAACAAAGCGGTCATGTTTATGCCAGGCGGGTGCAATTTCGGCACACGACCCATTGACCAGCATATCAAAGGTTTTGAGGCCCTGGGGGCTCAGTTCACCATTGAATACGGCAAAATTGCAGTTCAGGCAGAGCAGCTGACCGGCAACCACATCTTCCTGGACGTGGTCAGTGTCGGTGCAACGATCAACATCATGATTGCGGCGGCAAAAGCCCAAGGTGTGACCGTTATTGAAAACGCAGCCAGGGAACCGCATATCGTTGATGTTGCCAACTTTCTCAACACCATGGGCGCCAACATCCGGGGGGCGGGAACCGACGTCATTCGAATCACTGGAACGGAGTATCTGCCGGGGGACGCCAGCTATTCCGTGATTCCGGACCAGATTGAAGCCGGCACCTACATGATTGCGGCAGGCATGACCCGTGGCGATATCACCGTCCGCAACATCATTCCCAGACATATGGAACCCCTGACGGCAAAAATGGAAGAGATGGGGGTGGCGACCCAGACGGGTGATGACTGGATCCGGGTCTGGGTTGAAGCTGAACAAACGCTGCAACCAGCTAACTTTAAAACCTTGCCCTATCCGGGCTTTCCCACTGACCTGCAACCCCAGACAACAGTCTTTTTATGCACTGTCCAGGGCAGCAGCCGCATGATGGAGCACGTCTGGGACAACCGCTTCCAATACGTTGATGACCTTAAAACCATGGGGGCAGATGTCACCGTTGCTGGTCACACGGCCATCATCAACGGTGGCAATCAGTTGACCGGCGCAAAAATCACAGCACGGGACCTGCGGGCAGGGGCGGCCATGGTTTTGGCCGGCTTGTGGGCTGACGGAGAGACTGTGGTGACTGACATCAATAAAATTGAACGCGGCTATAAGAATTTTGTGCAAAAATTACGTCTGCTGGGAGCTGACATCACGCGGTTGGGAACATGAGCGGGCTACCGACCACTGTTTGTCCGCTCAGAAGCGGCAGCAGCGGAAACGCTGTTTTTGTCCGCAGCGAAAAGACACGCCTGCTGCTGGATGCGGGGGTGTCCTGCAAGGCCATTGAACAGGCCCTCCACGCGTTGAATGAAGACCCCTGCCAATTGACAGCCCTGCTGGTCACCCACGAACACACCGATCACATTGCCGGGGTGGGGGTTCTGATGCGTCGCTACCGCTGCCCCCTTTATGTCAACCAAAAAACCTGGGCTGCCATGAAAAGACAGATTGGTCCGATTGATGAAGACCTGGTTCATTTTCTGGAACCTGGCCAGCCCCAGACCATCGGATCTGTTTCAGTTAACAGCTTCTCAATTCCCCACGACGCCGTGGACCCGGTGGGCTTGAGGCTCCAGACCCAGGATGGTGATGTTGCCTTGCTGACCGATCTGGGACATCTGGATGACCAGCTCCTTGATCACGTCAACGGCTGCGCACTGGTCTTAATAGAAGCTAACTATGACCCAACCATGCTTGAAAGCAGCCTGTATCCGGAACACCTCAAAGAGCGCATCAGCAGTTCTGTTGGCCACTTGTCCAACGAGGCTTGTGCCCAGGCTGTATCGCGGCTCTTGTTAACAGGAACCAAGCATTTCATCCTGTCTCATTTGAGTGCGGAGAACAACCACCCCGATCTGGCCCTGCTGACCGTCGGCAGGCACCTGAATGAAATTGAGGCCGAACCGGGCGAAGACGTCCAGCTGTCGGTGGCCAGGCGTTGTTCGGTGAGTCAGCCTATATGCCTGTAATCACATTGGTCAGCCCGGGAAAAATCAAACAAGCCTGGCTTAACGAGGCCATCAACACCTACGTCAAACGCCTGAGCCGTTATTGCCAGGTCCGGCTGATCACCGTTCGGGATGAGCCCGATCAAAGGCCGCTTGAAGAGGCCCTCAAACGAGAAGGCCAGCGCCTGCTGGGGGCGGTCACGGCCAGAAGCTGGGTCGTTGCCCTCGATCCTTTAGGCAAGACCGTGACGTCAGAACAATTTTCGCACGATTTGATGGGCTGGCTGGCGCGCGGCCACAGCCAGGTGTTTTTCTTGATCGGCGGTGACCGGGGGCTGGACCCGCAGGTGTTGCAAGCGGCCCATCAGGTTTTGTCTTTGTCACGCATGACCTGGACCCACCAGATGTCTCGTTTGTTGCTTCTGGAGCAATGCTACCGGGCCTTTCGCATCCAGTCAGGGGAACCCTATCACAAATGACAGGTTATCCACAGATACGCTTGGGGGAAAGAACGTTCTGCTGACAGCCAGACCGGTTGCGGCTCATTTGGAAAAGAAGCGGCCTTTCGGCCTTCACAGCGTATAAAGCCGGATCAACATGCGAAGGAGACAAAAGATAACGAACGCGTGAAACAATGATTACAGCGTTGTTACAGGTTCGTAACGTGTGAAACATAACCTTTGCTTATACACAGACTTATCCACATTATCCACAGCTGTTGACAGGTTTTTTCCACACAAGGGTGTCTGTCTTTGATATAATAAACCCGGTTTAAACCGATGGCTGTTCCTATCGGTTGTTTTTGTTGCAGCGGCTGCAGAAAGGGAAAAGCAGTGTCCGATCAGAGCTGGTTGATCATTGGCTTGGGAAACCCAGGCGACGCGTATCAAAACACCTGGCACAACGCCGGCTTTCAGGTCCTGGATCAGGTGGCCCGTCGCCTGTCGCTGTCTTTCAAACGAAGCCGCTTTCGCAGCCGGATTGCGCAGACACACCTGGCCGGGCAACGCTGTTTTTTGATGAAACCGACCACCTACATGAATGTGAGTGGGCAAGCCGTCCAAGCTTTTGTCCGGTACCACCGCCTGCCTTTGGACCACTGCCTGGTTGTCTACGATGACATCGATTTATCCATGGGCAGCCTGCGCATCCGTCCTTCGGGGGGACCTGGTACCCACAACGGCATGCGGTCTGTTGTCTCATCCTTGCATAGTGATGGCTTTCCACGGATTCGGTTGGGTATCGGTCCCAAGCCTGCGCAGATGGAACTGTCGGATTATGTCCTGTCCAATATCAGTCCCGCCATGAGGCCCGACTGGGACAAGCTGATTGAACGGGCAGCCGATGCTGTGCTGATGATTCCTGAGCATGGGCTGGAAGAAGCCATGCGTCGCCACCATGGCGCCAACGGACGTGTGGCACCATGACGGATCTGTTTGAGCACCTGCCTTTGGGCCCTGTCTACGATGCCCTGCTTGCCCATTGCCGCACGCAGCAGGCGGTCAATATCACGGGCTTGCCCGATGCGCTGAAAACGTGGCTGATCTGGCGCCTGATGCGTGATTGCGACCGGCCGGTCTGCTTTCTGGTCCCTGATGAGCTGCGGGCTCGTACCGTCTTGTCGGATCTGCGCGCCCTGGCAGATGAGCCTGTCATGCTGTTCAGGCAGCGGGACTGGCACCTGACTGATGCCGATGCAGTCAGCCACGAAGCGGAATTTCAGCGCATGGCTGTTTTATCCGCTGTTAAAGCTGGTCGTTGCCGGGCGCTGGTCGTGCCGGCCGCTGCAACGCTGCAAAAACTGCCGCCTGTGCCTGTCTTGTCCGAACAAGAGCGTGTCTTGACGGTGGGCGATCAGCTGGACCCAGAAACCGTTGCAATGCAGCTGGCCGCGATGGGCTATGCACCAGTTCAACGAGTGGACGGCGTGGGGCAGTTCGCCCGACGTGGAGACATCCTTGATTTTGCCCCCCCTGTTCCCGATACCCAGAGCCCGCTTGAGGGCATTCGCCTTTCTTTTTTTGATCAGGAGATTGATGCCATCAAGGGCTTTGATCTTGAAAGCCAGCGATCGACGAAGATGTATGAGCAGGCTCTCCTTTCACCTGTCCGGGAACTGCAGCTTGATCAGGCGGCTTATGAACAGCTGGCTGGTCTGGTTGACAAGCTGGGGGCATCTGCCCTGCTGGCAGCCCGACAGAAAAGTGCGCAACGCGCTGTTGTGGAAGCGCTGACACGGTTGATTCGCCATGATGTGGAACGGCTTCAACAGCACATGCGTTTTAGCGCCATGGATCGCTGGTTGCCTCTGGCTTATCCGCAAGCGGCATCCATCCTTGATTACGCCCAGGCTGCCGGGGCCCTTGTGGTCGTCGATGAACCAGCTCGCTTCCGCCACCGATCAGATGCAGCTCAGGCTGAGTTTCATGAGCGGATTCGGCTGCTGGTTGAAAAAGGGCAGCTCTTGCCAGAGACAGCAGCCTTGCAGTTCAGCAGCCTGGACCTTGGCCGCCAGCTGGATCAGCTTGACACGGTCTTGTCTGTCAGCCAGATTCTTTCGTCCGGCAATGGCCTGCCTGGCGCGCAGACCCTAACCATCCAGTCCCGGCCTTCCGACAGTTACCGGGGGCGGGAAAAGCAGCTGCTTGAGGACCTTCACGCCTGGCGCTCTTCCGGGGGCAGCACCTTTTTGTTTTCAGGCAGCCTGACACGCAGCCGACGCTTAGAAGCGCTTATTGGCCCTTCCGGTCCGGGCCTGCAGGTTTTAGAAAACCAATGGTCACGTGGTTTTGTTTGGCAGCAGGCCCGCTTGTGGGTCCTTGGCACCCATGACTTGTTCGGGACAGACAAGAAAAAACGCCGCCGTCGGGAACAGGGCTTGAAAATCGACCTGCTCAGCGACCTGGTCGCCGGTGAGCGAGTGGTCCATGATGACCACGGCATCGGCCGTTACGACGGCCTGGTTAACTTGGAAAGTCAGGGGGCCCGTCGTGACTACCTGAAAATAACCTATGCCGGCAACGACACCTTGTTTATACCCATGGAACGGCTGGACCAGATTCAAAAGTATGTTGGTTCTGAAGGTCGCCAGCCTAAACTGTCAAAACTTGGGGGTCAGGAATGGACCCGTATGAAAGAACGGGCCCGCTCCTCCATCCGTCAGCTGGCTGTTAACCTGATTGAGCTTTATGCGGCCCGTTCTGCTCAAAAAGGGCATGTCTTTTTACCGGACACGGTCTGGCAGCAGGAGTTTGAAGAGCAGTTTCAATATGAGGAAACCCAGGACCAGCTCAACAGCATCACAGACATCAAAACGGACATGGAATCCGACCGGGTCATGGACCGGTTGCTTTGCGGCGATGTTGGTTACGGCAAGACCGAGGTGGCTTTTCGCGCACTGTTTAAATGTGTCATGAGCGGCTATCAGGGCATCTTCTTGTCTCCGACAACGGTTCTGGCCCAGCAACATTATGATAACCTCACCGAACGCTTGTCTGGCTTCCCGGTCTCGGTTGGCTTGCTCAGTCGCTTTGTAACAGCTGCTGAGCAGAAAAAAACTTTGGAAGGCTTGAGGCGGGGGGCCATCGATATTGTTATTGGCACCCATCGGCTGCTTTCCAAGGATGTGCTTTTAAAAAAACCAGGTCTGCTGGTGGTCGATGAAGAGCAGCGGTTTGGTGTGGATCACAAGGAACAGTTAAAAGCACAATGGCCCACCGTCGACGTCTTGACACTGAGTGCGACACCGATTCCGAGAACGCTGCACATGGCCATGTCCGGCATTCGTGACATCAGCTTGCTGGAAGAGGCCCCCGACGAACGCAGACCGGTTCAAACCTATGTCATGGAATTCAACGAAGATCTGGTTACAGAAGCCATCCTTCGAGAAATCGCTCGAAATGGTCAGGTTTTTTACCTGTATAACGATACCCGTAAAATCCGCAGCAAAGCCTTTGATTTGGAACAAAGCCTGCCGGGTCTGCGCGTCGCAGTCGCCCATGGCCGGATGGGTGAACGGCAGCTGGAAGAGGTGATCGGCGATTTTGTCCAGCAGGCTTTTGATGTGCTGGTTTGCACCACCATCATTGAATCCGGTATCGATATGCCCAATGTCAACACCATCATCGTTGAGCAAGCGGACCGGATGGGTTTGGCTCAGCTATACCAGCTGCGTGGCCGGGTGGGACGCTCCAGCCGCCAGGCCTACGCCTATATCACCTACCAGAAAGACAAGGTCATTACAGAAGTTGCTCAAAAGCGCCTGGCGGCTATCCGTGATTTTACGGAATTAGGTGCCGGTTTCAAAATCGCTTTGCGAGACTTGGAGGTCCGTGGTGCCGGCAACCTGCTGGGGGCAGAACAGCACGGGCATCTGGAATCCATTGGCTATGATCTTTATACGCGCATGCTGGAAGAAACCGTCCGTGAACTGCAGGGCGTACAGCCCCAGCTGGTGCCGGCTGCAACGGTTGACCTGCAAGTGGATGCGTTTGTTCCACAGGCCTATGTGTCAGATGAAGGGCAACGGATGGATTTGTACCGGCGCATCGCACAGATCGGATCACGGTCTGACCACGAGGATCTGCTGGATGAGTGCCTGGATCGTTATGGAGATGTGCCGCTGGCCACCCAGGCCTTGATGGATGTTGCCTACATTCGAAGCGCTGCCGGCCAGCAGGGCTTTATCCGGGTGGAACAAAAACAGCAGCATGTGGTCTTAACCTATGATCCAGAACAGACGCCTGACATGGAACCGCTGTCCCGGGTGATCAACCAGGCGGCTTTTCGTGGCCAGTTGCTCTTTCATGCCGGAAGCCGGCCACACCTCCTGTACCGGGGCGCGGCAGCTGACCGGCAACACACCACGGCCAAGCTCAGAACCTTGTTCTTCAGCATGCAGGCGCCTTCGAACAGCGCCGGCTGAAGCGGCAAGCGCCTGCGCAGCCGGCTGTGGCCGGCCCTTCTTTTTGCTATACTATAAGCATGGCACCGTTAACGGCTTTGCTGAGAAAAAGGAGGCAACCATGAAAGCTGTATCCGTGATTCAAGCCGACCCTTATCTGAACTTTCCGCGCCCGGTCCCACCTCAATTTGTAGCCGAAGACTATGCACATCGATTGCTTCTTTTGCGCGAACACATGCAAAAAGAGGACATCACCCACTGTGTGGTGTATGCCGATCGAGAGCACTTTGCCAATATGGATTATTTCATTGGCTTTGAACCCCGCTATGAAGAGGCACTCTTGCTTGTTCCACTTGACGGTCAGATGACCCTGCTGGTTGGCAATGAATGTCTGGCTTACTCTTACGTTTCACCTGTGCCGCTTCGGCGCCTGCTCTACCAGAATTTCAGCTTGCAGGGACAACCACGCGACAGCTTGCGCCCACTCTGGGCTTTGCTTGAAGAAAACGGCTTGCATGCAGATGCAAAAATCGGTGTCATCGGTTTCAAGTGGTTTGAGCCAGCCCACATGGATGAGGCGGACAGCCGCGTGGATATTCCGGCTTATCTGGTTGAAGAGCTGTGTAAACTGGTGCCCAGGGACCGGATTGTCAATTTCACCAAAGCACTCACACGTATGGATGGTGGGATCCGCATGACCTTGCACAGCGTCAAGGAAATTGCCTGGTATGAACATGCCTGCAGCATCACCTCCAACCGCATCATTGAGTTGACCCGAAACCTTCGGCCCGGCATCAGTGAAATGGAGTTGTCTGTTGGGTTTGATGGCTCGCCCACCAATGCCTTTCCACTGATTAATTTTGGTGAAGAAAACATCCAGACAGTCCTTTCCAGCCCAGACGAAACACGGTTGAAGGAAGGGGACCCCGTCCTGTTGGATTACGGTATCAGGGGCAGCCTGACCTGCCGGGCCGGGATTGCCGCGGCAGATGAAGCTGTTTTCCGTGCACGCTATGGTGATGCGCTGGAAACCTTTTTCAAGCCCTATTTTCTGGCTCTGGCCGCCTGGTATGAAAGCCTGGCGGTGGGCGCGCGCTGTGCCGACAGCTTTCAGGCTGTCAAGGCGGTTTTCGGCACACTGGAGGCCTTCGGCGTTTCCTTAAACCCCGGCCATTGCATCGCCACAGATGAATGGACCAACAGCCCATTTTTCGAAGCGTCCCCTTACCACATGGGAAGTGGTTTTTACCTGCAAAGCGACGTCATTGCGTCCCAACAAAACCCTGCCTGTCTGGCTATCATGGAAGATGGGCTGGTGCTGGCCGACCGATCCATGCGTGAAGACTTGCAAAAGGCCTATCCGGACGTCGCCATGCGGATCCAGCGCAGGCGGGATCAGGTCCGTGACCTGATCGGGATTGATCTTGGTGACGACGTGCTCCCGTTGTCCAACAGCCAGGCCATTTATCACCCCTACCTGTTGGATATGAGCCGGATTTTTGTGCTCCGGTAGGTAAAACAGGCCAAACGGTTCAGTCCAGGAGCAATTGCATTTTTTAAAACGATGCCCTATAATAAGCTCCTGTGTCCCGGTAGCCTAATGGATAAGGCAGCAGTTTCCGGAGCTGCTGATACGGGTTCGACTCCTGTCCGGGACGCCAAAAACCCCGCTTGCATTGATGCAGGCGGGGTTTAGACTAGGTGTCGGCAACACGCTTTTATTTGAGCAAGCCGACGGCCTCACTGATGCGTTTAATGGCGCCATGGATGGCGTCTACCACGTCTGGGTCCTTTTCAGTTGAAAGCTGGTGTTGAAGATGGGTTTTACAGATGTCCTTTTCCATGGCGCCCATGCCGATAGCCGTTTGCTTTCTGATCTGTGCATCGGGATCTGTCAGCATGGGGATGAGCGCATGGACGGCATGATCATCACCGATTTGTCCCAGGCCGTCTATGGCCTGGAGCCGGATGGCTTTGTCTTTGCTTGCAAGCAGCGCGCTGATTTTTTGACTCTTTCCTTTGGCAACCCATCGCTCGACTTTTTTTGCGGTGTTACCGAACACGTCAATCCCTCCTCAAGGTATGTGCATTGCCGGTGGCTTGAAAACCCATATATTAATAGAATACAACAAAAATGTAACGAAAATGTTACATTGTGCCTTTTAATCACGTCTGATCAGCAAAAAAGCAACAAAATGGTTTTTGACAAGGCTTCTGCTCTTGCTTAAGATGAAACAGGCCATAATGGCGAACCGAAAAGAGGCCACGCGTATGAATGACTATGGAAAATTGTTTCGCATCAGCCGTTTTCTTGTCCGGCGCTTTTACCCGCGCTACATTTTTGACCATCCGGAGCGGCTGCAAAACACCGGGGTTTTTTTGTGCCGTCATTTTAACACCAGCGGCATTTTTCGCACGGTACCCTGGCTGACTGATCCGGTTCGCATCTGGGCCTTATCGGTATATTTTGATCGCAAGGTCTGTTACGACCACCTGACCCAATATACGCTGACACAACGCTTTGGCTGGTCTGCCTGGCGTGCCCGGTTGGTTGCCCGGCCGGTGTCAGCCTTTCTCAGTGCCTTGATGCGCTCAGCGCGGGCCATCCCTGTTTACCGGGAATCCATGCGCGTTTTGACCACCATGCGGCTCAGCCTACAGGCGCTGGAAGAGGGGAAAAGTCTTTTGATTTTTCCCGACCGTGACTACACGCATGAGGGCGGCGGCGTTGATGACATTTATGAAGGGTTTTTGATGCTGGATGTCCTGTATGCCAGAAAACACAAGACGCACCTGCCTTTTATCACCCTCTATGCCAATGAACAGGACCGGGTGATCCATGTTTCCCAGCCGGTTTATTTTGAACAAACCGGTGACGCTCAAGAACGCGAACAGGTGAAAGCGCGTCTGATGGCCCAGCTCAGCGGCCGCTCATGCCCGTCAAAAGACAGGGACGGCCGATCATGATCAAACCTTTGACCATCGGGTCCACTCAATTTACTAACAACCTGGCTTTGGCCCCCATGGCCGGTACGACCGATTTGCCCTTCCGCAAGATCTGCCAGGCCCATGGAGCCGGCTTGACGGTGACCGAATTGGTCAGTGCCAGAGGCATACAGCATGACCACACCCTCAAACGCAACTGGCGCTATCTGGCCATCGACCCCCAGGCAGGCACAGAATGCATCCAGTTGTTTGGCTCAGAGGCAGCGGATTTCTCCCAGGCCATCGAACGGATACTAGCACACCCGCTTTTGTCTCGTTGCCGGGCGATCGACCTCAACATGGGTTGTCCAGTCAAAAAAGTGGTGGCCACTGGTGCCGGCTCTGCACTGATGACCCGGCCCGAGCAGGCAGAGGCAATCATCCGGGCCAGTGTCCGGGTGGCTCAGCAGGCGGACAAACCGGTCATGGTTAAAATCAGGAGCGGCTGGGATGAAGGCAGCCTGAACGCTGTTGATTTTGCCAGACGCTGTGAGGATTCAGGGGCAGCTGCCATCACCATCCATGCCCGGACCCGCAAACAGATGTACGGTGGAAAAGCCGACTGGGCCTTGATCGCCCGTGTCAAACAAGCGGTTTCCATCCCTGTTTTTGGCAACGGAGATGTGATTGATGGTCCGTCTGCCAGGCGTTGCCTAGAACAAACCAGGGTCGATGGCGTGATGATTGGGCGGGCGGCCAGAGGAAACCCCTGGGTCTTCGACCAGATCCTGCAACTGGCCCGGGGGGTTGAGCGTCCTGAAAAGCCCACCGTAGACATGCGCATCCAAGTCGTTTTGCAACATTGGCGCGGTCTTTGCGACCTGCTGGGCGAGCAAACGGCCTTGAAAGAGATGCGCCAGCATCTGGTGAGTTATTTTCGTGGCTCCCCATGTGCCACACAATTGCGCGCCCGGACCATGCGCATCAGCTCAGCAGACGGCCTGCTGGCGGTGCTGGAAGCCTGGCGGATCTGTTGCCAAAAAGAGGGCGAGCAGTCATAATAGAACGTGTTCCACGTGCATGGTATAATGGTTTTTATAGTGCCTGCGTCCGAACGCACAAGCCACGGGTCCGCCGGTGATCAAAAGGGGGTTTTATCTAGATGAATACGTATGCTGCCGACAAAATTTTCAATCTCGTTCTTCTGGGACATGGAGGATCCGGAAAGACGACTTTTGCAGAAGCGATGCTCTACCATGCCAAAGCCATCAACCGGATGGGCAAAACAACGGACGGAAACACCGTCATGGACTTTGACGCGGAAGAAATTCGTCGGCAGATTTCACTGAACACAACAGCAGCAGCCCTGGAATGGAAGCAACACAAAATCAACCTCATTGATACACCCGGTGACTTTGACTTTGTGGGGGAGGTCTTGCAGGGGATCCAGGTGGCCGATGGCGGGCTGGTCTTGGTCAGTGCCAAAGACGGTTCATCTGTTGGTTCTGAAAAGGCGGTCAAGCTGTGTCAGAAAAAAGGGCTGCCGCTGGCTTTTATCATCAGCCGCATGGATGAAAACAATGCCAATTTCGACAAGGCGCTTGAAAGCCTGAGCGCCCTGTATGGCCAGGCCGTCATTCCCTTGATGTTGCCGATTGTTCAACAGGGAAAAATGACCGGTTATATTGATGTGGTGACCCAAAAAGCCTACCAGCTGGGCGACCCCAAAAAGGAGGCCACCCCCATAGATCTGCCGGCAGATCAAGCTGATGCCGCCGAAGCGGCCCTGGAAGCCCTGACGGAAATGGTTGCCGAAACCAGCGAAGAACTGATGGAAAAATTCTTCGGCGGTGATGCCTTTACAGACGAGGAAATGAACCAGGGCATACGCACTGCCATTCGTGAAGGAGCCTTGTATCCGGTTTATGCTGCTTCAGCGCTGGAAAACTGGGGGGTTTCCTTTATTATAGATAAGCTTGTTGAGAAAATGCCAACAGCGGCTGAGCATCGACCTGTGTCCGCCAAAACGGCTTCAGGAGAAGAAAAGGTGCTTGATGCAGCTGCTGACGGGCCACTTGCTGCTTTCGTCTTTAAAACCATCGCCGACCCCTTCGTAGGCCGTATCTCTTTGTTCCGGGTCTACTCGGGAACCTTCAAAGCCAACAGCACCGTCTACAACCCCAAGCATGAGCGTGAAGAGCGAATCGGTTCGGTCTTCGCCATGGTGGGTAAAAAACAAATCAACCAGGAGCAGATTATTCCCGGAGACATTGGAGCGGTTACCAAGCTGGCGGTGACGGAAACCAACGACACCTTGTGTGAGCGTTCTGATGTGCTGCAGCTGCCCGCCATCACCTTTCCTGTTCCCTGCCTGTCCATGGCCATCTACCCCGAGGTCAAAGGGGAGGAGGATAAAATCATGGCCGGGTTGACCAAGCTCAAAGACGAAGACCCCGTTTTTGAAGTGGTCAACAACGCTGAAACCAACCAGATCGTGGTGTCTGGCCTGGGCGAACAGCAGCTGGATGTGCTGCGAAACAAACTGAAAGCAAAATTCAACGTTGAAGCCTATCTGGAAGAAGCACGGGTGCCCTACCGGGAAACCATCCGCAAAAAGGTTCGCGTGCAGGGCCGACACAAAAAACAAACCGGCGGCCACGGCCAATACGGAGATGTCTGGATCGAGTTTGAACCTGGTGAGGAAGAAGAACTCATGTTCCAACAGAAAATCTTTGGCGGCTCGGTGCCCAAGTCTTTTCATCCGGCTGTTGAAAAAGGCCTGCAAGAAGCCATTCACGAAGGTGTGCTTGCCGGTTATCCCGTGGTTAACCTGAAAGCAACCCTGGTTGATGGTTCCTACCATGATGTGGACTCTTCAGAAATTGCCTTTAAGATTGCTGCCCGCCTGGCATACCGGGCCGGCTTGCCCCAGGCATCGCCTGTGTTGCTCGAGCCCATCAGCACGGTCGAGATCCATATACCTGACGATTACCTGGGCGATATCATGGGCGACCTCAACAAGCGTCGGGGGCGCATCATGGGCATCAACCCGGGCGATGAAGGACAAACGGTTCAGGCCGAAGTGCCCACTTCCGAAATGGGTAAATATGCTTCGGACCTCAAATCGATGACCCAGGGCCGGGGCTGGTATACCATCACCTTTGCCCGTTATGAGCAGGCACCGCAAGTGGTATCCGACAAAGTGATTGCTGAGGCCAAAGCCCGTCAGGAAGAAGCTGAATAAGCACTGGGCGTGTGACGCACACCCCTCAAAAACAAGGCCTGCTGTTTGAAAAACGGCAGGCCTTGTTTGTCATGTGAGCCAGAATCGTGGGAAGCGGTGATCAGTGGCCTTGCACTTGAAGCTTTTGGATCGCATCTGTCAGTTTTTTAATGCTTGCCTGACGACTCTTGAGGCTGTTGGGCAATTTGGAAAGAATGCCTTCCAGATGCAGGTCGAGGGCATAAAGGCAGTTTGTTTCACTGATGGTCATGACAAAGGGCTGGGGGGACAGGGCTGAGCTGAACACAGCCAATTGATGCTGGAAATAGCGGATGGACTGGACGCCCGTTTTATGTTGCAGGTTCCCTGGCAGCCAGTAAAGGTGGTAGCTGGGATCCGTCTTCAGGCGCCTGATAAGGCTGTGAAGCCAATCCAGTGCCTGCGCTGTGGTCAGGCGGACGGGCTGGTCCAAAAACAAATCGCAATCTGATCGAACGGTCAGGCCTTCCCGCAGGCCTTGGGACAGCCAATCAAGCGGCACCATGTCAATGCGTTCACTGGGTTTGCTTTCAAGCTGGCCGGCTTGTGGATCAAGCTGTTGGCGGATGGCCGCTGGCAAGGTATCACTGTCTGGCTGCTGCAGCAGGGACAAGACACGGCTCGTCCTGGCTTTGACAGCGTGGATCATCTCCAGATAAGCTTGTCTGGAGGCAGCGATGTAACCATTGAACAAGGGGCGACACTGCTTCAGATAAGCTTCAAAGAGCCGGGTGTAATGGTCCAGCACAAGTTCATCGTCGTAAGCAAAAGATAAAACCGATGCCTCCAGCCCGTCTGTGGACTGGGACACGAGCAGCCGCTTGCCCCGGGTGATAAAGATGGATTGCTTGATGGTGGGGCTGTTGTAACTGGTGTCGTAGTAGGAACGAATCTGGCCGGTCAGGTGCAGAGGCAGCCACTGGTTGATGACATCGATGATCTCTTGGGAGCCTCGGTTAACCACATGAATGATGGTGATGCGGTGGCCGCTTTCAATGACCATGCGCAGCTTGTCTGACCACGTGCTCATAAAAGCAGGGTCTTCTGTCAGCCAGTTCATAGACTCCTCGCTGAACAAGAGCAAGTCCGTCGGGCTGGCCAGTTCGATGGTCTCATCTAAAAAAGTCAGGATGGCCGTTCGACGCCCGGAAAGGCCCACGTAGCAGGAACCGGTCAGCTTATGGGGCGGCTTTTGCCAGTGGTTCGGCGTTTGGATAGCCTGTGGCTGGGGGCTGCTGTCCGCAGCTTGGTCGGCACCGGACATCAACCATTGGTCGATATGATGGATCATCTGGTCGGTTTGCTCGGCAAAGAGCGGGACCGGCAGCTGTTCTGGCAGGCTGAAAGGTTCCTCGGTCACGAACCAGTGGGCCAGGGCGAAGATGCGGTCTGTTTCGCTGGCCTGCCGGGAATCGCGGCGCATCAGTTCGTCGAGTAAACGTGTTAAATACGCTTTCTGATAAGGAAACGCATCAGTTTGAATAAAAAAGGTGGCCAGCGCTGCTCCATGCGGAGACTGTGGTGAAAGGGTCCTTGAACCGGATTTCCACCGGCTCACCAAAGAAGCGTCCACATGGATTTGACGGGCCAGGTAGCTGTTGCTGAGTTTGAAGACGTGCATCAGCAGGGTCAACTTTTGACTGAGGGTCATGGAGACCACCTCCTGTTGGCACAGTATGGCACGATGCGTCACCTTTTGTCAAGATGCTGGGTGCAGAAGACACATATCCGCACACAGGCATTGGTTTTGCTTGAGAAATCACCTTTGATCTGATATTATTGGGCTGATTTACGACAACCCTGAGCACGGGCTTGCAACCTGCATGAAGGAGACCTGGAACGGTGGAAGACGACAGCAGTATACGCATTTTGCTCTCGATGGCCATGGGATCGGAGACAACGATCCCGCCCCTTGTCAGCGTGTTGGTTCTGGTGCTCCTGATTCTGATCAATGCTTTTTTCTCTGCGACAGAAATTGCGGTTATCACCCTTAACGACAACAAGATCAAAAGAGAGGCAGAAAAAGGAGACCGCATAGCTGGCAAACTCTTGCGGCTGATTGAAGAGCCCGGTTCTTTTCTGGCGACCATCCAAGTGGGCGTCACCCTGGCCGGTTTTTTATCTTCAGCTTTCGCAGCGGAAGTGTTCGCCAAACGCCTTTACGTGGCCTTGAACATCGACTTGCCTTTGGTCCGCACCCTGAGCCTTGTGCTGGTGACCATTGTCTTGTCATATTTTTCGCTGGTTTTTGGTGAACTCGTCCCCAAACGGATTGCACAAAACCGCCCGGATGCCATTGCCCGCGGGGTTGCCGGCTGGATCACCTTGCTGCGTCAAGGCATGAAACCGTTTGTGGCCTTATTAAACGGATCAACCAACCTGATTTTACGCCTGCTGCGCATCGATCCGACGGTTACCAGCCGGACGGTCACCGAGGAAGAGATTCGCATGATGATTGATGTGGGCCGTGAAACCGGCAACATCCACGAGCAGGAAAAAGAGATGATCAACAAGATTTTCGAGTTCAACGACAAAGAAGTCTCAGAGATCATGACCCACCGGACCAACGTGGTCTCCTTGGATGTCACAGCAGAATACGATCAAGTGCTGGAAACGGCCGTTCATGAAAAATACACCCGCATTCCTGTTTATGAAGACAACATCGACAACATCATCGGTGTGCTGCACATCAAAGACCTGCTCTACCTTGCTGTGGAAGGTTTCGATGGCCCCTTTTCCTTGAGGCAGATGATCCGTCCGCCCTTTTTTGTGCCGGAATCGAAAAACATCGATGCCCTGTTTCGCGAAATGCAGCGAGACCATATGCAACTGGCCATCGCCATTGATGAGTACGGCGGGACGGCCGGCATTGTTACCATTGAAGACCTCTTGGAAGAAATTGTCGGCAGCATCCAGGACGAATATGATGAGGAAGAGCTGGAAATTATTGCCGAGGATGACCACCAGTGGCTGATTGCCGGCCAGGCAGATCTGGACGATGTCGGTCAGGCGATCGGCCTTGATTTCCCGGAAGACGACTTTGAGACCCTGGGCGGTTTTGTCTTGAGCGTGCTGGGCCGCATCCCCGAAGAACATGAACCAGCTGAAGTGATTTGGGATCATTACCGCTTTCAAGTCCTCGAGATGGATGAAAAACGGGTGGCCAAAGTTGAGGTCACCAAGCTGTTGCCAGGTGAGACCCACACCCCCGAAGAAGCAGACCAATAGCGTGACCGCGCATCAAGGAGGCAGAGTAGGACCATGACCCGCTACGGGTATATTTTGCTGGATGAACACGACCCCGATATCAGCCGACAGGCCCTGCAGCTGGATTCGATCGGCGGGTTTAAACGGATCTTTGTTGACCGCCACTTGAACAAGCGCCCCCGATGGGAGCAGCGCCGGCGCCTGCTCGAGTGTTTGCAGGCTGGTGATGTGGTTTATGCGGCTGCAGCAGACCGCATCTGCAGCAACCTGGACGATTTTCTCAGCTGCCTGGCACACATCGATGACCGGGGGGCGGCGTTGTTTTTGCTGGAGGAGCAGCTGGACAGCAGAAGTGCCTGTGGCCGGCAAACCATCCGGACCCTGGGTGCTTTTTCTGCCTTGAATTTCAAAGACCAGTCCCGGCGCAAAAAAGAAGGCATTCGACGGGCACAGGCTGCCGGAAGACGGATCGGTCGGCCACCGGTTTCGATTCCGCCCGGCTTTCGTGACCTGTGCAAGGACTGGGAACAGGGCCTGATCTCCACCCAGGAGGCCATGGCGAAAAGTGGTTTAAAAAGCACAAGTTTTTATAAGAAAGCGTCAGAGCTGGGATTTGTTGCCCCGGGGAAAAAGAGAAAAAAGCAAGAGCCAGGCTAAGGGACCGTGTTGTTTCCCGTGTCAAGAGTGTGTATAATGAGCCGGTATGATCCGATGAAGAAGTGAGGAGCAAGCATGAGTCAAGATAAAAAACAAGCAGATCAATGGAAGGCAGAACAACAACGGGCTGAACGCAAAGCGCGCCTTTCCGGCATGAAAAGCAAAGAGGGCGGCAAAAAGCAAATCCAAGCTGGCCGGCCCGTCGTTCGAATCGTTGTTCTGGCTGTCCTGATCCTTGCCCTGGCCGGGACCAGCGTCTGGGCCCTGGTTCGCATGGGCGTGCCAGAGCGAAAGCTGACCGCAGCCCGGGTGGGCGGCGTGTCCGTCTATCCAGTTGATATCAACTATTACTATCACCTCTTGCTCAACAGCTATCAGATCGATCCTGACAGCGATCAGGGCAGGCAAATGCTGGCATCGCCCAGCGGTGACCCAGACCATCCCACCTTGGATGCTTTCATTAAACACACCGCTTTACAAAGTGTCCAGAAAGACATCATGCTGACTGAAGAAGCCCGACAAGCAGGTTATACGCTGACGGCTGATGAAGAGGCTGCCATCGACCAGTACTTGAGCAACCTGTCCATGGGCGCGGCCCAACAGGGAACCCTGCTGGATAATTACCTGACGGCGCTTTTTGGCACTGGCATGAACGAGTCTTTTTTACGACAAATTGCTGAACGGGTCATGTTGTCCGAGCGTTTCCGCCAGGACCAGCGCGATGCCCTGACCTATTCAGATGCTGATCTGGAAGCGGCTTACCAGGAAAACACGGCTGCCTACGATGTGGTTCAATACCGCCTGTTTACCTTTGATACTGAGCGCCTGGAAGAGGCAAGCGACGACGAGAAAGAAGAAGCCAAAGAAGAAGCGCGGAAAAAAGCCGAAAGCATGCGCGACCAGGTGACCGATCAAGAGAGCTTTCGCCAGCAGTGCCTGATTTATGCGGATGAGGCATCGCGCAGCGACTATGAAGACCAAGATGCGTCGCTTTACGCCAACCGCCACCAGACGGCCATTGCCAATGCAGCCCAAAGAGACTGGCTTTTTGATGAGGGTCGGAAAGCCAATGAACTGGCTGTTTTAGAATCCGGTAACAGTTTTCATGTGATCATGTTTCTGGACCGTTCCCGTGCAGACGCCCGCCTCATGAATATTCGCCATATTCTCTTATCGGCCCGGCGAGATCAGGCTTCGGATGAAGAGCTGGCTGTTGCTGAAGCAAAAGCCCAGGAACTGCTGGCAGCTTATCAATCAGGTGAGCAGACGGAAGAAGCCTTCGCACTGCTGGCCATGCTCAACAGTGAGGACGGCAATGCTGCCCAGGGGGGCCTTTATGAAGAAGTGGCTCCTGGACAAATGGTAAAAGAGTTCAATGACTGGTGCTTTGATGCCAGTAGAAAAACCGGAGACACAGGCGTGGTTCAAACTGACTTTGGCTTCCACGTCATGTATTATGTCAGCCAGGGGCCCGTCGATTGGCAGGTCAAGGTGGAAAACGACCTGAGAAACCAACACATTGATAGCTACCTGACAGCCCTTCAAGATGCCTACCCGGTTCAAACACAGGCCTTTGGCTACCGTTTTGTGGGTTAATAAAGACGAAAATTGTCTGCTTTCAGGGATCAGCACGGGCACGAAGCCATGTGCTGATCCCCTTTTTGAGAAAGAAAAAAGGTGTCCTTTTTGATTGACACCGATCTGCGTGCATGTTATTATTTTATAACGCGTCATAAATTGGAGACATATCGTCTGCGGTTCGTGACAGCGAAAAGGCTCCTTTCACAACCATTATAGCATGTGTCAAGGAGTCGTCAACATTTAGGTCAGATTTCTGTTCATCTGACCAAGGAAGAGCGGACCTACATACCGGCCTTGGCCGGAACTTGCGTGAGGTGATCATGAATGGTGCGTCCCGTCAAATTGGGAAGAACCGAACGACAGTCTTATTCAAAAATCAATGAAGTCATTGATATCCCCAACCTGATTGAGATCCAGAAAGACAGCTACCAGTGGTTTTTAGATGAAGGCCTGATGGAAGTCCTGTCTGATGTTTCGCCTATCACCGATTATTCAGGTGAAATCGAACTATCCTTTATTGACAAGGAATTCGATGTCACGCAGCCTATTTACTCGATTGAAGAATGCAAAGAGCGTGATGCCAACTATGCAGCTCCCTTGCGGGTCAAGGTTCGCCTGTATAACCGCAAAGACGACATCATCAAAGACCAGTATATATACATCGGTGAATTCCCGATCATGAGCGAAAACGGCACCTTTATAATCAACGGTGCGGAACGGGTTATCATCAGCCAGCTGGTTCGCTCACCGGGCGCCTATTATGACACCGACACCGATAAAACAGACAAAACGTTATATACCGCCCAGATCATTCCCAACCGGGGGGCCTGGCTGGAATACGAAACCGATGGAAACGATCTCTTGTGGGTGCGTGTAGACCGCACCAGAAAATTTCACCTGACCATTTTGTTGCGTTCACTTGGTTTTGGCACCAACCAGCAGATCATCGATACCTTTGGTGAAGAAAAAAGCCTGATGCAGACCATGCTCAAAGATGGCTGTGAAAACCGCGAAGAAGGTTTGCAAGAGCTTTACAAGAAGCTGCGGCCGGGCGAGCCTATTTCGGTTGAAGGGGCAGAAGCCCTGCTCAACAACATGTTTTTTGACGCCAAGCGTTATGACTTGGCCAAAGTGGGCATCTACAAGATGAACAAGAAGCTGGCCCTGGCCGCCCGTCTGGCCGGACACCGGGCCGCTGAAAACGTGGTTGACGACAACGGCGAACTGCTGGCAGCAGAAGGCGAAATCATCACCAAAGAGCTGGCCTGGGAGATCCAGGAAGCCGGCATCAATGACGTGCTTATTTATCCCCTGCAGCTGACGGGCAACACCGTCCAGCAAACAGAAGACACCTTGCGCATTGTGGGCAACAACCGGGTGGATCCCCGGCTGTATCTGCGGCGCTTCTTTTCGGATAAAGAGCTTGAAGCGGTCGATCTGCATGCGTTGGGCCTGATTGAAAAGGCCAGAATTAACGTGCTCAAGGGCCTGATTCTGGAAGCCAAGGCTGCTGATGACCCCATTGATGAATTGCAAAAACTCGTTGCCGAAAACCTTTCAGAACTGACCCCCAAGCACCTGACCATTGATGACATCGTGGCATCGATCAGTTACTTGATCGGGATCGAATATGGGATTGGTCACATTGATGACATCGACCACCTGGGCAACCGGCGGATCCGTTCCGTAGGTGAACTGCTTCAAAATCAGGTTCGTGTCGGTTTCTCACGCATGGAACGGGTGGTCCGTGAGCGCATGGGCACCCTCAGCGACATTGCGACTGCAACGCCGCAAATGATTGTCAACACCCGGCCGGTCAGCGCTGCGATCAAGGAGTTTTTCGGATCCAGCCAGCTGTCCCAGTTTATGGATCAACCCAACCCCTTGGCAGAATTGACCCACAAGCGGCGCTTGTCGGCCCTTGGGCCCGGCGGCCTGTCCCGGGAGCGCGCCAACTTTGAAGTCCGTGACGTCCATGCCTCACATTATGGCAGGATGTGCCCGATCGAAACACCGGAAGGGCCCAACATCGGCTTGATCAATTCGCTGGCCACCTACGCCCGGATCAACCGCTATGGCTTCATTGAAACACCTTACCGTGTTTATGACCGAAAAAAAGGTGTGGTCACCGACCAGGTTCGCTATATGACAGCCGATGAAGAGGACTCCTATTACATTGCCCAGGCCAACGAACCCCTGGATGAAAAGGGCCGTTTTCTGGACAAAAAAATCATTTGCCGTTACTTGGATCAGTTTTTAGAGGTTGACCCGTCACAAGTTGATCTGATGGACGTGTCACCCAAGCAGCTGGTCTCGGTCGCGACCGCCCTGATTCCCTTTTTGGGCAATGACGATGCCAACCGGGCCCTGATGGGATCAAACATGCAACGCCAGGCTGTCCCGCTGATCCAGACCGAATCACCGATTATCGGCACAGGCATGGAACACCGGGCTGCCAAGGATTCAGGCGTCTGTCTGGTGGCCAGGCAGGCCGGCGTGGTCGAATTTGTCAGTGCCGACCGCATCGTGGTTCGGGTGGACCAGCAAACCCAAGACACCTACCGGCTGGTCAAATACCGCCGGTCTAACCAGGGTACCTGCATCAACCAGCGGCCGCTGGTCAAAGAGGGCGATACGGTTGAAGCTGGAGACATCATTGCTGATGGGCCCTCGACCGACAATGGCGAGCTGGCTCTGGGCCGCAA